>CP060220.1:2400000-2710251 GCA_023898385.1 Pseudobdellovibrionaceae bacterium | reverse complement strand
TCTCACGTTCGCTGGTGTTTACAACTCAAGCCCCGCCTGGTCGCCGGATGGCAAGATGATCGCATTCGCCGGACAAGACAAAGGGCATTTTGATATTTTTGTAATGAAGAAAGATGGTACCGGTTTGTCTCGCCTCACCTCTGCCAGAAGGACAAATGGAAGTTGGGCCAACAACGAAGACCCCAGTTTTTCTCCTGATGGACGCCATATTATGTTTTCAAGCGATCGCACAGGAAAATACCAGATCTATATCGTGAACGTAGATGGTACAAACGAACGTCGCATTACATTTGACAAAAATGAGTACTTTCGGCCGAAGTGGTCGCCGTTTTTACAGTAATGTCTGGCGAGAAAATTCCAGCGCTTGAAGAATACTCCGCGGAACAGATCCTACTGGTTCGACAGTATTCCCCCGCCGTAGATCGGTATTTGAACATCGTGAATAACCCGTGCAACGAGGGTTGGGAGTATTCACTGAGATGGCAGCGGCATCATCATTGGCTGAGAGCCGCAATGGCCACCTTACTTAAAACGGCAACGGCTTCTGATGTATGCCAATATTGGAGCCATGCTGCAGACACTTTAATCAACCAAGTCTGGACAAAGAATGGCGGCTTGGAGAATACAAACCTTGGGATTTTTGCCGTTGGAAAGCTTGGGGCGTGCGAGCTGAATTTATCCTCGGACGTGGATCTGATGTTTGTTAGCGCCAAACCAGCCTCTGGTGAAGATCTCGCATTGGTTCAAAAAATTATTCAATCGCTAAGCCACACCAACAATTATGGCTTCTGTTTGCGCGTGGATGCAGACCTCCGGCCCGGAGGAAAATTAGGCCCGCTTGTGTCTTCCCGGTCCCAGTTTGAAGATTACTATTGGACTCAAGGTGCGACTTGGGAAAGACTGGCCCTTGTTCGACTCCGTCCCTTATGCGGACCACAGCCGTTGCTTGATGAGGTTCGCAGCATGGCCGATGACTTTTGCTATCGTCGGTTTCTAGACTACACCTTGTTTGATGACCTTAAGCACCTGCGCGGGTTTATTCAAGATTACCAGCAGAACAAGAATCAAGGACAACTCAATCTCAAACTGGGAGTCGGCGGTATCCGCGATATTGAGCTGTTCATTCACGCCTTACAAGTGATTCACGGAGGTAAAATCGCCACGCTTCGACTACAGTCAACAGATTTGGCTGTGGCCCGTTTGATTGAAAATCAGCTTATGCCAGAGGACACATTGCGGAAACTTCTTAAGTATTACTGGGACCTGCGTGAACTTGAAAATGGTATTCAGAGCATCAATGACCGACAAACTCACTCGCTTAAGGTGCCCTACCCCAAAATCATTGAAGAAAATACTCCCACACAGGTTGCCAACAAAATGCAGTTTGTTGACTCAACGGTGAGCGAGTTACTGGGTAAAATCGAGATCGACAGGGAGGCCCTACCGACTACACTCGAATCACAACAACAATGGCTTAAGTCATTGGGCTTTGATCAAACTGTGGTCGAAAATGATTGGCCAAAGCTTATTCAACTCACTGCAAAGTCCACTTCTGGCCAACGAGATGAGAAGATCCGTCGGCAACTTCTATATCATTTTATAGGAGAGTTGGCGAATGTCGGGGTCGACTTGAATTTGGGGCTTAAGCTCCTCATTGATTTTATTAAAAACACTCGGGCCAAGGCTTCATTTTTTACTCTCTTGCTACGAGAACGCGCACTCATGAGTGATTTATGTGTATTGTTTAGTACTTCGCCCTACCTGGGTCATCTGGTGGCCTCTCGACCCGAGATTTTAGATGGTTTTATCCTCCGACGTCAGGATGTTTTATCTTCTGATTTCGAACAGTTGCTTGAAGAATTAACGGATAGAAAAAAGCTGACCGAAATTATCGCCGCCAACCAGCTGTTAAAATCTAAAGATTTGAATTCTTTTTCTATGCAAATGACGGCCGCCGCTGATGAGATCTGCTCCCTGTTGTTGGGACGCCTAAAGGAAGACTTTCCCGATGCTCGCGTTGATATATTGTGTTTGGGAAAATGGGGCAGTCGAGAACTAGGATTAAAATCAGATCTTGATTTTGTTTTTGTCACTCCAACTGCCCCCAACGACGACGACAATAAAGTTGCCAGACGTTTTATATCTCGCCTAACTGACCCTCACCGGGGCGGCCAACTCTATCCCATTGACCTACGGTTGCGCCCATCCGGAAGCGCTGGACCACTGCTTGTTCCGGAAAAAGATCTCGAAGAGTACATCAAGGAGAAGGCGGCCGCCTGGGAACGACAGTCGTACTTGCGAGCCCGCCGGCTCGATGGATCTGGCCGAGACAACGCTCTTCGAACCCTATGTGTGGAGCGCGGGCTCGATCAGTCTGAACTTGAGGAACTTACTGATATTAGAAAAAAAATCTTAAAACCTTCCTCTGAAAACTCCATTGATCTCAAATATGAAGCCGGCGGCATTGTGGATATTGAGTTTGCAGTGCAGATTGCCTGCTTAAAAACAGGGCAGAAACTAAAATCGGGAAGTGTCACCGCCCTGATTGACGCTCTCGTTGGGGGTCATTGTCTTGACGAGAAGCAGGGTCGACAGTTGGCCGAGCACTATTCTTATTTGCGGTTGATTGAACAGCTTTATCAAATTTTCTCCCAGGCCAGTGGCAGCCGTATCAATTGGACATCGGAGAGTTACATCCGTTTATGCAAATACCTTAACGGCGCACAGGATCAAATTTCTCATCAGCTGCGGGACGTCTTGGTCCACTCAGCAGAAATCCTGATTCCACTGCGCTGATCACAGCTCAGGAACCCCACTGATTTTGCAGCCGTTTTGGCCAATCATTCGATGCAAGGCGGTATAATGGCTGGGTCTCCCTCAAGACTGTCATACCACTTTTTTTGATCCCCTCCGTCCCTTTCTTGACCCCAGGTGGAGACCTCGATACTTTTGCTATCTCAGCACGACTTCTAAGGAGATAAAACTATGTTTTCCCGCAAGAACCCATGGGGACTGGCCCTGATTATTTATTTAAGTGCTTTTTTGATGTTTAGTTTTGCAAGAGCACAAGAAGGCAAGCTCACTCAACCAGAGACTTCGCCCGTGGTTGCAGAGCCCTCCACCAAATCAGAAGCCGCCGGCGAAACAGATTCTAGCAAGAAAACTTCTCCAAAAATTGTACAAAAAACTCAGAAAACACAAAGGACCAAGCGTATGTTTGCATTGTTTGATACCAGTATGGGCCAATTTAAAGCCCGCCTTCATTTTAAACGCGCCCCAAAAACCGTTGATAACTTTGTCGGATTAGCTGAAGGAACAAAAGAGTTTACTGATCCTGAAACCAACAAACCAACAAAGCGTCGATTCTATGACGGCCTCACGTTCCACCGAATTATTGATGGCTTTATGATCCAAGGTGGATGCCCAATGGGTACAGGACGTGGCGGACCGGGATATACTTTTGAAGACGAGTTTCACCCAAACCTTCGGCATGACAAAGAAGGCATTTTGTCGATGGCCAATCGAGGACCAAATACGAATGGCAGCCAGTTCTTTATTACTTTAGGCGCCGTCCCCCACTTGGATGCACAAAGGCCAAAAGCCGGTTATTCCATTTTTGGCGAAATTGTTGAGGGAATGGATGTGGTTAAAAAGATTGGTTCTGTGAAAACAGGAATTAATGACAAGCCCGCTGAAGACGTTGTCATTAAATCAGTCACTATAATCCGCGAATAGATATGACTTAGAGTGGTGAGCTCTCCGTCACCACGAGAAAGTCTATTCGCCGATTTCGAGCTCTATAGGCCTCATTTTCAGAATCCGGAAAAAGGGGCCGCTCATCGCCGTACGCCACAGCAGAAACCATTTTTCCACTGATATCATGGAACTTAATTAGAAATCTTGCAACGGTTGTGGCCTGCATTGACGATAACTCCCAAGGCGTTGGAATAAGATCTTTGTTTTTACCAATAAGGTCTGTGTGACCCTCAACAATGACTTTTTTGCCGGCATCGTGTAGCAGACGGCCAATTTTGTTCAAAGTAGAAACAGCATCCGATTTGAATCGGTATGAGCCCTGAGGAAAAATTTCATCCGCTGCTACGGATATGCGCACACCCAGGTTGTCTGAGCGAATGTCCTTAACGACACGCTCTAGCTCATCAGGCGACATATTTTCTTCAAGGTAGGTCTCCACTTTGAATTGCACCTTCTGCATATCACCCGGTGTTTGATGTTGGGGAATGGGTGGCTCAACTGGAGAACTTTCTTTTGTGGAACGATTTAACCCTCCGGCTTTGCCCTGGCCACCACCAAACTTTGTCAGATGTTCACGAATAGATTGCTCAAAACTCTCGGCCTTTTTCAAGTCGTGACTAGAAATGGCATACATCACGACGAAAAACGCAAATAACAAGGTTATGAAATCGGCATATGATACGAGCCAACGCTCATGATTCTCGTGGTCTTCGGTTTTTTTTCGACGACGTGCCATTTTTTTATCTCACCAAAGGCAATCGACTTGCTGTCTCAAGAAATCCATCCATTTTTTCTTGAATCAAGCGAGGGTGCATACCGGAAACTATGGAGATAGCTCCTTCTAAGATCATTTCTTTGGTGCGAGTTTCAGCCTTGGCTTTTCTTTGTATTTTATTGGCAATGGGTAAAAATAGTAAATTCGCAGATCCAACCCCATAAATTGTCGCTACAAATGCAACTGCAATTCCTTTACCAAGTTCTGACGTATTTGTCAGATTACCCATGACATGAATCAACCCTAAAACGGCTCCAAGAATACCTATGGTTGGCGCATACCCACCGGCATCCATCCAAACTTTTGCACCAGCTATCCACTGATCTTCTTCTGTTTCCATTTCTTTTTCAAAAATATCACGCAAGGTATTCGCTTCTGTCCCATCAACCATCAGTTTAAATACTTTTCTCATGAAGGGATGTGTGAGGCTCCCCACACGCCCTTCGGCTGCCAGCATTGATTCTTTTCGAACGAAGTTTGCCACATCAACGATTTCACCAGCCACCCTTGTGCGAAGTTCATCGTTATCAGCGCGAAATCCCCAGCCAAGGAGCTTCAAACCTAGCTTTAGGTCACTCGCCCTGTTGGCCAACATAGTGGCACCTAGAGTGCCACCAAATACAATAATAAACGCAGTAAATTGAATAAGGGAACCAAAGTGACCCCCCTCTATGGCATTACCCACCACTATTCCGAAAAGGGCGACTGCGATACCAAGGAAGCTTGAAATATCCATGGGCTACCCGTTGACTAGAAGTGACTTAGGTTTTGACTTCTAGCAAAACTCAAATCGTTAGTTGTGATCCTTAAACGACCAGCCAAGAAGTGGGCTAGTTGTTTATAAAAATGAACAGCAATAGAAAAGTCGTCGCTCAATACTTCATCAAGCTTGGCATAGTCTAAAACCACGATATCTGATTTTTCAATGGGCGTGGCCGAAGCTGATCGCGGCTCACCGTCAAGAAACGCCATTTCGCCAAAATGAGACCCGGTACCTAGCGAGGCCACTTCGATACTGTCACCACCTGCAGTTTTTTGAAGAATTCGAACACTTCCAAATTGAATCATATATAGAGCCGTGGCGGGATCACCTTGTCCAAAAATATCGTCACCAGGAACAAAAGTTTCAAGGTTGGCGATCGAATCAATCTTTTGCATCTGGTCTTCGCCTAACCCCTTGAATAGATACAAGTTTTGTAGCATCTTTTTGGTGCTCATATTGGTCCTCTTGGTCTGAATGAATTTCGTTCCGACTTCTATTAATAAATGTTATCAACTGAACTGCAGATGTGAAGTGATTTCGCAAATAACCAAGGAATTAGACCATGAAAGTGTTAGTCACTGGAGCGACGGGTTTTGTTGGATCGTGGCTGACTCGCAGACTTCTGGACGAAGGTCATGAAGTTCGAGTCTTACGTCGAGAGCGCAGTGATCTTGATGAAATAAAAAACCTCCGGGTTGAACACACCCTTGGAGACGTATCTGATTCTGGAGCTGTCGACCAAGCTGTGACCAATCAAGATCTTGTTTTCCATTTAGCAGGATTGGTTGGTTACTCCCGCGCAATGAGGCCCGCCATGATTTTGGCAAATGTAGTGGGAACAAATAATATTGTGGAATCATGTGCTAAACATGGAGTCAAAAAACTTGTTTACTTAAGTTCAGTTGTGGCTGTGGGTGCAAGCTTTGATGGAAAGGCTCCCCTCGATGAAAATTCTGATTATAACTTAAGCCATCTTGATCTTGGTTATTTTGAAACAAAAAGAAAGGCTGAAGAGATTGTTCTTGAGGCCGCGAGAAAAAATCGAATTCAGGCTGTGGCCCTAAACCCCTCAACAATTTATGGACCCGGAGATGCCAAAAAGGGCAGCCGCAAGGTGCAAGTCAAAGTCGCTCAGGGGAAATTCCCATTTTATCCTCCTGGAGGTGTCAACGTCATCTCTGTTGAAGATGTTGTTGACGCCATTGTAGCTTCAATAGATCTCGGCAGAAGTGGTGAACGGTACATCTTGGCTGGCGAAAACCTACTTATTAAAGATGTCTTTCGACTCATAGCTCATGAAGCCGGGGTGGCTCCGCCGCGAATTAAACTACCTGGTTGGCTGGTGCATGCCATAGGACGCTATGGGGACTATTTAGAAAAAAAGGACAAAAAGGGGCCAATCAACTCTGAAAATGCCTGGGCCTCCACACTGTATCATTGGTTTGACGCCAGTAAAGCTAAAGCCGAGTTGGGATTTAACCCCAAGCCGGCAGCCTATGCAATCAAACAAAGTGTGGATTGGATGAAAAATAACGGCCTTCTCAATTCATCGAATGGCTAATTTGTTACGATACAATTCGCCGCTGCATTTGTGCCACAGCCCAATTTGTAACAAGAACTGTAAGTGTAATCAGCACAGCCGCGTTCAACGCCACCGATGGAGTGGGCACCCCTGACATCAAGGCTCGACTTGCCGCCACCCCATGTGTGAGAGGCAACAGTAGGGCCGCTTTTTGTGCCACCACGGGCAATTGAGTGAGTGGAAAGTAGGTGCCACTGAATAAGGCCATGGGTACAATCGCTGCCGACTGAGAATAAATAAAGCTATCATAGGTTTTCGCGTACGCTGCCATTAGTACCCCAAATGCACCAAACAGCCAGCAGACGAGGGCATTGATCGCCAGAGCCGGAATCACCATCCAGGTTTTTATAAGTCCAATGGCAGCCATCACAAGCGTCACTCCTATCACGCTGAAAAATCCTTTACTTGCGGCCCACAGTATTTCACCCAATGCGATTTCTTGTGCTGATATGGGCGTAAGCAGAATCGTACCATAGGTATTTTGTCTCGTTAGCTTAGTAAAGCTTCCATAGGTCCCTTCAAAATAAGCCACAAACATTCCCGTAATAGCCATCAATGCTGGTGCATAAAACTGCAGATAAGGCATTCCGTCTACTCGTTCCACCATTACGCCAATGCCGTAGCCGATTGCGCCCAAATAAAGAACAGGTTCTATAATGATCCAAAAGAAAGAAACTAAAAGAGTATACCGAAAATAGAGAAAATTTCTCCACCAAACGCTTAATACTCCCCGTCCCCAGTCGGGAAAGGTGAATAAATCAAACACGATAGGAAAAGTTTTCTTTAAGACCATTTCGTTTTCCTAGTTGCGGAGTTCATGTCCAGCTAGCTTTAAAAACACATCATCTAAAGTAGATTTTCGAATAATAATCTTATCACTATTGATAATTGTAAGGGCCATTTGTTTGTCTTTTGCCCCTTTTACAAAGAGTCGCACTCGTTGATTTAATATCTGATAGGCGAATTTATCCTTGAGCTGACTTAAATAGTAATTTTGATCTACTATGGGAATTTCAAACTCAATCACTTCGTGGCCAACAAGTTCCAATATGAGATCCCGGGGCGTCCCCTGCGCTAACACTCGGCCTTTGTCCATAATCACCAGGCGGTCGCAAAGAGTTTCTGCCTCTTCCATATAGTGGGTCGTCAAGAGGACGCTTGTGCCCTTTGAACGAAGATCCTTTAAAAACTCCCAGATCCAGTAGCGTGCCTGAGGATCGAGCCCTGTTGTGGGCTCATCCAAAAACAACATCTTTGGTTCATTCAGAAGCGCCCTTGCGATGGTTAGCCTGCGGCGCATTCCTCCACTGAGGTGATCCACAGGATGATCTGCATAGTCTTCTAGGTGCATGAGCCTCAGTAGTTCGTTGGCTCTGACTCTTGCTTTTTTCGGATCGAGCCCCAAATATCTAGAAAATACGAGGAGATTATCTAAAACGCTAAAATCGGGATCGAGCCCATCTTCTTGTGGCACTACTCCGATAGACGATTTGATTTTTTTTGGAGTTCTTTTTACGTCCAAACCCAGAACGTAAAGCTCTCCCGATGTAATCGGCGACACGCAATAGAACATCCGCATAGCTGAGGATTTTCCTGCACCATTTGGCCCCAGCAACCCAAAGCATTCACCTTCTCGGATTTCTAAATTGAGACCATTTACGGCTCGATGGGGTCCAAAAGATTTGGTGAGATTCTTTGCCTCAATCACATTTTTCATGATGATAGGTTACGCCTGTAGAATCAGCCGTGTCCACCCATTAAAAACGCTTCACCACTTGTGTCGGGTGCGGGAAGATGTGCAATTGTGGAAAAATAGTCAGTCACCATAGAAAAAACTGAACTTTGATCCTTCTGCTGAAAAATCTCTTTTCGGAACTGCGCAGATGCAGGATAGCCAGCAGAATACCAAGCCGCTAACTTTTTAATTTGCAGTGGCACAATGCGGTCATCAGCGTATTTCAACAATTGCTGGTGAAGAGTGCCGAAAAGCCAAGTAAAGTCTCGCTCGTACTGACTGGGTCGTTCTTGATAAAGGTCCATAGCCTCTCTAAAGACCCACGGATTTTTTAGACAACCCCGCCCGATCATCACGCCATCACACCCCGATTGATTTAATCTTTCTAAGGCCTGCTCGGCAGACCGAATATCGCCGTTTCCTATAATGGGAAGGGGGCTTTTTGCCTTTACCTCTGAAATATAATCCCAATCAGCTAACCCAGAGTAACCGGCTGCTCGCGTCCGCCCATGAATTGCCACCCAGGTTATACCTTCATCAAAAGCCAGCTGAGCCACATCGATTGCATTTTTGCTTTTTTCATCCCAACCAGTGCGAATCTTAATGGTGACAGGAATGGATACTGACTTTTTAATAGCGCGAAGAATTTCTCGCATATGAACGAGATCTTTTAACGTGGCAGCCCCAGCCCCCTTCTTCACCACTTTCGGAACCGGGCAACCAAAATTAAGATCCACAAAATCAGCACCGGCGGCCTCCACCTGAATGGCGGCTTCTGCCAAGTGAGAAGGATCATCACCAAAAATCTGAACCCCCACGGGGTGCTGGTCTTCAGCAAACGCCATCAGCTTTCGAGTTTTCTCAGAGTTAAACTGCAACCCCGTTGCCGACACCAACTCCGTCACCACCGCACCACAGCCCATCTCCCGCATAAAACTGCGAAAGGCACAGTCGGTAATTCCAGCCATAGGAGCCAACAAGAAAGGATTACGTCGAACTTCAGCCAATAAATCCATAAGGCTGAAACAACTACGACACTTTGCGCAAGAATTCAACCCCGGGGTCGTCATCGCACTAGTGGCATAAGTTAAATGAAAGGGAATAAACTCAATCCAAAAAAACAAAAAAAGCCCAAAGGGCTTTTTGAGTGACCCAAACAAAAAAATGTACTGTATAAAGATCACGAGTGGCTCGGGACGGAATTGAACCTTTCAAGACTGCGGCAAAATGCAAAGCATTTTGATGCAGCTTGTGGTCGAGACCGCACGACGAGCAAAGCGAGGAGAAGGTCGGAGACCATCATGGTTTGGCTTCGGCCAAACCATCAAAAATAAAAAAAGCCCACTCGGGCTTTTTTATTTTTGGTGGCTCGGGACGGAATTGAACCGCCGACACAAGGATTTTCAGTCCTCTGCTCTACCGACTGAGCTACCGAGCCATAAATTTTCGCAAAGGCCTATCTCTACCCGCTCGTTGGCTAAAAAGTCAATTTATAGCCATTTAGTAGCTGCGTCATAGTGCCTGTTCAAGATCCTTTATCAGGTCATCCTGGGTCTCAATACCCACACTCAATCGCACAAAGTTGTCGGCAATGCCCAGGGCCCGTCGAGTTTCTGCGGGCACACTGGCGTGGGTCATAATCGCAGGGTGCTCCACAAGGGACTCCACTCCGCCTAAACTCTCCGCCAAGCTGAAGATTTTTACCTTTTCCAAAAAGGCTCGTGCCTCTGACAATCCTCCCTTTAAATAGGCACTGATCATGCCCCCATAACCTGACATCTGCTCTTTAGCTAAACCATGTTGGGGATGACTGGCCAGTCCTGGGTAAATGACTTTTTCTATTTTGGGATGGCCCTCTAAAAATTGGGCTATGGCTATGGCATTTTCTTGATGCGCTCGCATCCGCACAGCCAAAGTTTTCAAACTTCGCAAACACATATAAGAATCAAATGTCGCCGCTACCGGTCCCATAGAATTACTCAAAAAGGCGATTTTCTCGGCCAGATCATCACGATCGGTCACAATCACGCCGCCTACTATATCGCTGTGTCCATTAATAAACTTTGTCGCCGAGTGAACCACTATATCGGCCCCAAGGCTCAATGGTTTTTGAAAATAGGGGCTCATAAATGTATTATCAACAGCCACCAAAATATTGTGTTTGTGCGCCATCTCCGACAATTTTTTGATGTCCATGAGTTTTAACATGGGATTTGTCGGCGACTCGATCCAAACCAGACGAGTCTCAGGCTTAATGGCTGCGGCAAATTGGTTTACATCGGTGAGGTCCACAAAACTAAAATCGATGCCGTTGTTTCGAATGATTTTATCAAAAAGCCGAAAGCTTCCCCCATATATGTCGTCACAGGCCACCACGTGGTCGCCGGCCTTAAGAATATGCATCACTGTTGTTGAAGCGGCACAACCTGAAGCGAATGCAAACCCAAATCGTCCACCTTCAAGGCTTGCAATACATGCTTCATAAGCGGTGCGAGTGGGATTTCCGGTGCGGCTGTATTCAAATCCTGTATGATGGCCGGGTGACTCCTGCACAAATGTGCTTGATAAATAAATGGGAGTCATAATGGCGCCGGTTGTGGGATCTGGTTTTTGACCGGCATGAATGGCCCGGGTCTCAAATCCTAAACTTTGATTGTCCCTATCAGTCATAACTAAACTTCTCTCTCTGGTTCTGAAAAATTCAAGGCTCTCAACACAACGTTAATACGCTCAATGGGATCAGATGTATAGGGAATCCCTGTCTGACCCATATACGACTTGACCGTATCCTCACAGGGCTCGTCTTTCATGAGCTCTTCAACAAGTTGTTCGAGAACTTCCAATTGTTCTTTTTGCAAGTTCCATGATTTTGTAGTTTCCATATCTTTCCCCTCCCCATCCAAAAGGTATCGGATTCCCTTTGGATGCCCATGATCCGCCAGCCGCCGCGCCAGAATCCATCTGCAAAAAGCGAGTTCGGATCGGTGCAGTGCTCGCTAAAAGCGAGCACTGCTGCCGAACGAATGTCTGAGCCTTTTTTCAGATGGGTTCCGGCGCGGCGGCTGGTGGCTCATAGGCTCCAGAATATAACTGCCGGCCCAACAACCCAAAGATAATAACTAAAATATTCAAGTCGGCCTTTTTTTACAAAATACAAAATTCCCCATAAGCCCATCAAACCCGATAAATAGGCCGTCAAAAAGCCCACACCTAAGCTCAACAACACTTGGTGATCCCAACTGGTAATATGACGCAACTGCAATAATCCAGCGCCCATAATTGCCGGCAATGACAACATAAAACTAAAAAGCGCCGTGGTTTTTCGATCGATTCCCAGTGCCAAGCCCGCTGCTATGGTCGATCCCGAACGACTAATTCCAGGCGCGATAGCCATACCTTGCGCCACACCAATAAGTGCTGCCTGCCAGTAGTGCATGGCCTTTACGTCTTCGAGGCTATGCACATCAATATGCCGTGAAATGCGAGCCTTGTTTCGAGTTAAAAACAAAATCAAACCCGTGATTGTCAAAAAAATACCCACAGCCAACAAATTAGAAAACAACGACTCAAACATATCCTTAAGACTCAGACCAATGATGGCTGTTGGAACACTCCCCACGACGATCAATAACATCAGCTTGATGCCAGGAGTGAACCGTCGATGAGAAGGATAAGTGATCACCTCCCAAAGCATCTGGCGCACAGTTGCAAAATAGAGCGTGATGACCGTCAAGACGGTCCCCAAATGAGCCGCTACATCAAAAGCAATACTGTGCTGCTCCACGCCTAGCAATTCTTGAAAAATTACCAAGTGCCCAGAACTAGAAATGGGCAAAAACTCAGTAAGACCCTGAACGATCCCTAAAAAAATCGACTGAAAAATATCCAAGAACAACTCCAAAAGTAAAATCTAAAGGCACGCTTCGAAGAAGCCAACCGCCGCGGGAGCCCATCTGCAAAAAGCGAGTTCGGATCGGTGCAGTGCTCGCTAAAAGCGAGCACTGCTGCCGAACGAATGTCTGAGCCTTTTTGCAGGTGGGCTCCCGCGGCGGTTGGCTTCTTCGAAGCGTGCCTTCACAATAGGTGGACCCCAGGACTTAGTCAAAGAGGTGAAACTTCGCCTCGATTAAATACATAATTCTAGAAACCAACAAAATCTTGATCGCCCAGAACTAGACTCTCTTCGGGCAAAATGGTCAGCGTAGACTCGCCAGAGTTATTTTTCCGATTCCAATTCAGACGATGGGCACCCGGTTTGATGGCAAGGTTTTTAATAGGTGAGTAACCAAGACGCTGGCCATCTAAATAGACTTCGGTCCATTCATTTGTATATACGGAAAGCCGTGCCTGGCCTTCGCCAGGCACGACCATGGACCAGGACTGCGATCCCGGCACCATAACTAAAAAAATATATATAATAGATGTAAGCACTCCAAAGGCGTAATAAGGATGAGATCTTTGCTGTTCTTGGACCTTGGTTTTGGCTTCTCTGTCTGCAAGTTCCTGCATTCTACTTTTTACTAGTTCTCCCAAGACCTGACGCAGTTCCTGACAAGATTCGCTGGCTAAACCCGTGCGCCGATGAGGCTCGGGGTGTAACAATCCTGTAAGTTTTTTTTGAGAAAAACCCAGAAACGACATAACCAGGCCCAGGCTGAAATAGTCGGCATACAAGTTGTGAGGTTCGCCATATAAAACTTCAGGGGCCGCGAAGGGTGGAGTAAATTGTCGTCCTTGGGGTGAACTGTTTGCCAATCCAAAATCTAAAAGTTTCACCTGCCCCGATGTATTTATCATCATATTAGCGGGGCTCAAATCTCCGTGATTAAGTCCTCTTTGATTTAAGTCTTTAAGCCCCTGTTGAGCTTGAGCGATGATTTCTACCATTAGATCCTCAGATAGGGGCCCCCATTCTGCCAATTGCCGAAGACTTAATCCCTCTACATATTCCAAGATGATTGCTGGCTTGCCGGAAAAGCGCTCAAATCCCAACAAGCGGAGGCAATAGGGGGAATCCACTTGTTGCAAACTTTGAAGCTCTTGTCTCCATGCCTCGACCAACTTCTCGGAATTAAGAAACTTGATGGCCACCTGCTGTCGCGCTCCGGACACCTCGTCCACTCGGCTAGCTAGAAACACAGTAGCGCTCGTGCCCTGTCCGAGCCATTTTTCAAGTTGATAAGGCATTTTCTCTGGAACCATTGACGTTCTCATAACCTTATTACTTTCAAGATTACTGCCAAAAATTAAGGCAATAATTTCTTGTACACAAGAATCTTACGCCGCGCCTCCAGATGTCGCCGACACAAATCTGAGACTTTGGGTGCTTGCAAAAATCGATAGATCAGTTTCTCAGAGGACAGCTTTTTTGCTGTAGCGATACACCGTCGATCCAGTTCGTAATGATTGGCTTCTGGGGCCGCATAACAAAAGGTTGGGGGGAACCCAAGGTCTTTTTGATTTTTACAGGCCCGTTGCCAAATTTTAATCTCTTCGCTGGCGAGCTTCTCCTGCTGTAGGGCACGAATGGCAACCAATTGATTGGTATCAATTTCAGATTTTTCAGGGATTTCAGCCCGCGTGAACGAGCCAACCAACAACAACACAGCACCGAAGAAAATTGAAATTTTATATGTATCCATTATTGTAACCCCTTAATGAGTTGGCCCAGAAGTGGGCCGATGAGTAAGATCAAAAATGCTGGAAACTGAATCAGCAACAATGGAATCAAAGTGATCACGGGAAGTCGTTGCAAAGTGGATTCAATTTCAATATCACAGGCCGCAACAAGTTCCGCTTCAATGGCCGCAACTTCAGTGAGAATCGGCTGCCCGTGCAGTCCCCGGATGATCAATCGAACAATCGCTCGCCGGTAGACACTCGGCATTGAATTTATCCAATCCGGATTTTCAATACCGCGGTTCCTATCGAACAACATCCTCTCCAGCGCCTGAGAAAAGTCATCTCGGTGGGCCTTCGTGTATCTCTGAATCGTGGAACTCACGCTGTTTCCGCTCTCAAGGCCCACGCGAAGAGCGAGTACGAACTTCAGTGGCGGCGCTAAATCTTCCATTTAATTCTCCGACCTGCCCAAAATATCCACAATAAACCAAACATGAAGAGTCCAATGGATAGAAAAGTGAGCTCCAAATATTCAAAAAACGATCGTTGCTGAATCGAATAGGCCAACAAGATGGAATACAAAACACTCAAGATGATGGCTTGAAGACGAATTTGACCCAAAATTTGTCCGGACCTATGTCGAAAATCTAAAGTGATTTTTAGTTTTCTCCGGTAATTTTCGATGTGCTGAAGTCCCGAATGAGTCTCTTGATCTATTTTTTTTAGTACAGAGATCAATTCACACTCTTCGGGCAGAAAAGTTTTTGGCGAAATGTGTGGCGAAAAAACAACAAATTCCGTCAATTTTTCCAATCTTTTGCGAAATCTGGGGTGCGTTTGTGGCAAAATCATCCGCATTGATTGCCGCAAAGACATCCCCGAGTGCATGTTCAAAACAATTTCATTGATGAATAAATAAAACTGCTTAGCTAAGTTTTTTTTCCACCACCAAACTCGGAATGCCTTGATAACAAAGGGTAAGAGGGTGGGTACCAGAATCCAACATGCAAGTGATGAAGATGATAAAGACAAAATTTTGACTCCTAAAATAACCCATACGGAATATGCAGTGCCAAATTTTGTCAGCATACTTGCTGAAATTTCCAGTTCTCGTGCGAAATTGTCTAATGTTCGGACAAAAAAACAGTATCCGGATACAATTTGAATGAGAATTATCCAACTCACTGTTCACCTCCACAAAACACCCTTCATGCAAAAAAAAAGCTAAAGAAATATTTTTGATTGACGAATAGAGTCACGTGGGTACACTTTTAGATGTAACCAACTTTGGTAAACAACAAAGAACACATCCCAGGAGGATATACATGGCAGCGAAGAAAAGAAAAAAAGCCGCTAAGAAGACAACTACAACTGCAAAGAAAGCTACTCGTAAAAAAGCAGCTAAGAAAACAGCTAAAAAAGCTACTCGCAAAAAAGCTGCAAAGAAAACAGCTAAAAAAGCTACTCGCAAGAAGGCTGCTAAAAAAGCCACTCGCAAGAAAGCAGCTAAGAAAACTGCTCGTCGTAAGAAGTAATTTATTACTACTTAAGACAAAAAAACCCTCGGCTTTGCCGAGGGTTTTTTTTTACCCAAAACTGCGACGAATACGATCCAGTTAAAAGTAGTACATCATTCCCAAACCGGCTGTGGGAGCGGCGACAAAGTCATCCATATCAATCATCATCATCACCTCGGCATACAAAGAAGCTCCGGCCCAATCACCAGATAATTGTAGATATTGAATACCCGCCGATGGGAATATCATGTTTTCACCAAACTGACCCGTCTGACGCTCGGTCTCAGATAAAAATCTTTGGCTAAGAAAGTCGGGGCTAGAATCTACCATGGCTCCGTTGTGTCCCACATTGTACCAGCGGGCAAATCCGCCAGCGACATAAGGAGCAAACCATTTTCCAGCTAACACTCTTTTTACCTGAAATGAGAACGCCTGAAAGCCGCGGGATATTCCGAATCCACCAACAACACTCACATCTGGAGTGAAGTTCAACTCCAACTGCAAACCCAAAAGCCCCAGTGCTCCTGCTGCGGCCCAACCAAATCCCACCCGCCGATGGGACCTAAAGTCGAGGACATCCGAAGAAATTTTTGTTTCGGATGCTGAATAAAGCGATTGCCCCGCCTCTTCCACTAAAATGGCCGCATTAGCCCCATTGGCTAAAGAAAAAACCGCCATACATATAGATATCGAAACTACAACTCGCCTAATCAAACTAACCTCCCCTACGCTATTGCCCCATTTGCGCTAAAATAATTTAGCTTTAATGCCCTCGTCTTGCAGAAACTTTTTGATGGCCTTCGCATCAAGTTCATCTAGCCGCCAAATCAACTGATTGACGAGCTTCAAAGTTTTCTGCCCCTCCGGACCACGAAGCTCACCGGTGAAATACACAAGGTCATCGGTAAGCACCGTCATATTGCGTAGCAGCTTTATAAGATCTGCCTTACTGCTGGTAGACTCCAACTGCTTCAACAGTTGATCAAAATTGACCACCAACTTATTAAGGGTATTGATCGTGTCGATCACTGACCCTTCATTTGTCTCAACAAACTCCAATATCTTGCCCGCCAATCCGTAACTTTGAGAAATCAATTGGTCAATCCTTGGCGGATCGACGCCGCGCACCGTAGCGCCCGCTTTAAGAGCCGGCTGTTCAATGGAACCTGGTGTAATTTCTAAGAATTTCTCGCCGATGACGCCAGCCAAGTTAATGTAAAATTGACTGTCCTCCCGTACGGATTCCCACGCCATGCGATCCACAGAGATTTTGACGCGAAGCTTAACTTCCTCGCCGCCCACCTTCATCTGCGGCATGAAATCCACGGCCTTCACCTTGCCCACTTTAACACCCATGACCCGAACGGGTGAGCCCACCTCTATGCCGCCGGCAAAATTGAAACCCACATATACGTCTCTGCTATTAGAGAAGGGATTAAGCACGCCCAGGTAATAGCCAAAAACCACCACCAAGATCATTGATAATATAAAAAGTAAGCCTACTTTCGTTTCTGGTTTCATTATTCCTCTTCCTTAGTAAAAGTATGAAAACAACCAACCCAATAAAAAATCCAAAACAATAATGGCCACGGATGTAGCGACTACACTTCGGGTGGTGGCCAAGCCCACACCCTCAGCTCCAGACTGACATCGAAACCCATAGTAGCAGCTGAACAATGGAATCACCGCTCCAAATACAGTGCCCTTGATCACGGCAAAAACGAGATCTTTAAAATCAACGAAGGCTCGCATTCCCATTAAAAAACCACCTGGTGAGTAACCCAACATAAATTGACTCACCAACATGGCGGCATAGAGACAAATAAGATTGGCCAATATGGAAAGAACAAAGCCACCAAGCACACAGGCTACGAATCGTGGCACCACCAAAAATCGAATGGGGTTGATTCCCAACATCCGCAAGGCATCAATTTGTTCTGTTATTTGCATCGAACCCACTTCTGCGGCCAAGCCAGCCCCGACTCGTGATGTCACAAGTAACGCGGCAACAACAGCACCCAGTTCACGCAAGATTAAAAGTGCTGCAAAACCCGGCACAAGGGCATCATTTTGAACCACCATTTTCATGTGGAATGAGGCTTCAATAATAGTCACAACTGCCGCAAAACACACACAGAGTATCACAATGGGTGCGCTCTCAACGGCGACGAAATGCAATTGGTGCACTATATCTTTAAATCTATATGGGGGCCTGACTGTGTACGCTATTGTCTTTGAGACAAGGTCCACCATTTCTCCAAGTGCAGAGAAAGTATTGATGATGTGATTTCCCAACGCTGATACCAAAGTCACTCCCCGAGAAACAACCTCATTGCAATTTCACCCATAAAACTAGTCAGCCAATCTGCAACAACAATCCCGACCATGGTCGCCACTGCCGTGTTCACCACCGACCGCCCAACACCCTTGGCGCCGCCGGTGGTCGTGTATCCTTTATAAGTACAGATGGAAGCCAAAACGAAAGCAAATACAAAACATTTAAACAGCCCACTCACGATAGATGACCAAGTGACAATGGTCGGAATATGGCGCAAATACTCATCGGGATTGATTCCTGAAAAAACCATTCCCATCAATAGCCCACCTAATATGGACATCATCAACCCAGCTGCGAGCAAAAAGAAGCTGGAAACTATAATACCCAAAAAACGTGGCAAGATGATTTCTTGAAGGGGATTGGCGCCCAGACACCGAATGGCATCAATCTGTTCGGTCACCCGCATCGTCCCCAACTCCGCTGAAGTAAAGGCACCCACCTTTCCACTCAACATAAAGGCAATCAAGAGTGGCCCCACCTCTCGGATGGTGCCGCTTGTTGAGAGACCACCCAAATATCCAAGCGCCCCAAACTCCTTTACCTGCAAAGTGAATTGCACCGTGGAGATCGCCCCCACAAAAAAACCAGCCATGGCCGTGGTTGATACGCTTTGGGTTGTCACGCGCCAAATTTGTTCAGAAACGATATGAAGACTCGGTGGCTTTTTTACGGCGACCCTAAAAACATCACCCAAAAAAAGTAGGCCACCACCCATATCGGTCACCACATTTGTCAGACCTTTAACCACCGGCCACCACCTCAGATAAGAACTCCTTCACCAATGGTTGATTGCTTTTTTGGAGTTCTGCGGGAGTTCCTTCTTCTACAATTTGACCTTGATCCAAAACAATAATGCGATCAGCTATATCCAATGCACAGTGCATATCATGACTGACGACCATCGATGTAACTTGGAGCTGTTTAGACAACTCGAGAATCAACTGATTAACAGCATTTGTCGTCACTGGATCGAGGCCCGTTGTGGGCTCGTCATAGAGAAGCACTTGCGGACCAACGGCGACAGTTCGAGCCAGACTCACCCGCTTTTGCATTCCATAGGAAATATCTTGAGGGAGTCTATGTTCTACGTCCTTAAGGTGCACAAGTGCCAGGCACTCTCGCACTCTTTTTTGGATTTTCTCCTCAGTCCAATTATAATGACGCCTTAACCCAAAAGCCACGTTCTCAAAAACAGTGAGGGAATCAAATAAGGCCGGGTGCTGAAACACCATCCCGCACTTCTTTCGAATTTCTAAATAAGCTTCCTCAGATATATGACTGATCTCTTCGCCATCTACCCACACTTCACCACTGGTGGGACGCAATAAACCCACCAAGGTTTTCAGTAGCACTGATTTTCCGGTCCCAGAGGTTCCCAAGATAAAGAGCACCTCGCCCTTTGGCACTGAAAACGAGATATCCTTCAGAACCTTTTTGCTGCCAAAATTTTTGACTAAATTTTTGAACTCAATCACGGGCTCTCCGTGAGCGGTCCATTGAGGTCACCACGAATAAATTGCTTCACCCGTGGATCCAGATGCGCTTGAGTATCCTTGACCGAACCCGTGACAATCACCTCACGATCCACAACCATCGCTATCTTGTCGGCCATCTGATAGGCCCGGTTCATATCATTGGTCACTGCCACCACAGTAGAATTGTTGTCTTTTTGTAGTTCCAAAATCAAATCAATAATCATCCGGCTGGTGATGGGATCAAGCCCGGCGGTGGGATCGTCGTAAAATATGATCTCTGGATTCAATACCAAGGCCCGCGCAATGCCCAACCGCTTTTGCATTCCTCCACTAATTTCATCCGGGTAAAGATCTTTGGCGTGAGGTATTGCAACTCTATGTAAAAACCAGTCTATTTTTTCCTGTATCTCAATTTCAGTCCGCTTGGTTGTTTCACGCATGGGGAAGGCAATATTTTCGCCCGAGGTGAGGGAATCAAACAGCGCATTTTTTTGAAATAGAAAGCCCATTCGTTTGACGAGCTCTTCGTGCTCCCGGGTCGGCAGGGCGTTGATGTCTTTACCATCAACAAAAACCTTTCCCGAACTAGGTTTAAGAATCCCCGCCATCAACTTTAACAGCACGGATTTGCCGTGCCCGCTTGGGCCAACAAGCACCAACACTTCTCCTGGAGCCACCGACAGGTTGACCCCTGACAGGAGGGTCTCTCCAGAAAAACTAATGGACACATCTTGAAGCTGAATCATCGTTGACGCCACGCCCAATTCCCCACTCACTCACGAACTACTATCACATGCGCTGCGAATATTGTGACAAATAATGTGGCATGTAGCAAATCATTGAATGGTGACATTGAAGGTTGTCATACCTACAATGACACCTCTTCAAATGTTTAACAGAAAGGTAGATGGGCTTATGCTTCACAAAAGAAAGAAAATCACGGTTGTGGGAGCTGGTTTTGTGGGCTCTACATGCGCTCACTGGGCAGCAGCTAAAGAATTGGGTGATGTGGTTCTATTAGATATAAATGAGGGAAGTGCGCAAGGTAAGGCCCTTGATTTATTCGAAGCCTCACCTGTGGAGGGGTTTGACTCAAAAGTGACTGGCACGGCTAGTTATGCAGACTCTGCAGGGTCAGATGTGGTCATTGTAACAGCTGGTCTACCAAGAAAACCGGGTATGAGTCGTGATGACCTGCTAGCCACTAACGCCAAAATTGTGAAAACTGTATGTGAGGGCATTCGCGAGTTCTCGCCTAACGCTGTGGTGATTATTGTCAGCAACCCCCTTGATGCGATGGCCTTTGTTGCGAAAGAAACTCTCGGGTTTCCAAGAGAGCGAGTCATCGGCATGGCCGGCGTTCTCGACGGTGCTCGATTTCGTTCGTTTGTGGCCGAAGCGGCAAATGTCAGTGTTAAAGATGTGCAGGCTTTTGTTTTAGGTGGTCATGGCGATACCATGGTGCCTATGCCAAGACATTGCTCTGTGGGCGGCGTTCCCCTGCTTGAAATGTTGGGCGAAGAAAAGGTCAATGCCATTGTTGACCGAACCCGCAAAGGGGGAGCAGAAATTGTTGGACTATTAAAAACGGGATCGGCTTATTACGCTCCCTCAGCGAGCGCGGTGCAAATGGCCGAAGCCATTCTAAAGGACCAAAAGCGGATTCTGCCTTGTGCGGCCTATTTACAAGGTGAATATGGCGTCAAAGACTTGTTTGTCGGCGTCTTGTGTAAGTTGGGAGGCAACGGACTTGAGGAGGTTGTAGAGCTCGAACTCAACGAAGAAGAAAAAGCTGGATTAAATAACTCCATTGAGGCCGTAAAAGGCTTAGTGGCCGATCTAAGTAAACTTGAATATTAAGAGGCAACAGAATGAACATTCATGAGTATCAAGCAAAAGAACTTCTTCGCCAGTTTGGGGTGACAACCCTCAAAGGACAAGTAGCCACGACGGCAGATGAAGCCGTATCAGCAGCAAAAAATCTCGGAGGTAGCGTTTGGGTGGTCAAAGCCCAAATCCACGCCGGTGGTCGCGGTAAAGGTGGTGGCGTGAAAGTGGCCAAATCATTGGACGAGGTTCGCACACACGCTGAAAATATTTTGGGAATGAATTTGGTCACTCATCAAACAGGGCCTGAGGGTAAAACGGTTCACAAAATACTCATTGAAGAAGGCTGTGCCATTGAAAAAGAATACTACGTAGCCGCTCTTTTAGACCGTGAAACCAGCAGGATCACCATGATGGCAAGCTCCGAAGGCGGAATGGATATTGAAGAGGTGGCTGCCAAGACACCTGAGCGAATCCATCGGGTCACAGTGGATCCTGTGACCGGATTGATGCCCTTTCAAGCGCGACAACTTGCCTTTGCCGTGGGTCTGGAAGGCAAACTTGTGAATAAAGCAGTGAATAGTTTTATTTCTCTCTACAATGCCTTTGTCGCTAGCGACTGCTCGTTGGCTGAGATCAATCCCTTGGTCACAACAAAAGACGGCGATGTAATCACGCTCGATGCAAAAATGAATTTCGACTCCAATGCACTTTATCGTCAACCCAAAGTTGTGGAGTATCGTGATCTCACTGAAGAGGATCCGGCCGAGGTGGAAGCCAGCGAATACGATTTGGCGTTCATTAAACTGGATGGCAATGTGGGCTGCATGGTGAACGGAGCGGGACTAGCCATGGCCACCATGGACATCATTAAGCTACATGGCGGAGAGCCCGCCAACTTTTTGGATGTGGGTGGAGGCGCCAACAAAGAAAAAGTCACCGCGGCCTTTAAGCTCATTCTTAAAGATCCAAACGTGAAAGCCGTCTTAGTAAACATTTTTGGCGGCATCATGAAATGCGACATTATCGCCGAGGGTGTCATCGCGGCCACCCAAGAAGTCGGGTTAGAGCTCCCCTTGGTTGTTCGCCTAGAGGGCACCAACGTTGAACTGGGCAAAAAGCTCCTCTCTGAGAGTGGCTTGAATATAACTCCCGCTGATGATCTCACCGATGCTGCAGAAAAAGTTCTCGCGGCCATTAAAGGAGGCCACTAATGTCTATTCTTATTGATAAAAACACAAAGGTGATGTGCCAAGGGTTTACTGGGGCCAACGGTACTTTTCACTCAGAACAAGCTGTGGCCTACGGCACCAATATGGTGGGTGGAGTCACTCCTGGCAAGGGTGGCACTCAACACATTAATTTGCCTGTATTTAACACTGTAGAAGAGTGTGTAGAAAAAACTGGTGCCACAGCTAGCGTGATCTATGTACCGCCACCATTTGCCGCTGACGCCATCATGGAAGCTGTTGATGCAGGAATTGGATTGATTGTTTGTATCACTGAGGGAATCCCGGTGCTCGACATGGTTAAAGTAAAACGGTTTATGGAGGGCAAAAAATCTCGCCTGGTAGGACCTAACTGCCCCGGCGTGATTACACCCGGCCAATGTAAAATCGGTATTATGCCAGGCCATATTCATAAACCCGGCAAGATAGGTGTTCTCTCGCGCTCTGGAACACTCACTTACGAAGCCGTATGGCAATTGAGCCAGCTTGGCTTGGGACAAAGCACTTGCGTGGGAATTGGTGGAGATCCCGTCAATGGAACTAATTTCATTGATGTACTGGAACTGTATAATGCCGACCCGGACACCGAAGCGGTGATTCTGATTGGCGAAATTGGTGGGTCCGCCGAAGAGGATGCCGCTGAATACATTAGAAGAGAATTTAAAAAACCCGTGACAGCGTTTATAGCCGGTGCTACGGCACCTCCTGGAAAGCGAATGGGTCATGCCGGGGCCATTATTAGCGGAGGCAAAGGAACCGCCGCCGCAAAATTTGAGGCACTGGAGTCGGCTGGTTGCAAAATTGCTCGCAGCCCGGCGGATCTCGGCAAAACCCTGAAAGACAGTTTAAATTGAGTAAAAACGCGCATAACTAGGAGAGATTCATGTCTGCGGAAATGACCTTTAGTATTATTAAACCCAATGCCGTAAAGAAAAACGCCATGGGTGCCATTATCAATAAGTTCGAAGAAAGTGGTCTTAAAATTGCGGCAGCTAAACTCGTTCGCCTAGAACGAAGTCAATGTGAAGAGTTCTATGCTGAACATCGCGAACGCCCATTTTTTGGCGAACTTGTTGAGTTTATGACTTCTGGACCAGTCATGCTGATGGCTCTTTATGGAGAAAACGCCGTTAGTAAAAATCGCGAAATAATGGGCGCCACGAATCCGGCAGATGCCGCGCCTGGAACCATTCGAGCCCTCTACGGCGACAATGTGGGTGAAAATGCCGTTCACGGTAGCGATAGCCCCGCCAGTGCCGAGCGCGAACTGTCGTTGTTTTTTGAAAAAAGCGAACTCGTAAACAAATAAATGAATGTTGGTGATGAACTAGAGTTGAGGGTAGAAAAACTATCCTACAATGGGGGCCGCGGCGTTAGCAAACACCGCGGCTTTGTTGTATTTGTAGAGGGCGCAGCTCCTGAAGAAACCGTCAAAGCTCGCATCACCACTGTCAAAAAAACTTTTGCCGAAGCTAAGGTTGTTGAGGTGATTTCTTCTTCGATGCACCGACGCACACCCCCTTGTCCCGTGGCCCATCAATGTGGCGGCTGTCCCCTTCAACACGTTGAATACTCTGAGCAACTGTTCCAAAAACAGCAGATCATTAACGATTTTGTATCTAGAAACTTACCTGACCAGACCTTGACTGTACTGCCCATTTTGCCGTCGCCAAACGAGTTCAGGTACAGAAACCGAATTCAACTGCACTCGGTAAATGGCCTCGTGGGTTACTATGCTCGCGGAACCAACAGCTTTATCCCCATAGAAGATTGTTTGATTTCTGAAGAGTCACTTATTGAGGCCCTTCCCGAGGTGCGATCTCAAACTCAAAACCAAGACAAAATGACACGCTTTGAAGTGGCCCGAGGGCTTGATAATAAAATCCACATTCGAAAAACACAAAAAGACCCAGGCACCTTGTTGTTTGCCCAGGTGAATGCAGCTCAGAACGAAAAGCTCATCGAGACCGTAGTGATGTGGGCCCAGGAATCTTCTGATCAGTTTTCACAAATTTTTGATTTGTACGCCGGAGCTGGAAACATCACCTGGCCACTGGCAAAGGCGTTTCCCAACATATCTGTAACCGGGGTAGAGCTCAGCGACACTAGCTGTAGTATGGGACGTAAGTGGATGGACCCTTCTTTGGGGGCTCGGGCCACCCTAGAATGTGCCGATGTAGCTGATTTTCTGGGCTCACTAGACCCCCGTCCTGCGTTGATGGTGCTCGACCCACCCCGACAGGGCTGCGAGAATCAAGTGATGGACGAGTTGCTTCGATTGCAGCCGCCCATCATCATTTATGTTAGCTGCAATCCGTCCACCCTTATGAGGGATTTAGGTAAGTTGAAATCTCTATACAATGTGGTTCGTCTTCAGCCCATAGATATGTTTCCTCAGTCCGACCACATTGAGTCTATCGTGTTGCTCAAACATATTTAGACAGCCCTAAGTAAGGGATTGATGGCCGCTGAGTTTTGAGGTCACCTTCGCGAAACTAACTCAACGCATCAGTCAGTGATTTTGCGCATCAATTAAAAATTTGTTAGTTTTTTTAGTATGTTGACAAGAATCGGAGCGATATCAGTCATATTTAGTTACTTGGTCGGTTGCGGTTCACAGCAGGTGTTGGAGCGCCAAGAGCGAGCCCACCTTCACCTAAAAATCGGAACGGCTCATCTCGCCAACGGCAATTACCCTCTGGCTCTAAAAGAACTGCTCAACGCCCACGAACAAGATCCCGACAACAAGCTTGTGCAAAACAATTTGGCGCTGGCTTATTATGTACGAAACAAACTCGTTGATGCCGAACGCCATGCCCGTCGAGCCTTACAACTCGATCCGGCCTACACTGAAGCAAGAAACAATTTAGCCCGAATTCTGATTGAACAAGGCGACTACCCACAAGCCATACAAGAGTTAAAAACCTGCGTGAATGACCTCACCTACGCTTTCCCTGATCGGTCTTGGTCCAATTTAGGTATGGCCTACTTTAAAAATCAAGATTTCGAAAAAGCCAAAGAAGCCATCCGACAGGCCATTTCTATTAATGATCAAAATTGTATCAGCTATAATTATTACGGGCGCACTCTTTATGAAGAAAAACAATACATGGCCGCGGCCCAGGCATTTGATCGCAGCGTCAGTTTATGTAAAGATCCACGCTTTGATGAGCCACGGTACTATGGTGCTCTTAGCTATTATCAATCTGGGAATCGAGAAGAAGCTCTCACACGCCTTAATGAACTGCTGAAATCTCAACCCGATGGTATTTATTCAAAACAAGCCCGAGGAATCATCGAGCTTATGAAATAGGTTTCAAACGTATGAAGCAAACGGGCCAAGTCCTAAAAAGCACACGAAAAAAGCAGGGCATCTCTATTAGTGAAGTGTCCATGGCAACGAAAATCAGTGCCCGAGTCATTGAACGCATGGAAGAGGGGGCTACCGATGATATGCCACCTCTTACTTTTTTGCGTGGGTTTGTTCGAACCTATGCCACTTACCTCAAGCTCGATGCCGACAAAATCATGAGCGAATTCAACCAAGAAATGGGTATCGTGGATGACCATTTGACGTCTCATCAAATCGAAGAGACCCCTCCGCCCCAACCTTCCTGGCTAGAGCGCCTTCCCTTTTTGCAGGGTCGCCTCAAAGCTTCTAATGCCCTGGCCGCAGCAGCTGTAATTTTACTCATATTCATTATTGCCGGAATAAAAAACACCATAGAAAAGTACGAAAATGAAAGGCAAGTCGCCCCAACCTCCGTGAATCCTATTACAGAAAATGCTCCTCCAGAAGACACTGCCCCCGCAGAATTTTCAGAGCAAACTCTTGAAGCCGAAACACCCAAGGAACCGGTTAAACAAGATCTGCCCATAGAAAAAGAAACTGACGTCACAGTGCCCAAAGAAGTCTCAAACGAAACGAGTCCGGCACCCCCACCGGAACCACCCCCGGTTGCAGAAAAAACTCCAGAAGAGAAACCAGCGGCTTCTGATCTGAATAACCAAGAAAAAATTGTAGAACAAAAAACAGACTCGCTACCAGCAGCTGAACGTCAATCCGCTATGGCCGAAGAAATTACGAAGCTCCCCATCAACCCCCAAGAGGTCATTATCCAAGCCCTTGATCACGTGAATATTTTGTTCCGTGTGGATGGAGGACCGCTTGAGCGCATCAAGTTGAAGCCAGAGGAAGTTCATGCCATTAAGGGCAATAAAAAAATCGCCATCGATTTTAGTGATGGCGGTGCCGTGAACCTTATCCATAACGGGAAAGATCGAGGCGTACCTGGAAAGCTCGGACAACAACTGAAAGTGGTATTTCCTGGCTACAGCAAGACGCCGATGTAAATTAAACGATGATCAGAAGAAAAATCATTTTCACATTCTTTTTTGCCATCGTGGCTTATGTTGTCTATGGGCTTTTTATCAGTCAGTCTGATTTTAGAATAATAGCACCTTCGCTTGAGGTCGCAGACCCTCCTGGATTTTATGATTACCGCGGAGTCATTAATGTGCACTCCGATGCCAGCACTGGCACGGGAAGCGTTGACGATATTATTAAATCAGCCCAAGAAGCCGACTTGGATTTTTTGTTTCTTACCGATTTTAACGCGTTTGAACGCGACACCTCTGCTGAAGGGTATCACAACAAACTGTTTGTCTTTATAGATGGTGAGTACAGCTACTTAGACTCGCGACTGCTTAATCTTAATGCCACCACTCGCGACCACCTGCTTGGACCTGGGCAATCTCAAGCTCTATTTGCTGATATGTTGAGCCAAAAAAGTAGAAGCGCTCAACGGGGATTTTTTGTGTTAGCTCATCCAACTATCGACGGTTTTGCTTGGTCCGGCCCGTATCCGCCCGGTCTTGATGGTATGGAAATTGTGAATCTTAAAAGCGTGTGGCAAGACACGTGGAAACACGCCAGAGGCTCTCTGTTATGGTCGCTATTGATCTATCCATTTCATTCTGATTTAGCTGTTGCCCGACTGTTCTCACGGTCGGGACTTAATGAAATTCCCATTTGGGATCGACTTACAAAAACTCGGCACATGTCTGGATATTTGGGTTCTGATGCTGAACAGAGGATTCAATCTTTAGGCAATGACCTTAAGTTTCCTCAATACGAAACAATTTTTCGGATGGCTCAAAATCACATTTTGTTGAAATCTGAGCTCACTGGAAATGCCGCAAATGATCGAGCGAAGATTGTTCAGGCCATCGAAAAAGGTCAGCTCTATATGAGCATGGATATTTTGGCCAATCCCAAAGGTTTTAATGCTGTGATCAAGGCCAAGAATGAAAATGTGTATCCCATTGGCAGCATAGTTAACTTTCAAAAAACGATGGCGTTGGTTGTTCGCCTGCCCGACAAACCTGTTGTGCCATTTGAGATAGTACTTTTTAGAAATGGTGAACGAATTGCTTCGAGTAAAAATCCGACTTGGGAACATGCCCTAGAAAGCCCGGGCACTTATAGGGTGGAGGTAAGGGTTCGACCTCTGTTTCCTTTTCCAGATAACAATCTCTGGGTGCCGTGGATATTCACAAATCCATTTTATGTAGAATAGACCGCTGGCTTCTTGTTGCCTGTTCTCCTTTTGCAGACCCTTTAATCGATGCGCACCACCATTTCATCCATGGCTTCAAGTTGACAGGCGAGCCGTTCGTTTTCTAGAAATCCACGCTCTTCGGCTCTTTCCCTTTCCAAATCGGTTCTTTCGCTCAAATTTTCCAGTGGTGATTCAACAAACACACGGCAGGTGGTACAACTTCCCATGCCACCACAGGAGTGATCCAATTCCACACCATTACTCAGCGCAACATCGAGCACGGTTTGGCCAGGCTTTATAGATACCCTCTTATCACAGGGCAAAAAGGTCATCGTTGGCAAAAAACTCATCCTTGAACCAAGCATAGATGTCCGGTAAAAAAAAATCTATGACATTTGTAGCTTTTGACTTGGAAACTACGGGCACCTTGGCTGGCGTCGACCGAATTGTAGAAATTGGTGCTATCCGCTTTGATGTGGGTGGCGTGGATGCTGTGTTTTCTACGTTGGTAGACCCAAAGATGCATATTCCAGAAGACGCTTCTGCCGTTAACGGAATCACTGACGACATGGTTGTGGGAAAACCCACAATAGAAACCCTGCTTGAGCCGTTTGCTGAATTTTGTGACAATTCAATAATCATTGCCCACAACGCTGTGTTTGATTACCAGTTTCTCACTGCGGACATTGAAAAGTATGAAGCCAAAGCCCCCAAAGGGACCATCATTGATACCTACAGTATCAGCAAAAAGGTGTTTCCTGGGCTGCCGAACTATAAGTTAGGCACACTGGTGCAGCATCTAAAGATTCCGTCGGGCCAATTTCACCGGGCCGAAGAAGACGCCTCATACTGTGGTCAACTCTTCCTAAAAATCATAGAAAAAATAAGTGGCCCCGGGGCCATGCCACCCCTTGAAAATCTTATCGCGCTAACCGGAAAGGCCGAGCTAAAATTTCCGCAAATAGAGCCTCAGCCTAAACAACTAGCCCTTTTGTAATTGAATCAATACCAGGCTTTATGGGCCAACGGCAGACGTCGGCCCCGACCAAAGGCATGATCGGACACTTTTAATATTGGCGGTGCTTGCCACCGTTTGAATTCACTTTTCATCATTAGTTGCAACACGCGATGATCCAAAGTCGACTTCGGTGATCGGTAGTTTTCCACCAGTTTTTCAACTGCGGGGTCTAGTTCACTATAAGGCGGAAGCGAATCCTGATCTGTTTGGTTGGGTCGCAACTCTGCTGATGGCGGTCTCGATATGATCGATTCAGGTATAAAAGAACCCAACTGATTGTAATACCGTGCCAACTCGTAAACTTCTGTTTTTAGCAAATCACCAATGGGCGATAAGCCACCAGACATATCCCCATACAACGTCGAGTAGCCCGTAGCCATTTCACTTTTGTTACTGGTATTTAGCAACAAGCTACCGTGCACATTGCTAAAAGACATCAACACCACCATTCGAAGTCGAGCCTGAAGGTTCTCGTGAGCCACAGTGATTGAATCTGTGGGCATCCAATTCTTGAGATCTCCTAGAATGTTCTTGTATGAATGATCGATTCCCACTTCAAAGATTTTCATCTTTAGATTGTCGGCAAGCTCCTTTGCCAAACGCAAGCTTTCACCGGTGCTATATGGGCCTGGCATTGCCACTGCTGTGACATTTTCTGGGCCCAAAGCCTCGGCGGCTAAACAGGCCACTACCGCCGAGTCAATCCCACCGCTAAGGCCGAGGTGTGCTTTTTGTAGGCCCACCTTTGCTGCAAAGTCTTTGATTCCCAATACGATGGCCTTGCGCCTAAGTTCATTCACATTGGAGTCTACCTTGTGCAGGTGTGATTGAGTCTTCAATTTTGTATCGTATACAGCATAGCTTTCTTCAAAACGGGGCAATTGCAACGATACCCCGCCCTTGGGCTCGGTAACAAAACTGCCTCCATCAAAAATAATTTCATCCTGTGCGCCCACCAAATTTACATAAATCAGCGGTGCTTTCAGGTGCTCTGCCGTTTTCTTTGTCACAAATCGTCTTGATTTTAGCTTCTTATCCGTAAACGGCGAGGCACTAAGGTTAATGACAAGATCTACGTCCCGCGATCTCATTTCTTTAATTGGATTTTTTGCGTAATTTGATCCGTGATGCTTTTTGAGCGGCCAGGCCCAGATGTCTTCACAAACAGTCACCAAAACTTTGTGACCCTTAAAGCGAAAAATGTTGTTTTTTAGTGCTCCCGGCTCAATGTGCCGACCTTCATCAAATACGTCGTATGTGGGCAACAGTTGTTTGGCAAAAACTTTCGGCTTCTTGCCTCTTTCCATTAGCACAGCCGAGTTGAAATAGGGTTTACCATCTTGTTTCGGATTTATCGTTATGGCCCCCACGAGGGCCACTAATCCTTTTGGCATTTTCTGCTGGAAGGCTTTCAGCTCTTTGAGCTGTTCTTTAACGATACTCGGGCGCTCCAAAAGATCCACCGGGTGATACCCAAACAAACTGGCTTCTGGAAATACTATGAGATCGCATTCGTCTAAAATCGCTTTGTGACAAAGCGACAACATCTTATCCCTGTTGCCTGCAAAATCACCTAACGTCGAATTCATTTGAGCGAGGGCTACTCTCATTTACGCCCCTCCTTGTGAGGGCCAACTTATAAGCGATAAATGAGAGAGGCGCAAACTTTACGGCAAAATCGAAGCCGCATACGCTGTGGCTTGGAGATTCCGGCGACGCAACCACTTTTCGACCGGCATTCGATCGGCGAAACCGTCTTCATAGGGCCGCCAATAGAGGATTTCACGCTCCGGAAATTTCCAACTGAAATACCCATCTCCGGAGTCGAAGTCGGCCATCCACAAACCCTTGGGACAACCACCCAACTTACGTATTTTTGAGTGCCAACGATTAATAAGATCATTGATCTCTGTCTCAAGTTCGTTGACCCGATCCAGCTGGTCGTGATTAACCGCCTCCAATTGAGCAATAAGCCTGTCCACGAGTTGACTTTGAGTTTTAGTAAAACGCCAAATCACAGCCACCCGTTCATTGGCTGTATCAATGCTGACTTTGCCTTGCCGGCAAATTTCTACGACCTGCGGCCCCAGCATTATCCCCCCTATGCCGACGACGTCACTACCCAACTGATTTCCCCAAATCAGTACGCTTCTATTAGATTTTAGTTGTATATTTCCCGTGCCAAAAAATAAACGACTAACGTCCTTCTGAAAACTTTTGAAGATGCGTGGCGCCATTTGTCGGCGAGCATCAAAAAAATTTTCCCTGCTATTCCATGGATTTAGAAAGTTGAAGGGCTTGACCACCCAAAAACATCAACAAGGCAATGAGTATCCCCACGATGATCAAAAATCGCACAAGACCTCCCAGAGTGAATTCAGCCTCCACGTCGAGATCTTTCTGGTCACTGGCGAGTGTTCTATTGATTTTGATTCGTTGACCTCGCCCTCTGGCTTCTTCTGTTTTCACCAAAGGCTTAGCTCTTTTGGCTTCTTTTTCTTCTTTTTCACTGGCGCCACCACGAGAAATCAACATGCGATTTTGACGTAAAGGCTCCGCATTACCACCCGAAGTGGGAGAATTAACATTTACATACCCGGCCGTGGCACTTTCTTCTTTACCTGATTTCTGCGAGGCCACCTCTTGATCTTTCCATTTATTTCCAGCGCGAAAACGATTACCCCGACGACGGCTGCGTACACCACCACCAGCTGTGGCACCACCACCACTTCGCTTGTTGGCCTTAGAGTCACCACCCGAACCCTCTTCACCCTCGCCGTCACCCTCTTCACCCTCTGCGTTTTCACCAGATTTATTTCCAGCACCCGCTCCACGCGAAGCCATTTGCTGACCCGCCTGATTAAAGGCCTGCAATTCAGCAAGGCAAGCCGATTCGCTGCCACCTCCACCACCCAAGGAAGGCAACTCTCCCATAGCAATCAAACAAGTGAGATAATCCCCGAAAAAGGCGTTCGCATATCGTTCAAAATCTTTATTAAATTGATAGATCAAACCAATAACGATGGAAACCACTATGACCAACATTAAAATGTACTCCACCGCCCCCTGCCCAGCCTGGCAGGACAATGGTCTAAAATGTCGCCTATGAAAACCCAATCACCATCTCCTAAAAAGAAGAAAAACCCAGATCACAGACGAAGGCACAGAGACCAAGACGATTGGATGCGGATGCCTGCGTCTGCCGTTCGCGTCGTGCATGGCGTATCCGGGTTGCGGCACGCCAGTGACGCAATCCGAAGACGACATGCGGCCGAAAGCGCCAGGCAGACGCAGGCATCCGCATCCAATCGTCTTGGTCTCTGTGCCTTCGTCTGTGCCCAGTCTGTGTCCCGTCCATGTTCCCATCTATGAGCCAGCAGCCGAACAAACCACTCATCGGAGCTCTCAATAATTATCTTAACATATTGGCCAGCAAACCAATGCCCCCCTTATGGGTCCTGCCCAGTGGAAAAACCAATTTAAAGCCTCATGAGAAGAGAAGAACGAAGCGCCCAATATTTTTACAGGACCCAGGCCGTAAGTCCTTTAAGGAGAAAGCCATCACTGTCGAAGTTTTTTACGGTATTAATTTATAGTGCTTCTATTTCAATGAGTTATGTTAAACTGAAGTTGTTAAAACGAATATCTGTAACGTGATTTCATATTCCCACAGCGCGTGATTTTTCAGGGGTAAATATTAATTTTTTTCGGCACCTGGCCGAAAAGAAGGAAACAATAAAGGGGAATTGTCATGAAGAATCTCAAAAAATTTGCAAAACAACTTTGGAATGATGAGTCCGGCCAAGGTGCGGTGGAATACATCCTGCTTTTAGTTGTAGTTGTTGGCATCGTTATCTTTTTTGGTCCGCAACTTAAAACCGTCATCAAAGGGAAGGTGGATGAACTCAGTGGTGGTATCGGCGGCGTCTCACTCGGCGAATAAGTATTGATACCTACAGGAATCACTTATTATGAGTACCGAGTTTATACTCTTATTATCTATTTATGCGTTTATCATGTTGGGGGTTTTCTTTGGTGACAGTGGACCCATTGAAACCTTTCGCAATGCCACGCCCCGCTTAGCTGCGCGCATGGAACGCAATATTTCCGTGGGGCACGGCTTTTTGCGCAATGGCCAGCGCCTCAGGTGGGAGAAGGTTCAACGATGAGCCTCGCTGTCTTGTCTTACCTTTTGCCGAGCCTGATTCTAATTGCGGGCCTGGTGGATGACCTCAGATCAAAAAAAGTTCATAACTGGCTGACACTGTCGGCCGCTGTTATTGCTATTGGCTCTGCCGGTTTATTCAATGGGATGGCTGGCCTGCAAACCGCCCTGCTTTCACTGACTGTGGCTATCGGGTTAACCATACCTCTTTTTCTAGCCCGCATGATCGGCGGCGGTGATGTAAAATTAATCTTCGCCTTTGCCCTCGCTACGGATGCCACAGCCGTTTTGTGGGTACTGATGTATGCTTTTATTTGGGGCGCCCTTCTCGGTTTAATTCGAGTGACTCTACAAAAAGACCTAATTCAACTTTTAAAAAACACGGCCAAGATTGCCACTTTTGATAAAAGCCGAAAACAGCTTTCATTACACAAAATACCCTTCACCGTGGCTTTGGTTTTTGGGTGGCTCACGCATTTGGCAGTTGGGCCGTTCGGGGGCAGCCTATGAAGACCCTCAAAAAAAATCAACTGGGCCAAATGACCACTGAACTTATACTTATGATGGTTTTAGTCATTGGATTAACGCTTTTTATTGCTCAAACATTTCGCCAAAATCAATTGATTGCCCAACTCGTCAATGGCCCATGGTTGGCTCTTTCTGGAATGATTGAAAATGGCGTATGGGAGCCGCCCTCGCGCAGCTACAATAAACACCCCAATCAACATGCAAGACACTTAACGGTGAAACCATAATGAAGTGGTCCACTCTTAAACCCTCTAAACTCAAAAAACAACGGGGCTTTATCACCCTTGACTACCTGTTTGCCATGACGCTGATACTGGGTTTAACCGTGATTCTTTTTTCACTGGCAATCACGCTCACCACAGTAGAAATAGCTCAATATATGACTTTTGCTACAGCTCGAAGCTATTTGGGCTCTCACAAGGATCACGAGTCCCAATTTGACTATGCTCAAAGAAAGTATGCCCAACTCAGAAACAATGGTGTTTTTTCCGGCGTTCTAGACAATGGGTGGTTCACACTTAGCAAAGAAGCAAAAATTATTGATGAACCGGCAAAAGAAGCCTCGCAGTACACAGACCACAGCCCGCCAGATAGACAGGCGTTTCACGGCGTCCAAATCACTTTAACCTCGCACATCCTGGATTTTCAAATTCCGTTTTTTGGCTCCACCTCCGGCGACAGCAATGATTCTGACGGCTTTACCACTAAGGTGGGTAGCTTTCTTTCTCGGGAGGTTACGCAAAAACAGTGTGACTATTTTAATTCTCAGCGCTGGCAGCATATCCAACAAATCGGCAGCGGCTCTTATAAAGAGGCCGGGCGATATAGCCGACGGGGTTATCAACCTGTTTCGGATAACGGGTGCTGACAATGATTAAACGCCCTTGTCATGTTCACAACAATCAAAAAGGTCTTGCCACTATTGAAGCCCTGCCTCTTGTGGTCGTCTTCGTTGTTCTCATTACCTATGGACTTGGTCTGTTTGGTTTTGTTCACACCGCAATTTTGCATTCCATCGGGGCGCGAACCTACGCCTTTGAAACCTTTCGAAATCGAACCAACGTAAGCTTTTTTCGAGATCAAGGACAGGGTGACCTGCTCAACTACGCACCCACAGGTTACCGCTTTCATGCTGTGGTGTCGGAGGCCGACCTAAGTAATGACCAAAACTTTTTTGCCTCTGAGAGGCCCTTAGCCTTTGGTCGTGGTCCAGGCTCTCAGAAAGAAATTAAGGGCACTTCAAAAGATCATTCAGAAAGAATTTATGAAATTGAAGAAACCTACCGAAAAGATGGCGGTAATGCTGTCGAGGTCAGCCCGGGGTGGGTGATGGTGGGATACGGCATTTGTGTCACCGCAAATTGTGGTGAATAAAAAAGGGTAAGTGTATGAATCAGAACGAAACGAGGACATTATGGATATCGGTTTTTTCCGCCATTTTTGCCGTGTTTCTTCTTTATAGTTACACTCAAGAAAAAAGTGCTGAACTTACAAAGAAATTTGGAGCTCAGAAAAAAGTCGTTGTGGCAAAAGCTGATATCAATGAAATGCAAACAATTGATGTTTCCATGTTGGAGCTTGTGAGTAAACCCGTGAGCTACTTGGAGCCGGAACATCTAGCCGACCCCGAAGATGCTGTTGGTTTAGTTGCATTGGCTCCCATTAAAGCTGGAGAACAAATCTTGCGCAGTAAAATTATGGAACCAGGCCCCGTTACTGGACTCGCCATGCAAGTGGCCCCATCCAAACGGGCCGTCACTATTCCAATTGATGACATGCGTGGCGTCGCAAAACTGATCAAGCCCGGTGACCGAGTTGACGTGGTGGCCGCCGTTGATATCGGCAAGGGTGCCAACCAACGCCGAGAAATAAAGACTATTTTACAAGATGTGGTTATTCTTGCCACAGGTGTTCGCGTGGTCAACGAACTGCCCCGACTTTTTGAAAAGCAAGGACGAGATGAGTATATTCGAAATATTCGAGATGATCTTTCGTTTAACTCGGTCACTGTGGAAGCCTCACCTGTACAAGCTCAGAATTTGATTTACATACTATCAACCTCTCCAGGTTCATTGTTTTTAACTCTTAGGCATCCCAGCGATCACGCAGATCGCCCTATTCCTTCATCAGATTTGCAAACTGTACTTGGACAAGTGGCCCCACAAAAAGTTCGTGAAACTGTGCGAGAGCCGGCGCGAGTGGCACCGCAGCCTGTGCCGCAACAAAAGAAAACTCGGCGATCGGGCCCTTTTAAAGATATATAGGATAACTGGATAAGAAATGACGAATTGGATGAGCAAAAACTATTTCACACTCGATGCCCGCAGGGGACCACTATTGGCCCTCCTCGCCGTGTTGAGCTTGGTCTTTTTGTTCGGCCCGGCCACTATTTCTGAAGCTGCCCAACGAAAAAAGATGTATGTCTCTCTATTTGTAGGCATTGATCGTGATATTCGAGTGCCCCTAGCCCCTGCCGGTTTTAACAAGGGCGGATCATACAAAAACCTTTTGAAACTTCAGTTTGATTCAAACCGAAAAATCCTCCGGCTAGTGCCCCAAAAGATCGGCGTAGGTACCATCTTGATTAAAGATCCCACCACCGGCGCCGTTATCTATGATATTCGGGTGGATGTGAAAAAGGTGGATCTGCAAAAAGTGGCCAGAGAAGTTCGAGCGCTCCTTGCAGAAATTGAAGGTGTAAAAATTAAAATTGCCAATAACCGGGTCATCGTTGACGGCGAAGTCTTATTGCCAAAAGACATGGATCGCATCCATAGCGTGGTAAAACAATATGGTGACCTGGCCGCGTCTCTTGTGACTCTAAGCGTGATTGCCCAAAATAAAATCGCACAATTTATTGAACGAAAAATTGGTAATCCTGAGATCACTGTTTCGGCTGTGAACGGACGATTTTTATTAGAAGGTATGGCCAATAGCCCTGAAGAAGTGGAGCGAGCCTTTAAGATTGCTCGTACGTATATGCCTGACGTTGTCGTACGTCAGGCTGAAATGGATAAACTGATTAAACAAGTAAGTGGTGAACTCATTGTAAATCTCATCCAGGTAAAACCGGCTCCCGAGCAGACACCCAATAAGATCATTCAAATTGTCGTGCATTACGTTGAGCTCAAAAAAGACTACACCAAAGGTTTTCGCTTTCAATGGACTCCTGATATAGGCGATAACACCCAACTTGAGTTCACAGACCGTGGACCCGGCGGCGTGGTTTCTAGCATTACTGGTACAATCTCAAATCTACTTCCGAAGCTAAATTGGGCTAAAGAACACGGACACGCCCGCGTTTTACAAAGCTCAAGCCTAATTGTAGAAGATGGTAAACAAGGAAAGCTCGAATCAGTTCAACGCATCCCGTACCAAACAGTGACCTCTGAGGGACAAAACTCCACAAGTTTTGAAGATGCAGGTATTCGCACCACAGTGACCCCTTCAATTATTGGATCTCGGTCCGACAGCGTCAGCCTTGCCCTCAATTTTTCTGTGAAAAGCTTAGTTGGTATTACAAATAAGGGGCCCCTCACTAATAGTCGAGAAATTCAGACCTCTGTGGTCGTGCGAAGTGGTATGAGCGCAGCCGTGGGTGGATTGATTTCTAATGAAAGCGGCACTGACTTTAACCGATTACCTGAAAATACCAGCGCCAACCCGCTGTTTTCACTGTATGCTTCTAAGTCGTTTCGCCGCAACCAGAGTCAGTTTGTGGTCTTTGTCACTCCCATCATCAAGAGCTCGGCCAGTGCCGGTGCGGACCGCATTAAGCGCAAGTTTCGAATTCGCGACTAAAGGCTCGGCCTAAAATTTAGACTCATTATTTTTTTCCACTATTCCGATGAGTAACCAAAGGAGTGGTGTTTTGGCGATTCACGAAAACTCACATCTCATTGTAGTGGCCGGCGGCAAAGGTGGCGTCGGTAAAAGCGTTTTTGCGGCTAACCTTGCTATTACTCTGATGCAAGAAATGCGGTCGAAAACGTTACTTATTGATCTCGACGCAAGAAGCTGTGGAGACCAAAACGTCATTCTTGGTGTGAGACCGAACAAAACCGTGAACGACCTCACTCAATTTAAGGCCTCCCTCACGGCGCAAACTCTCAGCTCGCTCCTAACAGGTCATTCCTCAGGATTGTCTTACCTGGGCGCCGTGCAAACTCCCGATCAAACTCTTGCCGCATCCCCGGAGTTGTTTAAAAAACAATTATATTCAGTGAGCCAACATTTTAAGTTTATCATTGCCGATATCGGAAATGACCTACAGGACTTGCAGATGGCCGCGATTGAAAATGCCAGTGTCATTCTCTTGGTATCAACTCCAGAAGTTCTCGTGGTCAATCAAACCAAAAAAATGCTACACGACCTAGTGACCGCCACCGTGCCGGCCGAAATGGTTCAAGTGGTGATCAATAAGATGGGTAGAAATGCATTGAATCCCAACTCAATTGCACAAAGTCTAAATCGCCCTATTATCGGTCTCATTGCCAACGATGAGGCCACTGCGTACTCTTCGCTGCAAAGATCGGCTCCTTTTATGTTAACCACCCCCAATAGCCCCATGGCGCAGGGGTATCGCGATGTCGCCCGCCGGCTGACAGGCGGCTTGTTACAAAAATTAAAAACCACTTCTAGGCCAAAAAATCTTCGAGGCACACAATCCACCTCAGACCTGCCCGCTCTCGACAGCACCGCCCCATCGGGATCACAGGCTAAAGGGCAAAAAAATGAAATGGACGCCCCAAGTCTATTAAAGGCGCAAATTCACCATCAACTCATTCGCGAAATGGACCTAAAAAAAGACCTTACAAGTTCCAAGGGTGACCCCAGTAAAGAAAAAGAGCTGCGTGACAAAACCACACGTGTGGTGTCGCAACTCACAGACCGAATGGCCTCTCACTTGTCACGCGAGGAGCGAGGTCAGGTGATCAAACAAGTTTTGGATGAAGCCTTGGGCCTTGGCCCGCTCGAAGAGTTGCTGGAAGATGCTCGAGTTACAGAAATCATGGTGAATGGCGCGAAACAAATTTACATTGAAAAAAGTGGTAAGATTCAATTAAGCCCCGTGACATTCACTTCCAATCAGCAGCTTAAAAATGTCATCGAGAGAATTGTTACTCCTTTAGGTCGGCGTATCGATGAGAAAACTCCTTATGTCGATGCTCGCCTGGCCGATGGAAGCCGAGTGAATGCGGTGATTGAACCTCTGGCCATCGATGGACCTGCCGTTACCATTCGAAAATTTCCATCTGAACGGGTAACTATTTTGGACTATACAGATCGTTTCAAATCAATGACGCGAGGAATGGCTGATTTTTTGAGAATTTGCGTGGAACAAGGCTTGAACATTATTATATCAGGCGGCACAGGTACTGGTAAAACAACCCTATTGAATGTGCTTTCTGGATTTATACCTACCAATGAACGAATCATCACTGTCGAAGACGCCGCAGAACTACAGTTGAAACAAGAACACGTGGTTCGCCTAGAAACCCGACCAGCCAACATGGAAGGGGCCGGAGAAATTTCAATTCGCGACCTTATTAGAAACTCTCTCCGAATGCGTCCCGATCGCATCGTGGTGGGAGAAACTCGCGATGGTGCGGCCCTTGATATGCTAGCTGCGATGAATACAGGCCACGATGGATCAATGACCACAGTTCACTCTAACAACCCTCGTGAAGCGATTTCGCGCCTTGAAACACTTTGTTTAATGGCTGGAATGGACCTCCCGGCTCGAGCCATTCGAGAGCAAATTGCTAGTGCCGTCAATCTTATCGTACAAATCACGCGTTTCAGTGACGGCTCCCGTAAAATCAGCAGCATCACGGAAATCGTTGGCATGCAGGGTGAGGCCGTCACCATGCAAGAGATCTTCCGATTTAAAGAAACCGGTTTTGATAAAAATCGAAAAGTGGTTGGGCAGTTTCAGGCCATGGGACGTATTCCCACCTTTATTGAAAAATTTGAGCAACGAGGCATAATGGTCCCTCGAGACTTATTCACATCAAACGGCGGGGCCAGTGACCCTAATTCTCCAGCGGCGGGCTCAAAAGCTGGCCCCACACCTGTGCGGCCACGAACACAAACCGCAACCACTTCTAGCCCTCGCCCTCAGCCTCTTAAAAAAGCCTCCGGCGACGGCACTAGCGGAGGCGAAAAGTGACCGCATTATTCAGCGAAGAGTTTTTTGTCATTCCGGCTTTTGCCATAGTTGTATTTATCTTATCCTATCTTTACTCGGATCGGATTATAGGATTCTTCTACAAGAGAACCATCGGCACGCGAGAAGAAATCACGGAGCTTATGGATCGAATGATGCTCGACGTGGATAAAAAGAAAATCACCATCACAGTTTTGCTGCTTTCGTTTGGCCTGGGACTGGTGGTTTTTCTACTGCTTTGGCCCAATGTTGTGCCCGGCTTAATATTTGCTGTCGCCATTACTTTACTGGGCCTCCAGCTTCCAAAAACATACCTCAATAACCTTTGGCAAAAACGATGCAATCGACTGGTCGACCAAATGGTGGATGGCATGACCATTATGGCCAACGGTGTGAGTGCAGGTTTAAGCATCACTCAGTCTATGGAGCGAGTGGTTGGCAATCTCTCAGGGCCCCTGTCTCAAGAATTCAAACTTGTTCTGAACAAAATTCGCCTGGGGATGTCCCTTGAAGAAGCATTGGTAGAAATGGCTGACCGGATCCCCCGGCAAGATGTGCAAATGTTTGTGACTTCTGTAATTATTCTTAAAGAAACAGGCGGAAATCTCGCCGAAACTTTTCAAACCATTAACACCACGGTTCGTGAGCGACAAAAAGTTGAAAAGAAAATCGAAGCCATGACAGCTCAAGGTGTCACACAAGGAATTATTATTACTTTAGTCCCGTTTCTATTGTTAGTTGTATTTCTTGCAATTGATCCTGCTTACGTGATGCCCTTGTTCACTAAGCCTTTAGGATGGGTTGCTCTCTTTATTATGTTAGCTCTCCAAGTTATTGGTGGAGTTGCAATGAAAAAAATTGTTACAATAAAAGTGTAGTTCGCCCGCCTTCGAGAGTGAACAGAGGCCAGCGGGGAAAGTGTGGGGCGCCAGCACGGCACGAGTGGCCGCATGTCGTCTTCGGATTGCGTCGCTTGCGTGCCGCAACCCGGATACGCCATGCACATCGTGAGGTGCTGGCGCCCCACACTTTCCCCGCTGGCCTCTGTTCACTCTCGAAGGCGGGTAGCATTTTCATCACAAGGAGCGTTTGATGAGGAAGCTTTTTGGGCTTTTGGTTTTGGCATGGATGCCATCTGTGGCTTTTGGCATTGTGGATATGCGCAATGCGAATTTTTCTGATACTTGGTTGGATCTGATTGTACCTAACTCAGGTTATGATCTTCGAATTCAACGAACTTACAACAGCCGTACCCTTTTTAATGGCATGTTTGGTTTTGGGTGGTGTTCTGATTTCGAGACCAAGCTCGAAACCACAGCTGAAGGGAACGTTAAAGTCACCCAATGTGGTGGTGGCCAGGAAGTGGATTATTTGGCCCGTGATTTTGACCCAGATAAGGTTAAAAAAACCATTTCTGAAGTTGTTAAAGAAGTGAAAAAAAGAAATCCCAAAATGACGCCTTCTTTTTTTACTAAACTGGAAAAGGATCTTCAAACTGACACTTTCCTTCGAGAAGAGTTTGTTCGCCAATTGAATCTCGGCTCGAAACTGAAACCTGGCACCATGTATATTGCCCTTGGAAGAGAAAACGAGAAAATCAAATTTAGCAAAGGCAAATACTACCGCTACTTGCCAGACGGGACTCTCGAAGTATTCAATACTGCCGGCCTACTTATTCAAATGAAAGATCGCAACGGAAATTTTCTAAACATTAACCGCGACCCAAAATCGGGTTTAATCGATAGTGTTGTAGACAACAATGGAAATAAACTTTCGTTTAAACTTGCTGGTGCTGCAAAAAAGGTTCAGTCAATTGTTGGTCCCAACGGCATTAAGGTGAGCTATGTGCATGACGGGGAAGATCTGGTCGGAATGACTAATGCTTGGGGATCTACCTACTCTTATCAGTACGACGACCACCACAATTTAACTAAAATTTCGTTCCCCGACAAAACATTCAAAGACATCAAATACAACAAGGACAAAGACTGGGTGGTGAGTTTTACGGATCGCAGCCAGTGCGTTGAAAAATACGAATATAAAGATACTGAAAAAGAGCCTTTAGACTACTACAAATCTTTGGTTGTGAAAACTTGCGGCAAAAAGGTAACCAACAAAAGTTCATATGAATTTTGGTATCGCGAAAAGCCAGACGGGACCGGTCGATATCTACACAGAGCCAAGTCAGACAATAATGGTGAAGTCACTGACACCTACTATCACGATGTTTTTGGCAAACCTACTTCTGTGCTGAAGAACGCCCAACGAACCCGCTACCAATATTACGACAACGGTCTACTTAAAGTGCGGACTGAACCCTCGAGAGAGATGTTCTTTAAATATGAAACAAAATGCACGAAAGTGTCACAGGTTTCAACGAAGTACTTTGTCTATGAATCCAAAGCCAAGGCCGGTGGCAAATCAAAAACAGCCTCGGCACCTGTGCGCAAGCTTCAGAAAGAAATTTCTACTCAGTTCGCTTATGATTCAAAAAAATGCAATCTTGTGGTTGCAAGCAACTCGAGCGGACAAAAAATTAAGATTGGCTATGATCGCAAAGGTCGCATCAATCTAATTGAAGACCAAGCTCGTAAGCTAGTAACAATTATGTATGAGGAGCGCTTTGGCAAGCCCGCCTTAGTAGATCGCCCCGGCCTGGGCAGTATCAGTATTGAATATGATAAAAATGGTAAGATTCAAAACGTCAAGAGTGAACAGGGCATAACCGTGGCCACACAGGTGGCCAACGTATTTAACAACCTGCTTGAGGTTATTGCTCCCGCCACTGGTGACCTACAAATTTAAAGGATGAACAATATGATGCGTTTAATATGTTTTTTTCTCACTTTAAGCCTTTTTGGTTTACCCGCTTTTTCGGCAGGTTCAGACGTAAATAGTGACCCCAATGATACTAAATATTCAGATTCAGAGACTGCTGCCACAGCTGACTGTTATGAGTGTGGATCTAAGCAATCTAATAGCACCAGTGCGCCACCGATCAATCGAAGTGCCAGAAATGTAAATTCATATGTTGCGGCATTAGTGAATGGCGGGAATGGCGCTTCTCCAGAGTCTGGTGCCCAATCTGAAAAAGGCGCGGGCAAGTAGCACCAAAGCCCCCCGCCAAGTTGCTTGAATTCGCAAATATGGCACCCAGCTGTCAAAAGATTAGACGATCTATTCTGGGGCAGCATCGTAACTAGCTAAATTAACTGGTTTTTTTTGAGCTTCAAGGCCGCCAACCTGGCACACATCTCGCTATATAATGAATTGAAAGATGCTATTAACTTTAGATCTCCCTATAAGGAGGGCGAGATGAAAGCAATTAAATGGATATTGGCAGCCTCCTTTGTTTTTTCTGTTTCGTCGGCTTTTGCTAGCGCGAATGCCTATTGCCCATTAGATAAAGGCAAGATCAGCCAAAACAAAGACAAGCAACAACGGCGGGTGGCGGCTTTGGTAAACAAGTCTTCTCAGGAAGAAAGGCCTGTTAGAAAAAGCTATCAGGGCAGCGGCCGAAAATAGTGGCCCTATAGTTATAGTTCTTCTGATCCTTCAGAGTTTTCCTGAAGCTGTTCAGCGGCCTTGCGGGCCTGTTCCTCAAGATAGGCCTTGCTGCGGTCGAAATGGATTTTCACATCACGAAATCCAGGTTGGTTTTCTCGCTTGACCGAATCGGCATATTTGGTGTTGATGTTTTTCGTCAGCGCATTCCACGAATCTCGAATCATCAATACCGCGCCTTCTGCCGCCTTCTGTACCGGGGCCATAATGTATGAATCATGAATCCAGAACATTGCCTTTTCTTCGAGCGTGCTATTCCCCACCCGAATTTGCAGCAAAAAAACAATGATCAGTGTTATGGCAAGACTCTTTGAAAATGATATTAACCCAAACATATTCTATTTCTGCGCTGGGCGCTTGCCCGCGCAGCCCCTTATAACTTGAAGCAGTCGTTTTGCCTCAAATGGTTTACTTATATAGTCACAACAGCCCACGCTCAGAGCCTTTAAAACCATCGCTTCTTGATTCATCGTACTACACGCCACGATGCGAACTCCAGAAGCCACCGACAATATTTCTTCAACCGCTTCTATTCCACTTTTTACCGGTAACACGAGATCCATCAAAACAACATCGGGCTTTCTCTCTAACACGATTCGAACCGCCGCTTCACCATCCGCAGCTTCCCCTATACACTCTATTTCACTGCCAGCTATCACCCCTCGCACCACTTCTCGGATAAACGGGGCGTCATCGACTATAACAAGTTTTATTCCCATGAAAGATATTATACTGTTTTTCCGCATCGGACCCAACTGGATATAGGACCATATGGAACCCACGCCCACCCTATCATTAAAACTGATCCTTTTCATGCAGGGCTTTAGCGGGTTCACAGCCTACAGCATCATTATTGGCGTTCTTTTGATTTGTGGTTTTGGCATCCCGATCCCGGAAGACATCACCCTCATTACAGCTGGCCTTTTGGCTGGGCTAGGTAATATTTCCCTCACCGGTGCGTTTTTGTCGTGCTTTGTGGGAGTCATGATTGGTGATGCCACCCTTTTTTATATGGGTCGAAAAATGGGTTACCGAGTTTTTAAGCTCCCGATTTTTCGATCTATCTTTAACGAAAAAAGAATCGCACTCGCTCGCGAAAAAGTTTTGGGAAACTCCCATTTCATTTGCTTTACAGCTCGGTTTTTACCGGGATTGCGTTCACCGCTTTTTTTAACGTCTGGTATTTTGGGAGTGCGACCCGTCGTATTTTTTATGTTGGATGGCTTTGCCGCACTCATCAGTGTGCCGGTGTGGATCATGCTGGGATGGTGGTTTGGCAATCAATTGAAAACAGACCCCACCACACTTGATTCTTTATTAGATGTGGCGAAAGAGTTCAATATTGTGATCTTTAGCGTCGTGGTGGCCCTCATTTTAGTGTACGTAGTTTACAAGCGAGTCAAAAAATCAAAGAATGTACCCGAAAGCGAGAGCGACGAGGCTGCCGCGCCCCTGTCGCGATCAGTCTCCCCAAACAAAGCCAAACTGAAACATAGTGAAACTATTGGTGACTGACACATTTTCTGGAGCCACTCCACTTATAGGGTCTACCGTATTGGCGGTTCCTGAAAAAACGATATTTTCAGCTTTATGAGATAGCTTCCAAAACACCTGGTGGTCGCTGTTCAGCTGGTAGGTTCGCCCCAACCACAAACCCACGGCAAAGGCCTTTACGCTGGTGCCCGATTGCAGATCTAGCGCTGTAGCCTCTTCTTTGTGCAGGAGGCTTGGCAGAAATTCAACCCCCACCGAACTGTATACGCCCGCCGACTGAGGCCTATTGAGTTCAAAAAATACCCGCGGCCCTGTTGAATGGGAACTGATTCTCTGCGTCTCTGTCTTGTCCACGCTCACTCGATACTCAGCGTATTCAATGCCGTATAGTAGATAAATCGGGGCCGCCGTTGGCCCATATAGATTGCGAAACTTTAAGCCCGCAGTAAACCAATCGTGCTGAAAGGCCACGTTGCGATCACCCGTCACCGAGCCCGATGTGGAGTGCCCGAGGCTTGTGAGAAGACCTGTAGATAAAGCCATTTCTGGTGCCACCCACACACTGAGATCCACCGAAAGCCCTGCGCCTGACGAAAAATGATCACGGTACCAATAGCTACTTTGTGCGTGGTGATACATATAGGTTGGTGCCACCGCGAGATCGAGCAAGTTCATTGCAGGCTCGGGGCTAAGCGGAGTTAATTCTGCAGATGGCGATGACTCGGCCGGCTCCTGCATTGGCACTCCCGCATCGTTCTGTGTGGAAGCCGGTTGTTCCTTCTTTGCTTCAGGAGTTTGCAGCTTTCTCACCGGCTCCTGTGGTTGCTGCACTCTTGCTGGTGGATCCGCGATTTCATATCGACTGGTATCAAAAGCGTCTTCTGACGACCCACGAGTGGTTTGCCGAAGCAAAAGTGTTGAAGTTGGGTCCATCTGAGCCACACTAAAGTCGAGAGCGTAAAACCAAAAACTCAACACAACTAGAAAATGAATAATGTAATTTGAAAATGTCACAGTTTCATATCGGCAATAGGCTATGATCACTTTAAGGAAATTGACCTACCCTTTTGAAAATAGGAAAATTGCATTATGAAAATAAAAGTAAAACGTGGACGACTATTTTTACATTTTGCAGCGATCCCCTCGACATTGGTCTGTATTTTCTTGGCCTCCGCTGTGGGCGCAAAAACTTTAGATGAAAGCATCACCCCGTATTCGGGTGAATTGGATCGAATTGTAACTGTGCACAGCATAGCACTATTGCCGCTCACAGATAACTTACAAGGCATTTATGCGCGTCCTATTGAAAACCACCTATCGAAGCTTTTACAAAGCAATCACCATTGGGACCTTAAATCAATAGACACGATTGGGCCGATTGTTGCCCCTGAAGACCTTGAGCGAGATCCGCAACGAGTAGCGGCACTGAGCGAACGATTGGGAACAGACGCCTTTGTTGTCATGCGTGTCACAAAAGGACCCAATGGGATCAATATGAAGCTGGATCTATTTCTTGCTAGCGACAAGAAACTCTATGCCCAAGAGACCTTAAAAAACTTTCCGCGCTTTGAAGTGAAACATCTCAACGAACAAGCCGAGTTATTGTTGCAAAAGGCTCTTTCTAAACTGCCTTACACGGGCCTTGTGTTAAGTCGCCACAACAATCGAGTCACGCTTAATATTGGCAAACAAGATGGTGTAATTGAGGGGCAGATGGTATCTGCCGTTCAAGTGATAAAACTCAACCGCCATCCAAAATTTGATTTTGTAATAAACTCTGAAAAAGAAATTATCGGGAAAATTCGCCTCTTAAAAATAGAAGATAGCTTGAGTTTTGGTAAAATCGTCACCGAAAAAGAAAGCGGGGCCATCCAGAAAGACACAAAGATTGCGGGCATTGACTTTGTTGCCTACCCAGACGATCGAATGCTGTCAGATGCGGTTCAAAACGAGCACTCCCTTGAGTCGCGGCCCGATGGCCCTATCAGCTTTGGCAAAGACCCCTCGCCGTGGTTACCTCAAAAACCACCCACCTTTGGGCAAGTGGGGGCACGACTGGGCTTAGGATACTTTGCTGGCAGCATGACCGTCCCTGGTGACAGTTACGATGCAAAAGATCCCTATTATATGAGTGCCAATATTGAAGCTGAACTTTGGATCACCCCCAAGTGGACTATGCACGCACGGCTACGACAGGGAATTATCTCCACTGACAACCCAAGAAGTGGGGGTGACCCCGGAGAACTTTCCTACTCACTCAGCTCCCATGAACTCTTGGGGGGCTACAGAATTCGTATGGGCCCGAGCGTATGGGGGCCTAATGTGGAGCTACTTGCTGGATTCGCCTCTTACCGTTTAGCTGTAGATGAATCACAACCACCAGGACTAACCACACTTAAATACACCGGATTTAAAGCGGGCGTGCGTGGCACCTATCCCATCGCCGAAGACCACTCGTGGAGCCTCGGTTCTGAACTTTTCTTTTTGCTAAATCCGCAACTGAGCGAAAGCCCCAGCTCGAGCGGAAAAAGCGATAACACAATTAACAATTTCAGTGTGTTTGTCCAAAGGCGGGTGGCTCTTAACCTCAGAGCCGTTGGCTCATTGGATATGGAACTGTATTCCACTAAATTCTCGAGCGGCAGTGCTAATTCTTCAAGCCGCAAGCACACCACCTTTTCTGCAGGCCTTTACTATCTGTTTTGATTTTTGCCATAAAAAAACCCCAGCCAAAATGAGCTGGGGTTTTTTAGAGCTTAATGGATGAGCTTCTGGCCTGATTACATCATGCCGCCCATGCCTCCCATACCACCCATGCCGCCCATGCCACCCATATCTGGGCCTCCACCGGCTGCATCGTCTTTTGGCTTTTCAGCAATCATTGTTTCAGTTGTGAGCATTAGTGATGAAACCGAAGCCGCATTCTCTAGTGCACAACGAACCACTTTAACTGGATCAATAACGCCGTCTTCAACAAGATCACCGTATGTTTCAGTTAAAGCATTAAATCCGTGAGTGCCACCTTTGCTCAATACGCGATCGATAACGATGGCGCCATCAAGGCCTGCATTGCCAGCAATCTGACGAAGAGGCTCTTCACAAGCGCGCTTCACAATTCGAGCACCAAACTGTTCGCCTTCGGTCAACTTCAACTTCTCTATACCTTGAGATGCTCGCAGAAGGGCTGTACCGCCACCAGGAACAATACCTTCTTCAACGGCCGCACGAGTGGCATTAAGCGCGTCTTCCACGCGAGCCTTTTTCTCTTTCATTTCTACTTCAGAAGGAGCGCCCACATGAATCACAGCCACACCACCGGCCAGTTTTGCCAGCCGCTCTTTTAGTTTTTCTTTATCGTAATCGCTTGAAGTTTCTTCGACTTGAGCACGAATTTGGTTCACGCGATCATCAATGGCTGCCTTTTCGCCAGCACCATCAATAATCGTGGTATTGTCTTTATCGATAAGAATACGCTTGGCCTGACCCAAATCCGCAACAGTGGCTTGATCAAGTCGTTGACCAGTTTCTTCACTGATAACTGTTCCACCAGTTAGTGTGGCAATATCTTGAAGCATCGCTTTTCTGCGATCGCCAAAGCCAGGAGCCTTCACTGCAGCAACCTGCAATGTTCCACGAATCTTGTTAACCACCAATGTTGCCAACGCTTCACCATCAACGTCTTCAGCAATAATAAGTAGTTGACGATTTTGCTTGGCCACGCCCTCAAGTACAGAAAGAAGATCTTTCATGTTGCTGATCTTTTTGTCATGGATCAAAACATAGGGATCATCAAGGACGGCTTCCATTCGCTCAGCGTTTGTTATGAAATAAGGAGACAGGTATCCACGATCAAACTGCATCCCTTCAACCACATCCAGTTCAGTTTGAGCGGTCTTGCTCTCTTCAATAGTGATAACGCCTTCTTTGCCCACTTTTTCCATGGCTTGAGAAATCATCTCACCAATTTCTTTATCATTGTTGGCTGAAATGGTACCAATTTGTGCCACTTCCTGTTGGCCCTTTACAGGACTTGCCAACTTGCTAAGTTCGGTGCGAACAACCTCTACAGCTTTATCAATACCGCGCTTGATTTCCATGGGGTTGTGTCCTGCCGAAACGATTTTTGATCCTTCGCGAAAAATCGCTTGAGCCAAAACTGTGGCAGTGGTTGTACCGTCACCAGCATCTTCGTTAGTTTTGCTAGCCACTTCTTTGACCATCTGAGCGCCCATATTTTCAAACTTGTTTTCAAGCTCGATTTCCTTGGCCACAGTTACGCCATCTTTAGTGATCAATGGAGCACCAAAAGATTTTTCAATAACTACGTTACGTCCTTTTGGACCTAGGGTCACTTTAACAGCGTTTGCTAAAGTGTTAACTCCTCGCAAAATGGAATTGCGAGCATCTTCACTGAATCGGATTTCTTTGCTCATTCTAAAGACCTCTCTATCTTTAAGTTTTAAAAAATTAGTTTAATACCCCAAGAACATCTTCTTCGCGCATCATTAGATATTCTTGCTCACCCAATTTAAGTTCTGTGCCAGCATATTTGCCAAACAAAACCTTGTCCCCGGCCTTAAGTTCTAGTGGCAATGTCTTGCCATCTTCAGTAACGCGGCCATTTCCTGCAGCGACCACTTCTCCCCGCTGAGGCTTTTCTTTTGCCGATTCAGGGATAATGATTCCGCCCGGTGTCACTTCGTCTTCTTCCATACGACGCACAAGAATTCGGTCGTGAAGGGGACGTACATTGATTTCTGCCATGAGTATTCCTCCTATTAATGACATCAAATAAAAAATAGCGATTCAAAACCGCTCCAATATGTAAGCTATTAATTTGCTGTCAAGGTAACCCAGAGAAATTACCGAAATTTAGTAAAATTATTAGGCTTTTCAAACGTTTACAGGGTTAAACGAGGGTTTTCTATGGATCTATGGACGGTTGGCTACTTTTTCAGGCTCCGGCTGGGGAATGGGGGTGTCCAACAGGCGAGCGAGCAACTTTAAAACCTCTTCCGGCGGCAGGCGCTCTGCAAGTAATTGCAGGGACCGAGGCTCATTCTTGAATTGTTTTAAATAAATTTCGAAGTAGTCATCAAGAGATAGCTCTTGAGCTATGGCCAGCCGTTGTTGGGCGGCCTCAAGTTCTTGCTCCAAACTTGCCAGCGTTTGGCTTTGGCTGCCCCGCGTCTCATGGGACCCAGCAATGAGCAGGCGGTTTCTAACGCGAACCGCATAGTTGTGGGCCTCGGTCACTTGATCTCGCTTCCACTGAGAAAAAAGTAAGGGGACGGACACGGATTCTTCAGGCAACACCGGGGTCGATTCCACCGCCGCACACTCCAACGCTGGAGCCAATACGACCAATACCAAAGCTACAACTCGCAATTTCAACCTAGACACTGTGAATCACCTTCCCACATAAAACAGGTTCACATCCCCTTTAATATTCAAGGCTTATGCCATATCCACCCCCTTCTGTTTTACTCTCAGGAGGTTTTAACGCGATCTGGCGGCCTTATTTGGCCTTTTCGGGCCATTTTATGGCATATTTGACCGGATATCCTCTAGCAAAGGGAACTCGATGGATCCTATTTCCGTGGTATTTTTAGTCTTGTTTTTGTTCGCCCTGACGGCCGCTGTGTACATTAACCGACGTCATCAACGTCTTCTTACCGAGATAAAAATTGATCTCGCCCGCACTCAAGCCGAACTGGAAGCCGCCAAGTCGACCCTCGATGCGGAGAGAAAAACCTTCGAAAGCGCAAAGGCCCAACTGAGCGACACGTTTAAAAGTTTAGCCGCATCCGCTTTAGAGGGTAACAATCGCCAATTTATGGATCTCGCAAAAACCATGTTGCAACAAGAAGTGCAAGTGGCAAAGGGCGATCTTGAAAAACGCCAAACCGCGATCAATCACCTTGTTCAGCCGCTTAATGAGGCCCTCAAGAAATATCATGAACAGGTCACGCACATTGAAACCAATCGTGTTCGGGCCTTCACTTCGGTGGAACAAGAAATAAAGCGCGTGGCTGAAATCAACGGGTTATTGAGTGAAGAAACTAGAGCCCTTAAAGACGCCCTTAAGCGACCGCACGTTCGAGGCCGCTGGGGTGAGGTGCAGTTGAAAAACTGTGTGGAACTAGCAGGCATGTCTGAGTATTCCGACGTCGTCTTTCAAGACACTCAAAACACCGATGACGGCGATCGCATAATCCCTGACATGACCGTCAGAATGCCCGGCGGCCGATTCGTGGTGGTTGATGCCAAAACACCCATTGATGCCTTTATGGCCTATCTCGATGCCAACACAGACGAACAGAGAAACCTAGAACTCTCTCGCCATGGGCGCCACGTAAAAGACCATATTAAAAAACTATCTTCACGGGCCTACTCAGATTTGCTTAAAGAATCCCCAGACTTTACCGTGATGTTTCTTCCTAACGAATCATTTCTTTACGCGGCTCTAGAAGCTGATCCAGAGTTAATGGAATATGCCATTGAAAAGAAAATTCTTATTGCCACTCCTCCCACACTGATCGGCTTGCTGAAAGTTATTCGTTTTGGATGGAATGAAGAGCGACTGGCGGAGAACGCCGAACGCATTTCAGACGCCGGTAAAGAGCTGCACAAAAGAATTTGTGATTTTATGGATGCCTATGTGGGAATAGGAAAACATCTTGAAAAAGCACGCGACGAATACGAAAAGGGACTTTCGCGATTAGAAAGCCGCGTTTTAGTGCAAGCCCAACGACTTGAAAAGCTTGGCGCCAAAAGTAAAAAAAGTTTGCCAACGAATTTAAATATTCGCAGTGGTGAGGCCCTGGCTCTTGAGGCAGCCACGGTAAATGCTGAACCCGAAGATTTGGTTGAAGATGATCTTGACGACACCGTCACCTCGGCGGCGGACGAGACTCCCGTTGAGCTCAACGCTTCTGGTAAGAAAAAACGAAAACGAAAAAAGCGTAAAGGCCTCAAGAAACAAGATCCAGCTGATGTGGGCTCTCCCGCCGACGTATTGTCGACTCAACCACCCTCTGATATTGATGAAGCGGTTTCTGCTGCGGAAGGAGTCTAGCTATGGGTATCGTTCAACCTGTGTGGTTGCGAGCTAAAGATGGAAAAATCGCTGGCGTCTGTGCCGGAGTGGCTCGCGCTTTAGATGTGGACGTCACGCTGGTTAGAATTGCTTGGTTTGCCAGTATCTTCTTTGCCTTTACTGGTGTTTTGGTCTATTTTGTTTTGGCCATGGCCCTTCCTCGAGAAGACTTGATTGCTGAATCACAGCAGCCCAAAGTTCTCGGCGTCTGCCTTCGATTGGCTCGACAGTACAATGTGGAGTTAGGCCTAATTCGAGTGGGCGCCCTGACTCTAGCGATCCTCTCCTTTGGCGGAGCCGCATTGCTTTATCTGGTTTTACACTTTGTGCTACCGCCAGAGCCACGTACCGAAAATGGCGAAAAGATCGTTAATTAGCCTCTTGTTGAGACTTCAACTCTTTTTGTAATTGCTCAAGTTGTTTTTGCGCCTCTAGCAATCGATTCATTCCTTCTGTGAATTCTTTCGGTAGATCTTGTTTTTTAAGTGCATCTGACTCTAACATTTTTTTTGCATCATCCACCGTCATGGAAGGAGTTTGATTTGATGCCGTCTCTGATGGCAACTGCGGCGAACTCGAAAGTCCGGGGCTCGCTTGCTGTACGGAAGACTTTTCTTCGACATATTTTTGCATGGCTTGTTGGATCATCTCTGCCGTCACCCCGGGCCGCACCACTTCTATTTGATATTGCACAAAATTGAGATTCAACTTGCCCATCTGATAGGGCGAATGCTTATAGGAACCAGTAATTTGTATCTGTGGGTTCAAACAGGAAGTATCTGTCTCTTTATCGCAAATGGGTCGCCAGCGCACTTCTAGACGCAAGGGGCATTGATCATTTCCATTCTCAGAAAAATACACGTCTCTATCTACAAACTCATGGCAAAGTGTACCTTGATAAGTCATGCCACCAATATTGTTACCTGTGATGGTGCTATCCACTAACACACGATTGCTCCCATCCACAATTATAGGGATAAGTTCACCAGGAGGGTCTGGTAATTCTTTTGCTGTTTCCATGCAGTCTTGCATTTTTCTAAGACACTGCAATTGCCCTTGATTGTTATCGTGTGCCAGAATTTTTTGCCATGTCCGATCATCTCTTAGAGATTGCTCTAAGTTTAATTTTTTATTTTGAAGCATGAAAATGATGTTGTTGCGTTTTTGATTCGCCGCCATCTGAGTGAACAGGCCGGCAACACTCATCGCCACAAGCGACATAATGCCTACGGCCACGAGACCCTGGATGAGAGAAAATCCCTTTTGATTCATGGAATTATTATTCATGGATTACGCGATTTTCGTCAACTTAAGGTTCCCTTGTTTTCCCTCGAAAATAAGAATATGGTCTTTGATCGTGAGTCATACAGCGCCCAAATCCTCAGACGACTTTGTACGCCTTAGCCGCCAACTGGTTCGGCACTGGCGCGCTGAACGTACCCAAAAACAAATGGACAATCTTATCCATTCAACCACACCGAGATGGCACAAGTGGGAAACAGGATACAAAAACTTAAAATGGCCTGAATTTATTCAAATCGCCAGCGCCCTTACCATACCTATTGATGCCATATTGCAAAAAATCTTATCGTTCTCAGTGGACTCAACATTAGACGGACAACAAGTGCTCAATAGTTTGCGAACCAAGTTTGCCAACATGAGTGTTGATGAATTTGCGCGCTACATGGATATGTCCTCCGCCAAAGCGCGCCGACTGCTTCTTGAAGATCAAACTGTTGAGTTTTACCAGGTGCTGCAATTTCTTGGATGTAATACTCAACAGCTGCCGTTTTTTTTAAAATCTATTTGCCCACAGTGGACCCCGGAAGAGTACTCAGCTTGGAGCGCCACAACCCTTAAACAAAAAAAACTAGAGGGCTCGATTGGGTGGCTTTCGGCACTGCAAGCCCTATTAACCCTGGATGCCTATAAAAAATTACCTACCCACTCCGATGAATGGTTAGCTTATGCGCTCGACGTTGAAACCACCGAAGTGATAGATGGACTACAACTCCTAGAGTCGAATGCATCTATTCAATTCAAAAATGGCAAGTACGAACTCTGCCGCGGCCGCGTGGACATGGAAGATTCCATTGAAGAGTCCGCTCAATTGGCTAGATATTGGACCCAAAAATGTCTTGAGCGGTTTGACACCGCAGACGGAGTTCCCTCTTCACGGCGGGGCTGGGCCTATCGAATTTTTCCCATTTCTAAAGTCGCCCAAGAAAAAATTCGCCAAGAAATTTTTAAATTTTACGGCGAACTCCACAAAATCATAGCCGAAGACGACGACGAAAAAAAAGAACACGTTCAAATTGTTTTGATTCACAACTTTGATCTGGATGAGTGGAAACTCTGAATTTTTGGTTTTTGAAATGGTTTTTCAGATTTCGAAAATGATCACGTATCTGTTATGAAAGAGGGGATAAAATGATGACTACAGCGCTGCAAGGAGATTGTTCATCGTGAATCCAACTTCGCAAACTAACTCACAACACTTTGATTACGATACGGCCTTCTCTCGCAATATCGGCTGGGTCACGTCGGAAGAACAAAAAACCCTTTCTCGGGTGAAAATTGCTTTGCCTGGGCTTGGAGGCGTTGGTGGTCACCATTTCCACAACTTTTTGAGACTGGGAGTTCAACACTTTCATATTGCAGATTTCGATACCTTTTCACTTTCCAACTTTAACAGGCAGCTGGGAGCTCGTTGTGACACTATTGGACAATCAAAAGTGGAGGCCATGACAGAGCTGGCAAAAAGCATTAACCCCAACAGCACAATCAAGACCTTTCCTGAGGGAGTCACACCTGAAAATTCACAGGCGTTTCTGGAGGGGGTTGATCTGATCGTTGATACGTTGGATCTGTTCGCAATGGATATACGAATTCACCTTTACGATTTAGCTCACCAACTTGGTATTCCTATGATTACGGCTGGACCCTTTGGGATGGGGACCTCTGTTATGGCTTTCTCGCCCTCAGGGCCGATCTTTAGCGATTTTTTTGACCTCAAAGGTGAGGGCCTCACGGTAAACCAACAAATTCTGCGCTTTATCTCCACTCTGACACCGGTAGATATATTACTAAAATCCTACTTGGTGGCCGATGAGGGCATAAACTCTAATGAAAAGCGGCTCCCCTCTTTGAATGTGGGATGTGATGCGGCCGCCGCAGCCCTGGGATCCCTTGCCCTTAAGATCTTACTTAAGCGCCCTAATATCTTGTGGGCACCCAAGGGTTTCTATGTTGATTTTTATCTGCACCGTTCAAAAATCATTCATGCGCCCTTTGGTGCTAAGGGTTGGCGGCAGCGGTTAAAATTACGCGCCCTAGAAAAACGTTTCGCCTAGGGCTGAAGCCACCTGCCCCTTTGACGTCATTTAGATTGAGTGTCTATGATAGTACCGCGAACTGGGGGATTTCGTGGAAACCTATAGAGACTTTATCGAGGCTGAATTTAAACGCCGCCGGCAGGGCAATGCCAGATACACCATGGGGGCGTTTTCAAAACAACTTGGCGTTCCCGCCTCGCAGCTTCACGACATCTTGAATAAGAGATATGGCCTGTCTCGACAACGAGCCCAGCAAATCGCTGACAAATTGAAATTATCCCAAGACTTAAAAACTTATTTTTGTGATTTGGTCGAAGCCGAACATGCCCGTAGCGACCTGGCAAAAAAGCAAGCCCTTGAGCGCGTGATCACTTACAGAAAACGGGCTACCTTTAGTGTCCTAGAACGGGATCGATTTGCCCTTATTGCTGACCCTATACATTTTGCGTTACTTGAATTGACCTACATTGAACACTTTAAACCTTCCGTGAAAGCGGCCGCACTGATGCTCCATGCCACCGAAGAAGACATCCTCATTATCGTTCAGCGTTTACAAAGACTGGGGCTACTCGAAGTCACACCCGACAGATGGCGCGCCACGGAAGATTTTTCGCAAGTGGGAGACCCTGAACCTAACGATGCCGTTAGAAGTTTTCATCATAAACTTTTGATGATGGCACAACAGTCCCTTGCGGATGAACCTATGCATCGGCGCGAAAACCAATCGTTAACTCTCGCTCTTGCCAGTGAAGATCTCCCGGAAGCTAAAGCCATGGTTAGCGATTTTATGAAGAAATTCTGCAAAAAGTTTTCCCAACCTGAAAAGAAAGATTCTGTATACACTCTCTCTTTACAGCTATTTCCCTGGCTTCAGGAGGACATATGAGAGCTTCAGTCGTTCTCTCTTTTTGCCTAATTTCTACCACCACTATGGCTGGTGGTCGACTGGTGGGCAATGGCGGCGATATTGTGGTGTGTGAAAACAGCAAAAATGAAGTGGAGCGCATTGAGGTTCTCGACCACTATGAAGCAAAAACACTTCGTGGACAAACCGTGAACTTGGGTGACTCAAACGTTTCGGTCAGAGAAAAAATCGACATTGCCACCCAACGGATGGCTCGCCTGGCGCCGGAGCATGCACAACGTTACGAAAATTGGGCTGAAGATTTTCTTACTGAAGCTCAGTTTTTAGATGATGTGGATCTCGTTGATATTCCCGATTCTCAACACAGCATACTTCCAAAAAACTGTCGCATACAACAAATCATCAATCAGGCCTCGGTGCTTCTTCCCCGACAAAAACGATACACTATTGACAACTATTGGTGGCAGCAACTTAACAACACGCAAAAAGCGGGCCTGATCCTCCATGAGGTGGTTTACCGGGATACTTTAAGTCAAGGTCAAGAAAACTCACTTTCTGCGCGCTGGTTGTCTTCACTAATGGCTTCTGAAAACCTTGAGACTATGCCTTTGCGGGAATTTGTCGGCCTCATGCAGCAGCTTGAATTTACTGCCCTACAAATTCAAAATGTCCTTGTTGATCTTAACCCTCGCCCAGACGCGGCCATTGAGTTCTACAATGACGATTTTTTAAAAACCGGGCCCGTTGTGAAGGGCAGTTTATATCATCACCCGTCCTTTTTTGATCCACTTGTGCTCCGACATAAAGTCACCTTTCATGACAACGGCCACTTGGCGATAACGATTCTTGAAAAACCCGCGACGTTCAGGTGGAGTGGGCTTTCTATTAAGCTTGCCCCTCAAAGAGTTGAATTTCACCCCAATCAATCCGTAAAGTTAGCAGTGATCAACTCTCCCATTCAAGTTCAACTGCAACAATGGGAACTCAACCTCGCCGGGCACCTTCAATTCTATGAAAGCGGCAACCTTCATCTTGCCCGCATCAATCTGACTCACTGGCATTCGCCTTACGGTCTTATTCGTATCACCCATCATCTGCAGCTATACCCAAATGGTGAGCCAAAATCATTTCAACTGGTAGACGACACGAGTTTGCCCACCGAGACCGGATCCTTTTTGGTTTTCAAGGGGGGACAAATCATTCAACTCAATGATGCCGGGAAGGTAATTATTGACCCCCGGTAAGGCCGTTATTCATGCTAGGGCTTAAAATTTCACGCCCTTCAACTTCTAGACTAAGATCACCATTTCGATATCCTCGACTCAAAACTAATTGGGCCTGAGTATTATTTATTATTGACGGAACTCTCTGCAATGTGGAGTTACATTGACTTAAACCCGATTGATGGTTCGAATGGCTTTCCCAAAGGGTTACCCACCCGTCATATGATTTTCCTTCAAGATCTCTGGCTGTAAAGATCACCTTGTGTCCGAAGCGAGTTTTGAAATCTAACACCATATTGAAATCATAATAGTCGTCTATATGAAGTGAATGATAATCCACCGTCACTTCAGGCGGCAACAGATCCTGCAGTTGTTTTTTTACATACTGAACTTTGGCGGTTGAACTCGCTCCCTTTACGGGAAGATCAACTGCAGGCATCAGCTGGAGGCTTCTTCGGTCTAACTCAAGGACAAAGTCACTTTCTGAAAGCCCTCCCACAAGGGCCCAGCGCACTGGACTATTAGACTTTTTTATTTTTGATTCAAAAACTGTGGAATTCAACCGCAGAGGCTGGCGGAGTGACCCCACTTGCTCAACAAAGTAGATAGCCGCGCCCAGCTTTTGCCCCTTAGTATTGGCCACCACAAAGTACGCCGTACGAAGCACAAAGGGATAAAAATGAACGGCCCCATCACTGTCATTGTAATACCGGTGAAATGGCTCGCCTTTTATGTCGAATCTTGAATCTACACTTAACGACCCCTTAACCATTTTTAGGCCCCAGCCCACAAGCCAAATAGGCAGGGATTGTTCTAAATAATCCAATTGCTGTTCTAACGTAGCCTCATATCCATACTGTGCCCCGCCCCACGTGGGGCGAACCACACCTGTGGATGGGACAGCAAACCCAATCGCACTAAAAAGAATAATGATTGCAGACAGAAATGAACGTGAAAAGCTCATGCCGATGACCATACGGGTCCACGGCCACCAGAACAAGGCCGCTGAATTTTTTTCTCAATGAATCGGCTATTTGAGGCCACCTAGCCAATGAAAAAACTTTAGATCCCGATAGATTTTCTTAGTCTCCGGTGAGAGCGTGCTGATGTATTTTTTGATCCGGCCCCTCTCCTGGTCGCCAAAACCGCGGTCCGCCGTCTTTAGAATTGTATAGAGACCCACGCCACCCGTTTTAAATACATCCAACTTTTCACCAAAGTATTTTTTCGAAAGTTCTTTATACTCATCAAACCGAAATGCGGCGTACATGGAATATTCTCCGTCTTTCTTGGTCGCTTCGGGTGTGGACTTGTCATAATAGGCAAAATGGAGAACCGAGGATTTGTGTTTAAGACGAATTAGATCTTGAAAATACACAGCTCCATCTGGCTTGAGCACTCGACTTACCTCTGCAAAAACCTTCTCTAAATGGTCAAAATCAGGCAAGTGGTGAAAGGCCTGGAGGCTCACTACAGCGTCAATAGAATGATCTTCGAAACAAGATAAATCAGAAAAATCTTGTTTTTTAAGCTGTACGTTTTCAAGACCCTTTCGAGTTAAATTATCCCGGGCCTTTTCTAGCATGGGATTGGACAGATCTAATCCTATAAACTGAATGCTCGGATTGATCTCTGCCATCAGCGACAGAAAAACACCCGACCCACACCCCAAATCCACAACTGTGTTGGCTCGTTTTATGGTGGCTGTGGCTTTTTCGGCATTATAGGCATAAATCGCGGGAAGAGCACCCACCTCGCCAGCCTCATCAAAGGCGTTCACATTTTCTACGTTGTCCATAATGAGATCGGGTTCAGGCTGCCGGTCAAAAAACTCTGACTGAAATGTCTCTCTCAAAATCACTGGGACTGTACTCAACTTAGGCATAGGTCGATTTTAGAAAACATTTTTTGGTTCTAACAGTCCAGATACGAAATATCGTTCGGTGAAATTCGGTGAGCTACTACTTCTTCACAGCTTCAAACATCTTAATGGCTCTGTTTCTTTGAACCTTATGATCAACGATGGGACCTATGTATTCTGTGATATCACCAAGTACAGATCTGACATATTCTCCGTCAGGGTCAAATTTCTTTTGCTGTGTCCATGGATTAAAAATTCTAAAATAGGGCTGAGCATCACATCCCGTTGATGCCGCCCACTGCCAGTTGCCATTGTTCGCTGATTTGTCATAATCAAGCAAATACCGGGCAAAATATCTCTCACCCTTACGCCAGTCCACTAGCAAGTCTTTTACTAAGAACGACGCCACAATCATCCGCAACCGATTGTGCATCCACCCAGTAGCATTGAACTCACGCATAGCTGCATCCACGATCGGGAACCCCGTTTTTCCCTCACACCAGGCGACAAAGTGTTCGTCCTTGCCGACCCATTTAATTTTGTCGTATTCGGATTTAAAACAACCTCGCTCCACATGAGGAAACTGATCGATAATCATAAAATAAAAATCACGCCAGATTAGCTCTGACAGCCACACCTCGGCCCCGCCAGATCGATTTCTATTTATAAATCGAAGTAACTCGCGCACAGAAAGTGTGCCAAAACGCAAGTCCATCGAAATTCGCGAAGTGCTGTTTTCTGCTAAGGCCGGGAAATCTCTGGTCTCTTTGTAGTGTTTTAAATTTGGCTTGAAGGCTTCTAGCCGCTTTAATCCACTAGCTCGTCCAGCGGGTATAATTGGCGGATTGCTGACAAACCCGATATCTTTGAGGCTCCAAGGCCTGATGTGCGAATCCAAAAGTTTAGCGGGCACAAACTTTCCAGGCTCAACGACCCATTCCTTAAAATCTTCTCTTGAAAGTTTGCGAAGCCATTTATTTTTATATGCTGTAAAGACCTTATAGGCTGTCTTCGTTTCCGTCGCCACCTCAAGGCCTTCAAAGATCACTTGATCCTTGAAAAGGTGCAGATCACTGCCTTGCGCCTGCAATCTTTCTTTTACTTCGTGATCACGCCTTTTTGCCGTGAACTGATAGTCCCGGTTAGTATATACATCCACTCCTCCGAGTTGTTTAGATAACCGTGGCACAACCTCCACGGGATCGCCATGGGCCACCAGCAATTTTGATCCCTTCTGCTCAAGCTCCCTGTTTAATTCTGATAGGCACTGATGTATGAACGTCACCCTGCGATCATTTTTATCGTGAAGCTTACTTAGAATTTGTGTATCGAATACAAAAAGGACCACCACCTCTTCGCTTTGCGATAAGGCTTCGTGAAGGGCGCGATGATCAACAAGTCTTAAGTCTCTGCGTATCCAGCAAATAGAGCGTTTTTTCATATTAATGACCTAACACAATTGATATAGTTGTCTATTTTACCCAGGCACTGGCGAACTATTGTCTAAATACATTCAAAAAAGAAATTGAGCCAACGCCTTATTAAAGGCCTCTGGCTGGTCATAGTTACTCACATGGCGAGAGTTTTCAATTATGACCATCTCAGATTGAGGTATCATAGCTACCCACTCTTTTTTTTCTGAAGGCGTGGTGTAATCTAAATCTCCTGAAATGACCAGTGTCGGCGCTACAATTTTATAAAGATCATGTTTAACACTCCACCCTATGATGGCATTAAGGGCTGCAAGATAAGACTCTTTGTCATTTTTTTTAAAACGACGACAAAGTCTCTTTCGGGCCGATTGGAGACGTTTTCCAGGAAGCAACTTTCGACTTCCGATTTCACCCAACCCGCGAATACCCAACAAGTGAATCATCGCCAAGCGACTATACAACAAATACTTTTGTTTCTTTGATTGAATAAGCACTTCGGGGGTGGTGTTAACTAAAACCAACTTTTTTACCTTTGAGGGCTCGTCCACAGCCAACTGCATGGCCACCATGCCCCCCATTGATATCCCCAAAAAAATGGCGGATTCAATTTTTTCATGGCCCATCAGTTCTTTTACATCTTCAGCAAACATGGGTATTGAATAGGGGCCATCGGGCCGCGGCGATCGCCCATGGCCGCGGAAGTCCAAAGCATAAACAGTAAAATGCTGTTCGAGGAGTGGGAGCTGCTCTTCCCAATCTAAGTGACTCGATCCAAGCCCATGCAACAAGACAAGGGGTTCTCCCCGGCCACGCTTTGTAAAAAACAATTCCATCGCTTCAATCCTAATTTTAATACCAACAATAACTCATAGCATTTTTCATATAAACATCGCCGATGGCCACAGAGGAATACCCAAAATGCCCATCTGTTTCTATTTGAAGAAGCTCGTATCCACTATTATCGACAATTGAAACGAAAAACCGTCCTTTTTCGCCGGTTTTGTCGAGGTAATTGGCCCGCACAGCGTCCCCAGAGTATTCAATATCCAGTGCATTGGTTTGCAGTCGAACATGACCCCCAATCTCACCAGTAACCAGAGTCGGAATTCCGCCGTACACTTCGCAGCGAAAAAGCTGTGCTGCACTCGCCATAGCCTCATGTCCGCAAAATGCCAATGAGACCAATAAAACAAATATTTTCACAAACCCTCCCTCAGATAAATCCACCCGTTTTTAAATACCGCTTCACCCATAGATGCTCCGGATCTATAAGGCGAGGCGGCCCGATAACATCACTAATCGGCGCTCGCATCACCCGTCCTTGGCGGTAAACCACGGCTTTTCCCCAGGCTCTCTCCTCAATCATCGCGGCCACCTCAACTCCCATGGCCAGTGTTAAAAATCTATCGGTGGTGGTCGGAGCATGGCTGCGCTGCAAATGCCCCAAAACCACGTGTCGACCTTCATATCCGGTTTCTTTTTCCACCCATCGGGCCAATGATTCTGCTATTCCTCCAAGGCGTTCAGGTTCAGGGCTGCCGGCCACTCGGTGGGCAATGTGTACAGATTCTCCTTCGGCATGGGCCCCCTCCGAAACAACACACACCAAACCCCTTCGCCCCCTTTGCAGATAGCCTGTTATATGTGTCGCAAGCTTTCCGTATGAAAATGGCCGCTCCGGTATAAGAACCACTTCAGAGAAAGAAGCCATTCCCCCACCCAAGGCAATCCATCCTGCTGTTCTTCCCATAGTCTCAACAAAAATAATTCGCCGATGGGCATTGGCCGTGGCTCTGAGTGCATCGACGGCTTCGGCCACCACCGAACATGCCGTGTCGTACCCGAACGTAACTTCAGTTCCAGGCAGATCATTGTCTATGGTCTTTGGTACACCAATAATAGGGATTGAACTTTTAAACGCATCAAGACCCCTAAACGTTCCATCGCCTCCTGCCGCGATAAGGCCATCCAGTTTCAGCGCCTGATATTTTTCGAGAAACTCTTGTTCACGTCCTTCTGTGCCACACTTGTTTGAAGTGCCAAGCCACGTTCCTGCCATAGCGTGGAGACCTTCAACATCATCTAGCGTCAGCTCGCGAGTTCGGCCCTCAAACACCCCTTCAAATCCGTCACAAATACCAATCACACTATGTCCATCTGCCACTGCGGATTTTGTTACTGCCTCTATAATTCCATTGAGTCCAGGAGCGTCGCCACCGCCGGTCATTAAACCAATTCGCATGAATATACTCCTCCCCCGCCTTGCGACTGCTATGTCAATTTTAGTTCACTGGGCGGTTCGATCACGCCAGGATTTTCCTTCACGCATTGACGGGTCTAATTGAAACTTTCGCACCATACGCTGATGATCTTCATAAGTTTTTGTGAACACATGGGTTCCTTCATTGCGGCTGACAAAATACAAAAACTCACTTGTAGCCGGTCGAAGTGTCGCCTCCAGGGCGGCTCGACCAGGATTTGAAATCGGTCCGAAGGGCAGCGCATTGACCCGATAGGTGTTGTATTTGTTGTAGGTCAAAATATCTTTTTTCGTGATATTTTTTTTCATTTCACCCGTTTCTGCCAATATCCCATAAAGAATGGTCGGATCACTTTGAAGTCGCATGGATTTTTTTAATCGATTGTGAAACACCGATGCTATCAAAGGCCGCTCCTCTGGAGCTCCCGTTTCCTTTTCCACAACGCTGGCCAAGGTGACCACTTGGTGCCGGGTCAAACTCGTTTCTCGGTGGGGCAACTCCTCATAAACTTTTAAAAAATTCTGTACCATTGTTCGCACCAAAGTTTCTTCTTCAGTAAACTTGGTCATTTGATAGGTTTCAGGAAACAAGTAGCCCTCGAGATTAGGCAAATCTTCCCTGAGCAATTCTCGAATCAGAGGCTTGCTCTGACAAAGGCGAAGAAATTCGTCGGCATCGCCAAGACCCTGATCTGCTAATAACCTAGCCACTTCGTACATGTTAGTGCCCTCTGGCACTGTAAAAGAATATCCGATGCTTTTTCCAGAGGAGATGATTTCAAGTATTTCGATCGGGCGCATGGTGCGATCAAGTGCATATTCACCCATTCGAGTTTTAGTAGTGAATCCAGTCAAGCGAGCCATTATAGTTAATTTTTTTGCACTTCCGACAAGCCCTTTGTGTTCAAGATCTTCTGCCACTCTTCGAAAGCTTGCGCCCGGTGGGACTTCAAATACGACTCGTTCAGATTCCTGGCTCGGACTTGAGTACCAAAATTGGAATGCTTGCCACGTTAAAGTGGCGAGCGACAAAATCAATATAAGTACTACGGCCAGAAATACCTTACGCATAAAACTCATCATTCGCTAAAACTGTAATCAATTCCAGGAAAAACTTTCGAAGCGTCAAATTCTGTGGTGTCCTCCAGGCTTGCCACAGGAACTGTACAGTAGTTGATTGCAAAATGAGCCGACGGCCGATCATTGCCCGATTTACCCATGCCTCCAAACGGTAACCTAGAACTTGCCCCGTTTGTAGTTCGATTCCAATTCACCAACCCCACGCGGGCATCAATGAGAGCTCGTTCATATTCTGCGCGTTTTTTTGAAAAAACCGACAATACCAAACCAAATCCGGTGGCGTTATTAATCTCAAGAGCCTGGTCAAAGTCGTCTACTTTGTAAATTCCTACATTTGGCCCAAAAATTTCACTCTTTTGATAAACAGACGCTTTATCCCACTTTGGCACAAGTGTGATTGACGGTGTGACATAGTGCCCCTGACTGTCCAGCTCAAGCGCCTTGCCGCGCATCAGGCTTTCACCACCTTCCCGTTTTGCAATTTCTTGAAACCGTATGTATTTTTCGACGGAATCCGCGTCTATCAACGGGCCCATAAAAGGGTTTTCTGACCAGTGACCAATCGTTAACTTCTTAGCCGTAGCGTAAAATACATCCAAAAATTTATCGTAGATATTTTTGTGCAATATTATTTTACTCGTACATGAACATCGCTGCCCCGAAGTCAAATAGGCACCCACTATATTTTCGTAGATGGCTTTTTCTAAATCCGCATCGTCCATTACCACCGCGCAATTTTTGCCACCCATTTCTAGTGCTAAAATCTTCCAGTAATGGGTCATCGTGGATTGTTTAATTTTAAGACCCACTTCGTAAGACCCTGTAAACAAGACCCCGTCTACATTTTCACTCTCAACAAGCCGCTTACCCGAAGGTCCAAGGCCTTGCACCAAATTAAACACGCCAGGCGGGAAGCCCGCTTCTTCAAAATAAGCCGCCATCAGCTGCCCAACGGCTGGCGTTTTATCTGAAGGTTTAAAAACAACCGTGTTGCCCGCTGCGAGAGCTGGAATGATATGACCGTTCGGTAGGTGCCCAGGAAAATTAAACGGGCCAACTACAGCCATAACGCCTCGGGGTTTAAATCGAATAAAGCCATCTACGCCCGGTAAAGCATTCTCTACTCTTTCTTCGGCCACAAGTTTCATTGAATGATTGATCGTGATATCAATTTTGCCCGCCATTCCCTGGGCCTCTGTGAGAGCTTCCCACATGGGCTTGCCGGTCTCACGGGCAATCACCTCTGCCAGTTCCTCTTTGTGAGACAGGTATACTTCTTTTAGCCGCTGTAAATATTCAAAGCGCTTGGTTGCAGGGATATGGCACCAATCCTTGTACGCTTCGCGAGCGGCAACACACGCCTTTTCCACATGATCAAATTCATAACTAAGTTCTATCACTGTTTCTTTCAAATTGGCGGGACTCGTTTTCGTCCACTCACCATCAGGGCGACCAGGCTTAATAAATTGTCCGCCTATGTAATCTCCGAGATATTCGATCGGTGGTCTGATTTCCATGGGACTATCCTTTTTCAATTGGGGTTACCATCACATTCATATTCGCTTCTATCTTAAGGCTCTTCACGGCGTGGTCTGGCAATACCACCTGATTATCTAAAACCTTGTAGGCTGTGGACGTGGCTCTATATCCCGCTTCATCAACTATACTGACAATGGCACTTCCAGAAAAGTCTGCGCTTAAATCTTTTGTATACTGACAGCGCAATGACGATGCCACTAAGGTGCACTCTTCGGTTGCAACGCCCATTTGCGGTCCACCATCAAATGGATCTACTTCGTTCAGATACTGAAACCCTATGGACTCCAGCAGATGAAGAGCCGGCTGGGTTTGTGGCTCCACCCGTCCCATAACTAGGCGCGCTCGTGGATCCAGCAGACACAAGTAAATATCTTCTTGTGGAAAGAGCGACCGGATAAACTCTTTGTCCGCCTGACTTAAGCGGTCCGCTTCCTTATAGGGCATCCCCGTAAATCTTCTCCCAAGCGCTTCCCAAAATTCACTGCGCCCCTCATCTGTTAACGGCGGTGCCATTTGTGCCAATAGCTGTTTTTCAAATCGGTCGCGAAAACTAGCAATGTAATTAAAGCGGGCTAAACTGACTAACTTACCCACCTTTTCAGGGCGACTTCGATATGCCCGATCCACCACGAGACCCCCGACCTCTGTGGGTCCGTCTTCATCGGCTTTCAATCTTAAGATCTGGTGGATAAAGCCCACCCCAAGAGACTTACTAAACAGTTCTTTTTTGATGACCCTAAAGCTGTAGTTAGGAATTTGTGGCGACCCGTTTTTAGCCTTAAGCTGGGAGCTTCCCGCTAAAAGATGGCTGTCACTATCTTCAACAACAAAAAGGTATTCGCATCTTTCTTTCGGCAATTGGCCCCGCTCGGACTTCAGGCTCTTATCTATTTTTTCAGCAATAGATCTTTTGTCGGCCGGCAAGTTGAGTAGTGAAAACTGCCTTGCTAAATCCAGCAAAGCTGGCGCATCTTTTTCTCTAGCTAGACGAACAACAAAACTCATAAACACACCCGCTCTATCACACGCTTGTAAAATTCAGAGGCTTTTTTCACTTCAGCTATCGACACGTTCTCATTGGGACTATGCACGTTGCCCGTTCCCTTACCTGGACCGAAAACCAAACAATTGACTCCACGCCTTTGTAGCCAGCTAGCCTCGGTCCGGGCCGAAGTGATGTTCAATCCGGGGTCAAGTTGCATGTCTTGCATCACTTGTCGGCTCACTGAAACAAGCTGGCTTTTGTCATCTGCAGAAAACGCGGCACAATAGTCTACCACCCTTAATGTCGACCCCACTTCAGCACAAGATTGTCGAAGCCGCTCCATCCAGACTTGATACTGCTCATCACTCACCGTAGGCGGCAGCGTACACGCACCTGAAATTCGAACTTCATCAGGATATGTTTTGATTTGCCCCACATTGATTACGGGCCGCTCATGATCACCTTCGTTTTGATATCGACTAAAATCTTGTTCCATTTCCATGAGCGCTCTGTGAATGCGGTTTAGCTTTCCAATCATTGTGTCATTAAATCCATCCACCAAATCCAGCTCGAGTACGGCAAATTCTGGTTGCGCCAAAGCACTGGTGCCGCCGTCCAGATCCATCACCACCATTCCCGATGGCAAATGCCCCAAATAGGTCAACATCTTTAAAATTGCATTCTCAGAAAGCGATGACGAACCCTTTGCCGTTTCATTTCCGGCAAAAATTTTACTTTGGGTCGAACTGCTTTCCATCACGTCATGCCGCCGATGGTAATCTTTTTCTTCTTTTGAAAAGGGAATGGAAAGCTCTAACACCGCTGTGCCGGATCCTTTTGCCACCAGTCGAAGTTCTGTGGGCTCCCCGACTAGCGCCATTTCTGGATTAACCAACTTCCGACGGAGCAATCGATTGACTCCTATCATGCCATTAGAGTGACCAAACGTGCCCGACAACACCAGGGGCCGGGAAAATTTCGTTGTATTGGCATACTCACTGACAGCAAGGATCTTTGCCAAAAAATCCATCTTAGCGCCGGCTACTCCGAGCCCAAAAATGGTATCGTCGTGGACGCTAGCATTAAACGGATTATTCGCCGTCTTTCCCCACATGGCAAAGTTACCTGGTGGTGAAGTGTCCAGGTGGGTTTGCAACAACAGCCCACCATTGTAACCCGACGCCTTTGACCAGGCCAAAAAGTTGACCTCTTCTCGGCCGTCCACTTGTTCGGGGTGAAAGCTTGTTTCCAGGCCCACTTCTCGGCAGAGTTCACCGGCCAGCCGCGCCACATCGGCCGTGCCCTGTGACGGCGTACTGTCCGTTGCTATTAGCTGCCTTGCAGACTCTATCAGATTCAAGCCATCTCCAATATGGATTTCTCGATAATTCGACCCGCGCAGGCAATATCTTCCGAGGTCATCACAGCCGGCAATAAAAATCTTAGACGGAAAGGACCTCGTCCGCAGCCAAAAGTCATCAACCCATTCTTGTACATTACTTTTAGTAGTTCATTCATTTTGTCACGAGAGCCGTCAAGCGGTGTTACCGCCACCATTAAACCCAACCCACCAGCATCTTTTAGAAGCCCCTCGCAGGTGGTCTCATTGAGACGGTTTAACATACCTACAAATTCGTTATGGATTTTGGCTATCTTTCCTGTGGACCCCAAATAATTCTCTTGGTCCAAGATTTCTAATATTTTTAAACCGACACTTAATGTTGGGGTCGACCCGGCAAACGTTCCAGCGATCAACCCTGGATTTGGGTTAAACTCTTCCGTCCACAAAGTGGCTCCATTTTGTAATGTCTTGGCAACCGTGCAAACATCCACGTAATCACCAAAATCTAAGGTTTCAAAGGCAAAGAACTGGCCTGTCCGACAAAAGGTTTGCACTTCATCAACCCAGACCGGAATACCCTTTGCCCGACAAAATTCAAGCATCGGCATAAAATACTGTCGTGGCGCTACATTATAACCACCTTCACCCTGCATTGGCTCAAAAGTGAAACAACACACATCCCCTTCATTTTTCGAGACGTGATCTTTCAATTCATTGAGTGCTTGTTCTGAACTCTTAGGATTGTGCTTATCGTAAAAAGGTATTCGCAAAACCTCGTGATACTCTGGCAGGCCTTGCTTAAACCCTGGATTGTCTGTGACCTCTGCCATCATCGTCGTTCGGCCGGCAAAAGCTGATTTCATTGCGATGATTTTACGGGCCGCATTGGTTTTTTGTCGGCAAACCTTCAGTGCGTTTTCATTGGCCATAGAGCCTGAGGTCGTAAGCCAGACATTTTTTAAACGACTTTTTCTGCCGGCAATTTCCACAAGTTTTTTTGCCAAAAGCACATATTCACGATTCGCTTGGAGATTGCCCTGCACCAACATATCACTCAAACTACCCCTCAAAGCGGCACGAATCACTTCAGGATGCGAATGTCCCAAAAGATGAATTCCAATTCCATTGATCAAATCAAGTTTTACACTCCCGTCTTCCAACTCTACGTAAGGTCCCCGTCCCATGCCGGTTCCGATGTAGGGGTAGAACAGCGCCCGCCCTCTGTTTTTTCCGGCCTCTTCGACCCAGTAGTTATTGTTTTCTTCACAATCCTCACGAGGCGACTGCGTTGCAGGAACCTCTGAACTCAGCCCCTGAATTTCGCCGACGAGTTTATCAATGAGAATTTCAATTTCTTTTGATTGAGATAGACGATGCCCCAATAGATTTGCCATATTTTAAACCTCTTCGTTAAACCCCATGAGCTTACTCCGTCACCTTTAACAAGACAACTCTGTAGCCCTTCGCTTCCATAGACATAGGAGCACTAAACTCCCTCGCCTAGAAACGGTTAAAGCGTTGATCCGCATAGACAAATGCCACCAGGATATCTACACTGTTTTGTATGAGGATGATTTTGTCTTTATGTTTGATTGGCATGGGGCTCGGGGGCGCTTTTGCCTTTGCCGAAGAATCGGCCCAACAGGTCTATCAACAAGGCATTCGAGCGTTTCAAGAAAATCAATTCGATAAAGCGCGGGACCTTTTTTGGCAGGCCTACGAATCTTCACCAGACAACGTTGAAGTGTTGTATAACTTAGGCCTTTCTGAACTTAAGCTCGAACATATCGGCAGAACTCTTGCTGCGTGGCGTAAAGCCGTTCATATTGATCCTTATCACAGTGCTACAGTAAGCGGACTTCAGTTTCTTCGCGAGCAAGGCAAAACTGGCTCTTTCGACGCCGGTGGCCCCTTGAGTCGCTTTCGATCCGAGATACTATCGCGATTGAGTTTTGACGTTTTATTTGCGCTCACTGCAATATTTCTTGGTCTTACTGGATTTTTGCTCATTAAGTATTGGGGCCGGCGGCGCACAGCAGTATTAGCCGAGGCACCCTCGCCCCCCTTCCCCACACTTGGCTTTTTACTAGCCATTTTCTTTGTTTTGTTCGTGGGTCTTATTGGTTTAAAAACTTATGACTTTTATGTGACTCGAGCCACCGTGGTTGCCGATTCTGTCGCCCTTCGTACATATCCCAGTGCCGATAGCAATGCGCTTTTTGATTTGTCTTCTGGCTATGAGGTGATCGTTCGCCACGCGCAAGGAGATTGGGCACAAGTGACCTATCCTGGGGGTATGACAGGTTGGGTACCGAGAGATACACTGTTCCTCACCTCAGGGCGGAATCCATGGTAAATTTCCTTTGGGACAACATATTTAAAAAAGATCAGGGCAAAAAAGATATCGCCTCTGTTTTATCTTCGAATTACTTATTTGAGACGCTCTCGCCTCGCGAAATCATGTTCGTTCAAGAAATCATTCACGCCAGAAATTACCGACCTGGCGAAGTGATCTTTTCTCAAGGTGAGGCCGGTGTAGGAATGTACATCATCGTAAAAGGCTCAGTAAACATGACCGTTGAAGACCTCCACTCAAGTGATGCCAACAATCGCGTGTTTGTGACTCGCCTCTCACAGAGTGATTTTTTTGGCGAAATCGCACTGGTTGAAAAAAACAGCCGACGAACGGCTACCGCCACTGCAGTAGATGAGGTGACTCTTCTTGGTTTTTTTAAGCCGGACCTCTATGAAATCATCGATCGAAATCCGCGCACAGGCGTAAAAATTGTGACCCGACTAGCTGAAGTGCTCGGGCGACGGCTTCGCGAAACCGCCGAAAGCTTTTCGGAGCTGAAACGAGAGTTAAAAAACTTAAAAAACAATTAGGAAGCTATGGGCTCAAACTTTCAAAAAACTCAATTGCGCCGAGCGAAAATTATTCGTTTCACTGTGTTTTTTGGTTTCTTGGCGATGCTCGGGATCGTATTGCTTGTGGTTGAGAACATCTTACTCTCAACGGTGCTTGCCTTTGTTTTGAGCTACTTGCTCTCTCCTGCAGTGAACGCCTTTGAGCGCGCAGGCATCCATAGAATTTACGCAGTGACCATCACCTATTGCGTTTTAGGTGCAGTTTTGGGGCTTGGCGTAGGAAGAGTATCACCATTTGTGGTGCAACAAGTGAGTTCCTTTCGCCATGAAATTCCTAACTACAGACAGGGCACCATTGAACTTTTGGTTGACTGGGAGTCTAAACTTACTGAAATCACCGGATCCACGATCAGCCTCAGTGACAAAGCCAATAACCTCATCATCGATTGGACCAAATCGCTTTTTGATGATCTCCCTACTTTTTTGTCACGTTCGCTGACAACAATTTTGTTGGCTCCATTTTTCGCCTTTTTTCTTTTAAAGGATGGGCGCAACATTACCAAAAAGGTTTTGGCGCTGGTTCCTAATAGCATTTTTGAACTGGTTTTAGATCTCCACCACCAGATCAACGACCAAATGGCGCAATTTGTGAGGGCCAGGCTGCTTGAGGCAGGCATCGTCGGATTGGCTGTGTGGGCCGGTTTGGCCGCCTTTTCTTTTCCCTATGCGTTTTTGTTGGCCTCTTTTGCGGCGCTGCTCAATCTGGTGCCCTATCTAGGCCCATTTATTGGAGCCGCTCCAGCTGTGATCATGGCCTTAATTAACTCGAACATGGAATATGGCCTTCTTATTGTGATTTCCGTCTACTCCTTTGCTCAACTCCTCGACATCTTTTTCATCATACCCCTAGTTGTCGCAAAAATTGTGGATCTTCACCCCGTTACCGTGGTGGTCGTGATCATCATTGGAGCACAGCTTCTCGGAGTTCTAGGTATGTTGATTTCTATTCCGGTAACAAGTGCCCTAAAAGTGACATTTACAGCCCTTCACAACCATCTGACTCAGTTTCGCGCTTAGCTCCGAAATGCCTTCTCTCGTTTGCCTACAGTTGACTTCCTGCAGCGGCAGAAAGTAGACTCTCCCATATGAAATTCTTAAACTTAGCAATATTCCCGATCGCTTTCTTACTCTTAGGCATCGTTGCTTTGCCCAGCTGTTCGTCCACTGAAAAAATCGATGTTGCCTCGGCCGAAGGCGCCTACCAGTTGGCAAAAAAATATGAAGGCGACGAACGCTACGAAGAAGCGCTTATACAATATGCTGAAGTTAAGAACAAACACCCGTATAGCCGATTCGCCACACTTTCTGAATTAGCCACGGCTGATATCCATTTTAAGCGTGAGGCCTTTATTGAATCTGAAAGTGCCTATCGTTTATTTAAAGAATTTCACCCTGAACACGAGCAAATAGATTTTGTCACTTTTCGATTAGGGCTTAGTATTTTCAAACAACTCCCCAGCACCATTGATCGCGACCTCTCATTGGCTGGTCGTGCCATGCTGTATTTTGACGAAGTGGTGTCGTCTTACGCCCAATCCCAGTGGGCCAAAGAAGCACAGGACTACAAGCAAAAAACTCTCGTGATGCTCGCTGAAAAAGAAAAATACATTGCCGATTTTTACTTCATTCGAGACCAGTATGACAGTGCCTTGAGTCGATACGAGCAATTGCTCACGTTGTACTCTGGCCTGGGGCTTGATGCTAAAGCTCTTTATGGAGCCACGGTTAGCGCATTTAAAACTGAGCAAAAAGACAAAACTGAAAAATACCTTGATGAGCTCAAAAAGCGATATCCCGACTCTCCAGAATACGCCCGCGCAAAGAAGGAGGTGACCCGTGGCCTTTAGTTCAGACGACGAAGTGTTTGAAGAAGCCAAGGCTTTGTTCATCGACGGCCACTACCAAAAAGCGGAACCACTTTTTAATCAACTAATTCTTCGCAGCAACAAGAGTCCTGAAGTTTTTCACATGCTGGCAACCATTTATTACGATCAGGGCAAATTCAATAAGGCCATCCGAACATTTCGAAGAGCTATAGAAATTGACCCGTCGTTCACCGATGCCAGTGTTGGATTGAGTATTGTTTTAAATGATCTTGGTCGCTACGACGAGGGCCAAAAGGTTTTTAATGAAGCTAAGATCATGTTGGAGCGCCAATCAGGCAGTGATGATCCCTATGTAAATGATAAGTTGGCCTTAAAACATGACGAACTCGGAGAGCTGTATTTTCGCTACAACCGGTTTGATGAATCCCTTGAGCAATATCAAACCGCTTTTCGCCTTTCAAACGGTCGTCCAGAAATAGGTCTACACGTGGTTGAAGTTTTGTTAAAAACTGAATGCGCTGACCAGGCCATCCAATTGCTAAAAGCATTGCAGAAAGACCACCCTTTGTTTATGCCCATTCGCATAAAATTGGGAAAAGTCTACTACGATTCAAATCGCGTACCAGAGGCTGTATCAGAGTGGGAACAAGTGCTTCAGAAAGAGCCTCATAATACATCTGCTAAGGATTTCTTGCAGCTAGCCAACTCGGTGCAAACCACCTCCTTAGCCGTTGAAAACGAAAACTTCATCTAAAGGAATTTCTATGTCGCAATTCAAAGATTCAATGGTCCCTTTTATTACCGCTGAAGAAATTCAGGAAATGGTTACTGAACTTGCCATGGATATTGAGCGTGACTATGAGGGTAAAGAACTGGTCCTCATCTGCCCGCTGAAAGGTTCTTTTTTGTTTGTTTCGGACCTTATGCGAAAAATCAGCCTTCCCGTCAAAGTGGACTTTGTACACGTAACCTCTCCAAAGGGCGAGAGCGTTCGCATTCTGAAAGACATCAACACCAATATCAAAGGCCAACATGTTCTCATCATCGAAGAGATTATTGATGCGGGTCGTACTCTGAAGTTTTTGTTTGATCGATTGTTGTTGTCTGATCCTGCTAGTTTAAAAATTGTGACTTTGCTCGATAAACCTGCACGGCGGGAACTTCCTGTGAAACCAGACTACACGGGCCGGACCATCGATGACCGATTCGTCATAGGATATGGAATGGACTCTGAAGAAGTAGGGCGAAATTACAAGGATATTTTTAACTTCGCCCAGTGATTTGCAGAAACACTCAGTTGGCAATAACGTTAACTATAAAAAAAATAACCACCGAAAATACAAATAGCATTGCAATTTGACCTGAAAACATAGAATTTCCCCCCGATGCTGATCCCTACTTTTAGTCTGCGACCATTGACGAGTGCTGTCAATTAATTAATGTTTATTTTCAAGGAGTTAGGTGACACCGCTTGGCCCCCATCAAAGGTCTATGGCGACGCCGATCGCTGTGACGAGAACTGATAACACCAAAAGTAATCCACATGATTTACTTTTTTGCCCCTTAGCTCAATGTCCAGCCATCCCGCTTTCATGACTGACTCACAGGTAATCTCGTTTGAAAAATTGGCGGGATAGAATTTACTGCTAATCACAAGAATGTCCTCGCCTTCCGGCTTATCCCCCTCCCAAAAATCAAACTGATCCTTCCTTTGGTCCAGCACAAATACCCTTCCACCTGAGTAATAAAAGCGCGCCCGACTTCCCTGCGACCAGTTGACCACGGCCACCGCCGACGAGCCCGCAAGCGCAGCGGCTTTCTCCATGATTTGATCCCATCCATAAATATCTCTATGAATAGAGGCGTATTCTTTGCCGGGATTCCACTTCCAATAGAGCTCCGAAAATATAGCGGCGTTCACAATTAGCGATATAACTACGCTCACTTTGAAAACAGCCGCCATTTTAAAACGTCCCGGTTTCCAAAGATAAACCACAGAACCGGAAATTAACAATAGATACGCTGGCGCAAGCCAATGGGGCAAAACCACCTCGGTAAATGACGAATAAAAGAAAAACAGCAGCACTGGTGCCACTAATAGGGCAATCAGCCGCTCGCTTCTATTCTTGGCAACAATAGATTTACTCATTCCCCAAATCGAAAACACAAATAGCGGCGGACTAAAACCAACAAACTGCAACCCAACAGAAGCCAATGCCGCCTTCCAGCCGCCAGCCCGTCCCACCACATGTTCCAATTGATAGAGAAAACTGGCCCACCCATTAGAGGCATTCCAATAAATCACTGGAGTGACCAATCCCAGAGCTAGAGCCAGAGCTATAAATAAACGCCAATTAAATAAAAGTTCTTTTTTTCGCAGCAACAGAACGTAAGCCAATAGACCAGGGACAAACAAGATCGCCGTGTATTTACTAAGGCCCATTAATCCGAGAACGAATCCCGTCGAAAACCAGCCGCTGATGTTCTGCGGAGATTTTTCAATTTTTCTCAGCGCAAAAATCAATGGAAACATCAATGCCACAAGCAAAGAATCAGGCAACAACGCTACTCCTAAAATATTGATTAAAAAGGAAGCGTTCACCGCTAAAAGGCCCCAAAGCCTCCCCACGCAAGGCACCTTTTCTTGTTTCAAATAGTACCAAACAAATAAGCTTGTCATTATCGACAGCAATGTCGCCGGCAGCCGCACCGCCCATTCGGCATGAGGCAAAAAGGAAAATAAATAGTGAATCCATCCCACCAAAGGGGGGTGATCAAAATAACTCCAGCTTAAATGCTGGCCGTAAAGGTAATAGTGGGCCTCATCCGTGGATAGGCCAACATTCGCCCCCACCACCAATCGAACAACGAAAAAAACAAATAGCGCCACTATAAAAAGGGGCACGCACCACTTAGGGGCCTGCATGCTCAAGCACCACAACGACTGGATTATGATCCGACAACTTATCGGCCACTACTGTCTTCCACGAGTTTACCTTATACAGCTTTTTGCCACCCAATAGCACGTGATCAATGCGTCGGTCTTTTTTTGTGGGGTGAGACCGATTTAACTTCTCTTTGAAATACATATTGTAGGTATCTACCCAATCTTGCTTTGCCAAAACAGCATATGCTTGGTCATCTGGAGCAATATTAAAATCACCAATGGCCATAATTGGATCTCCTTTGGCCAGCCGATTCACTGTTTGATAAAATAAAGGTGCCATTTTTCTGCGAGCTGATGTCTTTGCGTCAAAATGGGTGCCCGCCAAAAATACCTTTTCACCGGTTTGTTTATCTTTGAGCCTGACCCAAACGGCTATTCTCGGAAAGTGGTTACCAAGACCAAGGCTATAAGACCGCTCCGGATTTGAAGAAAGAAAAAAGCGGCCTTTTTCAAGTTCTTCGTAACGATCTCTTCTATAAAAAAGCACCGCATCGGTAAACGAATCAAAGTCCACGTTTTTGTAGGCTGGCAAATTCTCAACGAGAAATGTTCGTTGATAGGGCAATGGTTCAAAAACTCCCATCAAGTCAGGGTCTTGCGCTCGGATGAGATCTAGGGCCTCATCTTTTCGAAAATACCAAAACGGTATATCCAGATTCACCCACTTGTCGATGGCGCCATCTAACAGAATATTCCAAGTGAGGATCTTGTGAGCCTGACCAAATGCCGCCGAGCTCAGCCAAAAGATCAGAAGCAGTATGAACCAACGTATTCGAAAATAAGGACTTCTCATTGGCAAATGGTTACCTGTAAAAATTGCTGACGGCAAGTGGCTTGCCAGACAGGAATTGTCTTGGCGCCCTAGCGGGGGTATTCATTAAAGTGGCTATAAGTCAGGCAGCATCTTCATCCCTGCTTTAGGTCACGTTAAGATGATTTACTCAGCAAAATTTTGATTCTCGCGATGAATTTGGGGGTACACCTATGAACCATTTGCCAATGGCCACTCGTAGAGAGTTTTTACACTTTATGGGGCGCAGCGCAGCTGTGGTTTCAAGTGCCAGCGCTCTATCCACATTGACTGGTTGTTTAACCACACCGACAAGCTCAAAAGTGAACGGTCCATTTTCTCCTATTTCGCCCACTGACAAAGATGACTTGGTTTTAGCTGATGGCTTCACCTACAATCTCTTGATCGAATATGGACAGAAGATAAACACTTCGGGCGATGCCTTTGGATATGACAACGATTACTTAGCCTTTCTTCCCTCTGCTAGCGGCAACCCCAATGAGGGCTATTTGTGGTCCAACCATGAAAGTGTAGATCCAATGTTTGTAAGTGGTTTTGTGAAAGGCGGGCCACGCACAAAACAACAAGTAGAGAAAGAACAACAAGCTGTTGGCGGAAGCATTTTCAGAGTGTGGCGAAAAGATTCTGAACATCCGTGGACAGTGGACGATGGTGATGCCCTAAACCGAAGACTGTCGGGGCAAACACCCATTGACATTGTTTCCGAACGAATCATCGGCGGATCAAAAACAGCCATAGGTACGTTGGCCAACTGCGCTGGCGGAGTGACACCCTGGGGGACAGTTCTCACGTGTGAGGAGAACTATCATGATTTTTATGGTGAATACACCTACGACGAAAAGGGCAATAAAACCCATAACAAAGATTCTCGTCTGGGTTGGTCTGAATTTTTCGACCACTCACCAGAGCATTATGGCTGGGTGGTAGAATTCAATCCAAAAACTGGCAAAGCTAAAAAACTCACTAGCATGGGCCGCTATGCCCACGAGTGTGCCACAACCCAGTTGGCTAAAGACGGTCGTTGTGTTGTTTACCTTGCCGACGATTCTATGGATCAGTGCCTGTACAAATTCATTTCCGAAAAGCCCGACAACCTTGAAAAGGGTGAACTGTTTGTGGCAAACACTGACCTCGGGAAATGGATTTCCTTGGACTATAAAAAGCAAAGTCTATTGCAAGAAAAATTCAAGGATCAAACCGAAGTTCTCGTCCGCTGTAGAGAAGCAGCCCACTTGCTTGGCGGCACACCACTAGATCGGCCAGAAGATGTTGAGATTGACCCCATCTCGGGACACATTTTCGTCGCCCAAACGAACAACAAGAGCAGATCTAATTATCACGGTTCCATATTAAAAATTGTTGAATCCAACAACGACCCACTTTCGCTAACTTTCAAGGCCGAAACCTTTTTGGCGGGTGGAGAAAAAAATGGGTTTTCATGCCCCGACAACATGGCCTTTGATCAAAAGGGCAATCTCTGGATGACTTCAGACATTTCTGAAAAAGCGATGGGCAAGTCGCCCTATGCAGCCTTTAAAAATAATGGTTTGTTTTACATCCCAATGTCTGGCCCCCATGCGGGCAATGTGTTTCAGTTGGCTTCGGCGCCAACAGATGCGGAGCTCACAGGCCCTACATTTTCCAGTGATGGAGAAACCCTGTTTCTCTCCGTGCAACACCCCGGTAAATCAAGTGTTAGCCTAGAAAAGTTATCTAGCCATTGGCCGCATGGAAAGTCCTCTCTGCCACGCCCGGCTGTAGTGACTATTTCAGGGCCAGCGATGAAAGCGCTAATGACCTCATAAATCATTTAAAAAGATCATAGGCAATCAAAGCTCGTTCAAAGACTTCGCCCCAACAAAAGGAGCCAACAAGTTTTGGGCGCGAGAATCTAGGTAGCTTAGCACTCCGCCTTCAACGTATAAGCCAAAAATCTTTGGATCTATAGGCGAGGTAAAATGGCTCGCAAAAAACATATGCTCAAAAAAACCAAAATCCCGACTGGTACTTTGGTGTTCAAGATACATTCCATCGCCATCCACTGATACTTTATAAAAGCGATTGCTCGAATTGGCCTCGACTTGTTTAAACTCAACGATCATATGACCCAATATTTCTTGATCTGTGGCTTCCACTGTCAATTCCTGACTTTGACCGACCTGGGAGTAAGTTATAACAAAGGCGTCGTCATTAATGGCTAACTCGTAATGAGAATACTTACCCAGACGAAGGTGAGAAAAATTCAGCCATTCATCGAGAGTCCACAATGTAAGATCTTGTCCTTCTCGCTGTTGACGAACTTGAATATCATGTACCCCACAAGAAATGAGCAGTTCATCCACAGCCCGATTTTGATCCCAATATCCGTGCGCCTGCACAATTCCGTATTCTTCGCCACAGCCTGTGCCAAATGTCCCCGCGGCAAAACGATCAGATAGCTCTTCTATTTTAAATGTTTCTCGAAATTCGCGAAAATCTTCTTCCAGTGGCTCAATGGTCTTCTCATACAATTCCTGAGCGCTGGGCGCCACATCAGAAAACCGATTTTCTATGCATAACGCCGATGAGGTGAACAGCGCTGCTAAAAACCCAATGAGCCACTTCATTTTTTTCTCTTATCGATAATAACAATTTCGCCCGTGTTGATGGAGTTAATCATGCTCTTGATCTGAGTTTGCACGAAGTCTATATCTGCGGGTCCGGCCACCTTTAACCGTTGATCTAAGACCACTAACTCTTTTAGGAATCGCTCATTGGCTCCACCGGATACCGAAACCGCTGTCTTCGGTAGATTTTGAGCGATAAAACCAAACAATCCCCCCAAAGTATTTCTTGTTGCTTTCAAAACCATAGAATCAAAATACAGATTGAAAGACTTCTCTGGCAGATCGTGACTGACCGTGCCCCGGTATTCAAAACGTTTTAAATTTTCGCCTTCAAAAATCACATCGAGGTTAGCCGGACTGGCAGACAATGACGATTTTGAGCGGAGTGCCACTTTGGGCCGAGCCAATTTGAAATCCAAATCATAGCTGTAGGCAGTAATCTCAATTAGGTTCTGTCGAGGCTTTGCGGTCAACTCGGCAATGGGACGATCTACAATATAAAATGTGGTTTTCATTTCTCTAGAAAGGAATGCACTTTCTACAGATCCCACGAGCTGATCAGCTGCGTCCATATATTGTACGCTCACCCATGGCCGCTCTTTTGTTGCTACAAAATCCCGCTGCCCTAAAACGAAACTGGGCAATGACAATTCCGGAGCCAAAGGTTCTTTGAATTGAATGATTTCGTAGAGAAACGGTGATCCATCGCACCCAATGTACGACAACTTAATGCGCTTTTTGCCATTATCTTGGGATACGTTGTACTCAACGGCAGCCACCACATCAGGTTGTTTCACTGATATTTCTGGACACACTTGTTCACTACCAAGATATTGATAGTCTATTTGGCCATCGTGAATGCGTGGAACATAGTTATTTGGGAGCAACGAAAGAGCCCCTTCAAACTCACCCCAAAACTGCCGCGCCACCTGTGTGACGAGTTTTTGGTAGTCACGTTCCACAACCTTAGATGAAGGGCTACTGGCCACTCCAGGTTGGCCAGCAAGCAACACAAACCCCAACAACAATACACTTTTTAGAGGCTTAGCCAGTGTATTTAAAGAAATCAAAGCCTTGTTCCTCTTCTTTTTCTTGTTGGTTTTTGTTTTTATGAACACTGTTGTCTCGGTCCAGGTCCTGACGAACGTCATCGGGGGTCTGTTTAGTTTCATGAGGAATTTCACCCTTATCCTCAGGGTCAACCTCAGCCGTCATAATCACGAGTATTCGCGCCTGCTCGCCCCCTTTACGCGATCCTGTATAGAGGCCAAAACTTCTATCATTAAAGTTGGCGTAGACAATGGCATCGTAAAGTATGCGTGGTCGGTTATTCCATAGCACCTCATACTCATTCGGTATGCGAAGTTGCCGAACACCTGTTCCGGTTTTACTGCCCTCAGTCTCTTCGGTCGTTGGAAGTAACCCCACCGATATATTTAATCCATCAATGGCCACTCTATCTGGCTCAGCAGTGTCCACATACACCACTCCCGATAACTCAAAGCCGGCTTCAGCCACCTCGGTAGAAATTGTTCCATCGCGATACCAAGTGGTCTTATCTTCAATAGTAAAAGACTTTCCACTGTAAAAAATCTTTGGCCGATCCACGAGTCGCATGGCGCGATCTTTTTCAAAGGCGGCTGAAAACACTAATCGCAACAAATTACTGGTCACATCGCCGAGGTAACTTGTTACCTTATCACCCACGGGCAAAAAGCCATCGGCCAATTTCTCAGCCCCTCCAATGTAACCTGAAATGCCAAGGCCGAACTCATTTAAAACCTCTTCAGAAACCACATACACCTGTGTGGTCAGGCGAACCTGCTTGGGCTCTATCAAGTTGTAGGTTTTATCCAAAGACACAATGACTTGTTTAAGCAAATTTCGCTGGTCAGCGTCTCGCACCCAAAAAGCCACCTCTTCTGCTTTTCCGACTCCAGCTCCGTGCCCCACCCATCCTTCATCACTGCCCAGTCGCTGATGTTGAAAACCCGTGAGCGCCTGGTTGGCCGCCTCTCTTAGGTCATTAGCGGAAAACTTGGCTGGGTTTATCAATCTGTAAACACACCTCTGGCCTATGCAGGTGACCAGATCTTCGGCCTCTTCAAGCGAAACAAGGTCTTGCTTGGCGTGTCCTTGAAATGAAAAAATAAAAACAAACAATGCGATCCAGATCGCCGGATTTAGGTGTCCCATGCCCCTCCCCAATTTGAAGTCACAGAAAAGATTTCGAGTTAACAGTCTGGGCGTACCACAGGGCCATCCACAGGAAAAGGGGCCCGGGCTCGCCGTGTAGAAATTGCCGTGTGATTGTGCCTCAGATCCAACGAACCTGAGGGCCATCTGGGCCACCAGCCACGAGATAGGGCAGACGCTTACACCTAATTGGGGGTAACAATTCGCCCCACAAGATCGTAGTCGTGGGCCTCGGTGATCTCAACCATCACTATATCTCCCACATCCGCCGTGCCGTCATTGATATAGGTGACGCCGTCGATATCTGGAGCCTGTTGCGAAGTTCGTCCTTGCAGCAACAGATCTGTCTCGTCGCTGTATCCCTCAACCATCACCGGCAGAATTTTGCCCACCAAATCTTGATGTTTCTGACGGCTAATCTGTTGCTGCAAAGCCATCAGTTCATCGTGGCGCCGTTGCTTAGTCGCTTCGTCAACCTGGTCAGCCATATCAGCGGCTTTCGTATTTTCTTCAGGTGAAAACTTAAAACACCCTACTCGATCAAATTCCGCCTCTTTCACAAACTCCAGAAGCTCCTGAAACTGCTCTTCTGTTTCACCTGGAAACCCCACAATAAACTGCGTTCGAATAACAGCATCCGGTATTTTCTTGCGAATTAGCGAAATAGCTTCTTCCACTTGCTCGCGCGTCATTCGCCTGTTCATGCTTTTCAACATTTCATTATTGATATGCTGCAAAGGCATATCAAAATAATTGCAGAGATTATCTCGAGCTTGCACAAGATTAACCAATTCCTCGTTGATTCCATCGGGGTAAAGATACAACACGCGAATCCATTGGGCACCCGACTCATCTGACAATTCCCGCAAAAGTTGAAGGGGGGACTCTTTTTCGGCGGTTTGTGATTTTTTTCTAAGATCCCATCCATAATCAGTAAAATCGTGAGATATCACTATGAGCTCTTTAACGCCTCCTGCAACCAAAAGCTTCGCTTCGCTTAGATTATTTTTTACGGTTCTCGACTGCAAATTCCCTCGTATCAGAGGAATGGCGCAAAATGCACATCGCTTTTTGCAGCCCTCGGAGATCTTTAAATAAGCTCGGTGACGAGGTTGGGAGTTCATTCGAGGCGTTGAATCTTCTTGGAGATATGTGGGGCGGTTAAAATACTGTTTAGACTCTACACCTTTTGACCTATCTTTCAAAATCGCACTGATATTTTGAAATTCACCAGAGCCAATAAATATGTCGGCCTCAGGTAGACCCTCTACCAGGTCTTTTTGATATCGCTGAGCCAAACAGCCCGCCACAATGAGGTTCTTTAGATGACCTTCACCTTTTAGTTCACTCAACTCTAATACTTTTGAAATGGATTCCCTTTTAGAGTCTTCAATAAACCCGCAGGTATTTACAATAACCGTTTCTGCTTCTTCGGGATTTTCCACCACCCGATATCCATCGTTGGCCAACGATCCTAGCATGATTTCAGTATCAACGAGATTTTTTGGACACCCTAAGCTTACAAAGTGAACTGTTTTAGCCACGAACTAATACTCCATAATTGTTATGTCTTTTGGTGGACTGTATTTAAAAAAATCTTTTGACACTGGCACATCGAAATCCACCTTTCGAAACACCCAACTTGTTTCATTTTCTAAATCATCCCAATAGCTCACTGCTAATACCTGCTTGCCCTTTTGATCCAATCGAATGGCCAGTTTTGCCACATTTCTCCATTCTTTTGGATGGATTGGCTTCAGCGAATAGGTGATCTTTTCATCGGCCACTTTTTCACCCACCAACTTAAATTCATCCCATACTTTTAAGTCTCTAAAAATAAATGCTAGTGGTGATTTAGCTCGCGACTGGGGACTTAATTTATCCACCCGCACTCGGGCCACTTGAATAGGTGGCTTTGAACCCTCTGGCAATTGGTCAACCAGCCAAATATTATTGTTATCAACGATAACTTCTGATGGATGGGGTTTATCAATTCTCAAACGCAACTGCCCCTTTGAAAACGATAGCTGGCCCTCGCTAATATTTTCTCGCTCAAGGAGAGCCATAAACACCCGCTTTTTTAACTCCATCTGTACAGATTTGGATTGGTGGTATTTGGCCAAAACCGATTTGATCTGTAGCAACCCACTTTCTGGCATGACGGCAGCATCCTCCGCGGGAGCTTTCTCGTTGGTCGGTACGATCTCTTTTTTCGCACCAAGTGGGGGTGGTATTTCCTCGACCTCTTTTAATGTGGCCGAGGCACACGAACTCAATGAAATAACTGTCAAAAATAGGCAAATCTGTGGGCTTAAAATCATATGTTGCGTTGTAGCAAAATGCGCCTACACCCGCAAGCGAGAACGCTCTGCCAGGACCCAGGCACTAAAAGGAATTTCCGGTGGCAGCACCTTTTGAGCCGCCAGGGCGGTGCTCCCCGTGGTCAATACATCATCCACAAAGATTATTTGATCCGGATTGAGCCTGTAGAGCTCTGATTGGCCACTTTCTAGGCCACTGGCGATTTTCGTTCTCTGCCTGTGAACACGAGAAGCTTTTTTTTGAGGACCAGAGGACGAAACCCGCATGAGACCGGGCCAAAGGGGCTGCCCCCAAATCCGGGAGAGTTCCCGAGCCAAGCTGTAGGCGTGATCTTTTTCTCCTCGTTTTTGAGGGGGTGACGGGACGAAGACCAATTGTTTCCTGTGTAGGTCCGGGTTTTCTTGACTGAGGCGCCAACTTAAAAGCTCGGCAAGACGAGCATTCGCCCTCTCCAACCCTCCACCCTTAAGCGCATAAATTAGATTTCCCACTACCCCTAGCTCCCCGGGCACCCACAGAAGTAGTCTGTGACAATTTAAATCCGGTGGTGCGAAGAGGGCCTGAGTTTCCCGGGTCAATCGACCTTCTAATTTGACCCAACAGTCACAGCAAAATAAATCCGTAGCACCCCAGAACCGACCACATTGAGCACACGAGCGCATCCACTCATCAAAGATCCGAATAGCTCTCTGGTATCCGGACACGCTCGGACATGGAGAGGTATTAATTTGATCACTGCACATGCTCCATTTAGAGAGCAATAACGATACCAGAGGCCTCACGCCATGAGTTCCCGTTGGCGCTAACGGGGCTATGTTATAAAGGCGGCCATAAATGAGGCAACATCTTCATCCCAGCTGTAGGTCACCTCAATAATATGGCCTTAAACATTGTGATAGGATCGATTTTTCCAAATAGTCAGCGCGCGATAAATTTGTTCGAGAGCCACTATTTGAGCCACAAAATGATTCATAGTGAGGGAAGATAGGCTCAACATCAAATTGGCCCTAGCCCTTACCTCTTTAGAAAACCCATACGGGCCACCTACTATAAAGACGGCCCGTGACTTGCCGCTTTCAACAATTTGAACCACGCGTTCAGAGAATTTAATTGAGTCTTTGGCAAGGTGGCCATCTTCAGTGAAAATCACCACGTAGTCCGAGGCCAAGAGATGGCTCAGCAAAGCCTCACCCTCCAGAGACTTTTTTATTTCTTGGCTGTCTCGCGAAAGACTTTTGGATTTAATTTCATGCAATTCAATGGGAACGAAGTGGCCTATTTTATCAACATATTCTGCAACAGCCGTTTCGGCCCACTTATTTCGGCTGCTCTTGAGAGTCACAAATTGAAACTTCACAAAACCCGATTCTCAGGTTGGCTGACCTTCATATCTCGGCCTTCTCGCCACAAATCTTCAAGACGATACTCTTGTCTTACATAATCGTAAAACAAATGAACTATCAAAGACCCATAATCGAGAACCACCCATCGCCCTTCTTTTAGGCCCTCTATTGACTGTGGAAAGATACCATATCGAGTCTTCACCTGTCTGACCACGTGTTCCGCAAGTGCCGACGTATTTCTGGTGCTGGCCCCGGATGCCACGATGGTAAATTCGGAAGGTTGTACCAGATTTCTCACGTCAAAAGCTAGAACACCTCTAGCGTTTTTCTCAAAGAGAATCTCTGCGCACACTTTAGTGAAGCGCTCAAAGTCATCAATTTTTTTTGATAGTGGTTCATAAAGATGATTGGACTCAATATATTGTTGAACAGGCTCAGGAATCGGCAGATCCTGTCGCGCTCCCGATCGAAGGCTTTTACGAATTTCAGTGGCGGAAACATCCAAATCTTCTAGCTGCACAAAAATAATCCTCCTGTCTGTGGCCAAAGGGACTTCTAATCCCTCTTGACTCATCACCAAGCCCTGAAGCCCCTTGGGATACTCAGAGATCTCTTGGGGAAACTCCGCCCCTGGCCGACTGGCTACAACTAAGTTCACCTCTTCCAGAAGCTCCTCATACTGAAACCACTGGTCGAAGTGTTCAAACTGATCTAACCCCACTATCAAATATAGCTCAGCTCCAGGAAGCTTTTCCTTAAAATACTTTACAGTATCAATAGTGTAGCTGATCCCGCCGCGTTCAATCTCAATACCTTCAACTCTGAGATTTATGGGGCTATTCTCAAATGCCACCTTGACCATCTCAAATCGCTGAAGCGGGGACGGCCCCTCGACTTTGTCGCCCAATGGGCTTTGGCTCGCGGGAATGACGTAGAGGTGATCGAGGTTCAGTTTTTCATAAACCGTTTCAATACTGTTAACGTGTCCATTGTGTAGAGGGTTAAAAGTGCCACCAAAAAGGCCTATTCGTTGCAAAACCTTATTTGTCATCTGATCCCTCAAACACTTTTTCTCCCAACTGATAGACTAGACCTTCTATGTTAGTTCCTGCCACCGCCGAAATGGGCCGAACCCGTACGCCATATGTTGCAAATTTTCCCTCTACCTCAGCCAACACGCTAGCATCAACAGCATCAATCTTATTTAGCACCACGATCTGCTCTCTCTTATAAAGAGGCTTATAAGCCGGATCACTCTCGTGAATCTCATCGTAGGCTTTCAATTCTGCATTGATATCGAAATAATCTTGATAAGGATCGCGACCTGAAAATCCGCTGGCATCAATGACGTGCAAGAATAAACGAGTTCGTTCAATGTGCCGCAAAAACTGAATACCCAGGCCAACGCCCTCGTGAGCCCCTGGAATCAGTCCCGGTATATCAGCTACAACAAAACTGCGGCCTTCAGCGACCTTAACCACGCCGAGGTTGGGTACCAGAGTGGTAAACGGATAATCTGCCACCTTGGGTTTTGCTGCCGAGATTCTTGAAATGAGTGTGGACTTTCCGGCGTTGGGATATCCAATAATTCCCACATCGGCCAACAGTTTCAACTCTAGATGCAGCTCTCGTTCTTCGCCGGGCAAACCTTTTTGCGCAACTCCGGGAGCTTGATTCACACTGGATTTATAAAAGGTATTTCCACGCCCGCCGAGGCCGCCTTTTAAAAAAATACTGTCACCTTCCTCGCTGAGGTCGACAAGTATGTCTCCATCGGGACCTTTAACCACTGTGCCTGGCGGCACCTTAATAATAAGGTCTTCCCCGTCAGGACCATCGCAATTTCTCCCCATTCCGGGACGACCATTACCGGCTTGATATTTTCGCTTAATACGCAGGTCCAACAATGAGTGCAGTCGAGAGTCCACCCGGAAGATCACATCACCTCCGCGCCCCCCATCTCCCCCATCCGGACCGCCACGAGGCGCAAGGGCTTCCTTGCGGAACGACACACAACCCGGCCCACCTTTTCCAGAAGCCACTAATATTTTTACTTCGTCTATAAATTTCATTTTGAAGGGTCGCCCGAAAGGGCGCCCTGAGATCTCTACTAGGCGTTAAGCGACAGCTTGTTCCGGATAAACACTTACGCGAAACTTACGTTTGTCTACCCGTTCAAACTTCACTCGACCATCAATCACTGAATAAATAGTATGGTCGCGACCTATTTTTACATTGTTTCCAAGGTGAAATTTCGTGCCTCGTTGTCGTACGATGATGGTTCCTGAGCGCACAGCTTGTCCACCAAATCGCTTCACGCCTAGGCGCTTACTCTTACTATCGCGACCGTTTTTCGTACTACCCGCTGCTTTTTTCGATGCCATGACAACCTCTCAATTCAATCGATTATTTGCTTGTCTTCTTCTTAGCCACTTTTTTGGCCGTCTTCTTCTTCGCTACCTTTTTCTTTGCGGCAGTTTTCTTTTTCGTCTTGCTAGCTGCTTTCTTAGCCGTTTTCTTTTTAGTAGCTGTTTTTTTCGTTGCTACCTTTTTGGGGCTCGCTGCTTTTTCTGCCTTCTTAGATTCTGCTTTCATGTTGTCACGGGCCTGTTTTGCCGCTGGATCATATACTTTGGCTGTGGAACCCGCCTCGCTCACTTGACCTTCGGGGCTTGTGATCGACTTAATGAAAAGCTCTGTATAAAGCTGTCGATGTCCCTGCATCTTGCGATACCCTTGTCGACGCTTCTTTTTGAAAATGATGATTTTTGGAGCCTTGGCTTGTTGGGTTACAACCACTCGCACCTTGGCATCTGTTACCGTGGGTTGACCAACATAAGTTTTGTCCCCACCAACCACTAAAATTTCATCTAGATCGAACTCTGAACCCAGCTCTTTCGGCAACTTTTCAACACGAACTACATCGCCCGCTTTAACCCGATACTGCTTTCCGCCGGTACGAATAATGGCGTACATTCTAAAAACCTCCAAGATCACACGTCTAAGGCCGTCATATCTGCCACGCTGCAATAGCTCCTGTCAATGCAAACGCAGCGCATAGAATACCGTGACTGCATTAATTTCATGGCCTCACAGGCCTTTTCTGGCCTTAATTTGCCAATGTTTCGTCATTCTGATGACTTTAGCTCAAATTGCTCCAGATGGAATCCCGGCTCAACCTTAAAAGCCACTGGCCGTCCCAACTTTTTCTCCAATTCCTCGAGGCTCGCCGGCTCCTCCTCATACACCCAGTCGGCCACTTCTGCATGACAGCCTACAACTAAAGGTCCCGTGGCCGCTTGCACGGCTTCTTCGCGCTCGAGAGTTCTGAATATTTCATCGGCTATGGTCGGCTTTTTCTTAATGTAGCCCTTACCTTCACAATAAGGGCATGGATCACACAAAAGAGAGACTAGGCTGGGACGAATGCGCTTTCGGGTCATTTCCACAAGGCCCAATGCCGACATGTTCACCACTTCTGTGCGGGCTCGGTCATTTACAAGTTCTTCTCGCAATACGCTTAACACCTTTTCCCGGTGAACTTCTTTTTGCATATCGATAAAATCAATAATGATAATTCCCCCGCAGTTTCGAATTCTCAACTGGTGGCACACTTCTTTTGCGGCTTCTACGTTGGTCGTAACAATAGTGTCTTCTAAATCTTTTTTACCCACATATCGGCCCGTATTGACATCAATCACCACCAGGGCCTCAGCCTCATCGATGACTAAATATCCTCCGCTTTTTAACCAAATTCGACGCCCTATCGAGCGAGAAACTTCGAGATCGATATCATACATATCAAAGAGCGGCGCGGGATCCCTATAGAGACGCACTTTCTTTTTAAAATTCGGCATAAACTGCGATACAAACCCTTGAACGCTCCGATACACCTTAGGATCATCCACAATCACGTGATCCACGGATTCGTTGAGCATATCCCGAAGAGCTCTTAACTCAACGTCGAGCTCGCTATGAATGAGTCCCAAAGTTTTTCTCTTATTGTAGGACTGTTGAATTCCCTTCCATACCAAGTGGAGAAAATCCAAATCGGACTGCAATGATTCTGCAGTGGCTCCTTCACCTGCCGTGCGGACAATAACACCACCTTTGGGCTTAGCTTTTTCAATCAGTTTTCTTAGTCGCTCACGTTCTTGTTCGTCTTCAATTCTCCGGGAAATTCCAAGATGCAATAGGGTCGGCATATATACGAGGTGCCGGCCGGGCAAGGATACATGAGTGGTTATTCTAGCGCCTTTTGTTCCCAATGGATCCTTGGCCACCTGAACCATCAAAGTTTGCCCCTCTTTAAGGAGGTCTTGAATCAACGGCATGTGTGTTTCAGCGACGGCCTCTGGGGCTTGCGTAGCACTGGGATCGAGAACTATTGGCTCTTCGGTTTTTTCCTGGTCTTCTTCTTCCATCATGACCAGATGTTTTTGCGCCTCATTGTCACTTCTGACGTCTCCCACATACAAAAATGCGGCCCGATCCAGACCTATGTCCACAAAGGCCGCCTGCATGCCCGGTAACACCCTTACGACTCGGCCTTTGTAGATGGAGCCCACTAAGGTGGGTTGAGTTTTTCTCTCCACTTTGAAGTCTACTAAGGTGCGCTCCTCGACATAAGCCACCCGCGTCTGATTGGGACGTACGTTTATCAAGATTTCAGTAGACAACAGTGTTCTCCCGTTCCAAAAAGTGGAAGCCTAAAGTACCCGATGGCCCTACATAGGGCCAGACACTGTCTTTAATTACGCAATGTGTCCTTGTGAAATTTAGCCGCACTTTTTCTCCGTCCGGACTCAACTTTAGGGGCTCAATCACCGATAGAGTAGCAAGCTAAGCCTGTGGTTCTTAGCGCTTTTGACCCTAACCGGTAGGACAAAGACATGGCTGAAATTGATGAACTGTTTAAAATCATGGTTGCGCAAAATGCTTCGGATATGCACCTAAGCTCTGGAGCCCGACCCTATTTGCGAATCCATGGTTCGATGATGCAACTTGATCACCCTCAGCTCTCGAATGAACAGGTACAAAAGCTGGTCTTTGAAATTCTCACCGACAAACAAAAAAAGAACTTCATTGAAAAATGGGAGTTAGATTGCAGCTATGCGATCAATGGTCTTGGCCGTTTTCGGGTGAATGTGTTTATGCAACGACGTGGACTTGGCGCTGTTTTTCGTGTGATTCCTGAAGATATCAAATCGGCCACCGATCTTGGTCTTCCTGAAACGCTATTGCGTCTAATTGATGTTCCGCGGGGCCTCATCTTAGTCACTGGCCCCACAGGCTCTGGTAAATCAACTACGCTAGCGGCTCTCATCAATGAAATTAATCTCACCCGCAAAGAACACATTATGACCATTGAAGATCCCATTGAATTTGTGCACCCCAACATCCAAAGTTTGGTGAATCAACGGGAAGTGAGCAGTCACACAAAATCTTTTGCAAACGCCCTGAAAGCGGCCCTGCGGGAAGATCCCGATATTATTCTTGTGGGTGAGCTTCGAGACCTTGAAACCATTCATTTAGCTATGACGGCCGCAGAAACAGGACACCTTGTGTTCGGAACACTTCACACAAATAGTGCAGCTAAAACTGTCGATCGTATTATCGATGCATTTCCGCAAGCCCAACAGGCACAGGTGCGAGTGATGCTGGCAGAAAGTTTACGTGGCGTGGTCGCACAAACGCTGTTCCCCCGAGCCGACAAACCCGGTCGGGTGGCTGCCCTTGAGATCTTGATAAATACTTTTGCGGTGGCCAACCTGATTCGTGAGGGTAAAACCTTTCAAATTCCGTCGGTTATGCAGACCAGTGCGGCTTCTGGCATGCAGACCTTCCAGACGGCACTCAAAAGATTAGTTGATGAAGGTAAGCTCACCAAAGAGGCCATGGATAACTTTTTGGGAACTTCACTGACAACAAAACAAGAAGACGCCGAAGGTGGCCATGGAACGGGGGCTGAGAAGCCTGCACACAAAGCTGGACCCAAGCCCCAAGGTCCAAGTCAACGCCCAAAACCCAATGAGGAAAGCGGACTTAAGATCACGTCTACGTCTGCATTGCCTGGTGCGGTTTCCGCATCGGCTGATCGAAATTCCATGCTAAAAAACCTGGGTTTCGGCAAGAAAAAAGCCGGTTGATTGGCGCCAGTGCCCAATTGATTTTTTACGGGCAAAACATGTTATTCGCTAAAACGTCCAGTTATAAGACAACGTCATCGGCAGAGTTTGGCTCAGGCTTTTTGACAAGTCCTCTTTGTTTGAGGGCAGGTCTCGCCAAAATCCATAGCTACTTGGTGTGCGATAAGAATCATAGTAAGGCCGTGTCGCAGTTCTGTAGGTGGTAAAGATGGTGCCACCAATCACGCCCACAGCGAAACCTATAGCAATGTTGTTAAGATGATCTTGTGGCCGACCGTAGAAACTCAAAGTGCTTAATCCCAAAACCGCCCCACCAAGACCAGAAAATATAATGACTGCCAATTGTTGGCGCGGTCCAGAGGGTTTAACATCAGACCGATTGGCCTGAGCTAAAGCGGTTTCAGAAAATATCAACATAGCTATAAGTATTGTTGATATTAATGTCCGAGATTTTATATTCCTTGCCATAGTGCAATCCTCGCTGCAAAGATCATGGGCGATTAAAATTATCATATATTACCTAATGATATTAGCCCATGGCCAACAAGGATTAATGACATGTTGCAAAACCAAAGCTCGGTGGCTCAATTAATTGATCACACTTTGCTACGGGCTGACTGCACCAGCCAAGAAATCCAGAAGTTGTGCGCGGAAGCCAAGGAGTACGGTTTTTTTTCTGTGTGCATTCATCCTTTTTTTATAGATCAGGCAAAGATTGAACTTAGCGGAAGTGCTGTGAAGATTTGCACCGTCATCGGCTTTCCGCTGGGCGCAAATTTGACCTCCACAAAGGCCACCGAATGTGAGCAGGCCCTTGCCGCTGGCGCCAATGAAGTGGATATGGTGATCAATATTTCTGCTCTAAAAGATAAGCGTGATTCCGTTATTCTTGAGGATATAAAGGGCGTCGTCACAGCAGCCAGAGGTTGCCCGGTGAAGGTTATTTTAGAAACAGCCCTACTCAACGAGCAAGAAAAGATCCTTGCCTGTGAACTGGCAAAAGAAGCTGGTGCCCAGTACGTCAAAACATCAACTGGATTTGCACGCCCGGCTCATGGCCCCGCTGGCGCAACCGTGGAGGATATTCGCCTTTTGCGAACTATCGTTGGGCCTGAAATGGGGGTCAAGGCCAGTGGCGGAATTCGCGACTTGGCCACCGCTACGGCTATGATTGCTGCTGGGGCCACGCGACTTGGCACCAGCAACAGCGTCGCCATTGTTGGAGCGACAACCCTAATTACTGGAGACTATTGATGAGCTTTATTCCTGCACAAATCATCAAAAAAAAACGTTTAGGGCAGTCTCTTTCAAATGATGAACTTAGCTTCATGATTGATGGCTTCACATCCGGTAGCATTCCTGACTATCAAATGTCGGCGTTAACCATGGCCATTTGCTTTCAGGGCATGGATCTTTCTGAGACCGCATGGTTGACCAGGATCATGCGAGACTCTGGAAAGACCATGGATTTTTCCCAACTTGGAATGCCCACAGTCGATAAGCACAGCACCGGCGGGGTCGGAGATAAAACTTCACTCATCATTGCTGGAATCATTGAGGCTGCTGAAGGCTTAGCCATGCCTATGGTCGCCGGCCGAGGCCTTGGCCACACAGGTGGAACTCTTGATAAACTGGTCAGCATACCCGGTTTTTCAGTAGACATGAGTCTTGAACAGTTTCAAAAAAATATAAATAAATTTCGCGTAGCTATTATGGGACAAACAAAAGAACTTTGCCCGGCTGACCGAAAATTGTATGCCCTTCGCGATGTCACGGCCACGGTGGAAAGCTTACCATTAATCTGTGCCAGTATTATGTCAAAAAAATTAGCGGAAGACTTAAACGGCTTGGTACTTGACGTTAAGTTTGGCTCTGGCGCATTTATGAAAACAAAAAATGAGGCTCGAAGCTTAGCCGAGCTTCTAAAAATGACTGGCGAAAAAAACGGTCTTCGAGTTACAGCCGTACTGAGTGACATGAGTCAGCCACTTGGCCGATTTGTTGGCAATTCTCTTGAAGTCCAAGAGTGTCTGGATATTTTATCCAACAAACAATGTGTTCACGATGGTGTAGACTATTACGAAACCACACGGGAGCTTAGTTTAAGATTGTCGGGACATCTCCTCTACCTTGGTGGTCGCAGCGATTCACCCGTCGAGGGATACAATTTAAGTACAGAATTATTAGAATCGGGCCTTGCAGTTAAAGCTTTTGAAGCCCTTTGCCAACGACAAGGGGCTACTTTGCCCATTCAACTTCCACAAGCCAAACACCAGTGGCCAGTTCAAGCCCCCCGGCAAGGGTATATTAAAGCTATGGATTGTGAATCCATTGGATATATTTCTGTGCAACTGGGGGCCGGCCGCCTCAAATCGTCTGACGAAATTGACCCCGCAGTAGGTATCGAAGTGAATAGCCGAATTGGCCAAAGAGTAGAGAAAGGAACTCCCTTATTTTTTGTCCACTCCAACCAAAATGACGACATAAATGGGGCCATGAAAAAGCTGCAAGACTGCATTATTTGGAGCGATAAGCCTGAGCCAGCTCCACCAATTGTATCTGATATTTTGCAATAAACAGGGGGTATAACAATGACCGTAATTGAGCAGTTAACTAAATCTGCGGAGTACATCTTTGAACAAGTGAATTTTCGTCCAAGAGTGGCCGTAACACTAGGATCGGGCCTTTCGGCTTTTGCAGAAACCATTGAAGTGGAAGCGGCAATTCCCTATTCTCAAATTCCTCACCTGCTTCCGACCACCGTGGAAGGTCACCCTGGACAGATGGTGTTGGGTCACTTAAACGGCGTGCCTGTTGCCCTTCTTCAGGGGCGAATTCACCTCTATGAAGGACACGACGTCGGGCAAGTGGTGTACCCTACCCGGCTTTTAAAACAACTGGGCGCTGAAATTCTAGTTCTGACTAACGCCGCCGGTGGTCTCGACCCTAAAATGCAGCCTGGCGATTTTATGATCATAAGGGATCACATCAATCTCACCGGAACCAACCCACTTCTTGGCCCAAACATTGAAGCCATTGGCCCACGCTTTCCAGACATGTCCACTGTCTACGACAAACAACTTTCAGAAAAACTGACAACAATTATGCGCAACAATGGTCTGCGATACTTTGAAGGAACGTACTGTGGCGTTTTGGGCCCCTCCTATGAAACGCCCGCTGAGGTGAGTTATTTGCAAAAAATCGGTGGTCAAGCTGTGGGAATGAGCACTGTGGCCGAAGCCATTGCGGCTCGCCATGCGGGATTGCGCATTTGTGGTTTAAGTTGCATTACAAATCTTGCCTCGGGAATAAGTCAGCAACAAATCACCCATGATGAAGTCAAAGAAGTCGCCCGCCGCGTAGAAAATGACTTTAATACCATTCTAAAGGGCCTCATTGTTGAACTCTAGGCCTAGGACTATTCCCGCGCGATCATGGTCTAGTTTTTCTAACCTCAAACCCCCAATTTGCCGATCTTCTCTAAAAGGACGGTCGGTGCATGGAAGTCACTCGTACATCTCAATTTTTTCTCATAGCTACGGTTATTATTTTTCTGTCTGCCTGCGGACAAACCCAAACCGAGGAAGTCTTTCCCCTCGAATCTCAGTCTTGCCTTGAACAGTCAATTCCACATGAGTATCTGGTCTCTTGGAAAACTGGAGAACTTACCGTAGAGCAAGGTGAAGATCGCCAGTCGTTTATTAATAACTTTGTAAGTCCAAATCTAGATCGAATAGAGCATATTGAAAGTCACAAACGGATACAAATTGAAACCGGAGACACACAAGACTATTCGTTCACCGCTGGAGAAATCGATAACTGGGGAGCCCGTACCACCGGTGCCAGTGAAGCTTGGAAACGTGGCTTCAAAGGTGAAGGCGTCATTGTGGCTGTCGTAGATTCTGGAGTCGACAGAACCCACAATCAACTGGCCGGCCAAATTTATTCTAATCCTGGTGAAACAGGTTTAGACGACAACGGGATTGATAAAAGGCAAAATGGGATTGACGACGATAACAATGGATATATCGATGATTATGCTGGATATGATTTCACCAGCGATAGCGGCGAAGTCGAAGACACCAGCTCACACGGAACTCACGTAGCGGGAATCATTGCGGCCCACCACAACGATACAGAAATTTCCACTGAACATGTGCAGGGTGTGGCGCCAGAGGCCACATTATTACCCATCGACTTTATTGGCCCTGCCGGCGGAACCACCGCTGACGCGGTCTTGGCTATCGATTATGCCGTTAAAATGGGGGCCAAGGTGATCAATGCCAGTTGGGGCGGAGGACCGTGCTCAACAACTTTAGGGCAAAGAATTCGTCAGCTTGAAAACGACGATGTGCTTTTTATAAACGCCGCGGGCAATGGCCAGCCGGGCAGAAACATTGACGAGTATATAGAATACCCCGCTTCGTTCAATCTCGCGCCTCAAATCACAGTGGGATCCATCACTTCATACGGAGGCATGGCCCGCCACTCCAATTATGGCGACCGAAATGTGCACCTTTTTGCACCTGGCTTTGCCATCTATAGCACCGTACCCGAGCAAGGAGTGCGGGCATTGACCGGCACGAGCATGGCTACTCCTTTTGTATCTGGCGCTGCAGCATTATTGTGGAGCTTCAAACCCTCCCTTTCGGCCAAAGAGGTAAAACAAATCTTGATGACCTCTGTCAAAATGGATCCCGATTACCACAACCAAACCCATGGCACGCTCAATATTTCTGAAGCTTTAGCCCTCGCCGAATCCTTTTTGCCTTAACAGCCCCGCTTTGATGCGGCGCTTTATTTCAGCGCACAATTCTTTGAACGGCGAATACCCAAAAACGCTGTTTTTTCCCTCCATTACGGCTTTTTTGAAGTGATTATCTATATATGGGCATGTTAGAAAAATGATTTATTAAGAATGGGTAAAATAAAATGCATCAATATATAGCTGATTTAAGCAAACACGTGGGTCAAAAAGTTGAACTCAAGGGTTGGGTCTACAACAGCCGATCTTCGGGCAAGATTAAATTTTTATTGTTACGAGACGGTACTGGACTATGTCAGTGCGTTTATTTTCGTGGCGAATGTGACCCTGAAGCCTTCGAAAAATTTGCCGAGCTTTCTCAAGAATGTAGCGTGCGGGTCACTGGGACTGTTCGGGAAGAAAAGCGCAGTCCCGGCGGATATGAACTCGGCGCTGAGAGCCTTGAAATCATTGGCCCCTCACCTGAGTATCCCATTAGCCCAAAAGAACATGGCGTTGATTTTCTGATGAGCCATCGGCATTTATGGCTAAGATCAAAACGACAACACGCTATCTTGCGGGTCCGCGCTGAAATATCGGCAGCTATTAGAGATTTTTTTGATGGTCGCGGCTTCACACTGACCGATGCGCCGATTTTTACCCCCAGCTCTTGTGAGGGCACTTCCACCTTATTTGAAACCCAATATTTTGACGAAAAGGCTTTTTTATCTCAAAGCGGACAACTTTATATGGAAGCCACTTCTGCGGCCTTTGGTAAGGTTTATTGCTTTGGCCCCACTTTTCGCGCAGAAAAATCTAAAACCAGACGACACCTCATTGAATTTTGGATGGTGGAGCCAGAAGTGGCTTTTGCCGACCTTTATGACAACATGGAATTGGCTGAACAATTTGTAGAATATATCGTCCAGCGGACCATTAAAAACAAAAAAGATGAACTGGCGGTACTTGAACGCGACCTCGGGCCATTAGAAAAAATCAAGGCGCCCTTTCCGCGCGTCCACTATAACGAAGCGGCTCAAATCATTAAAAAAGAAAATCCTGATTTCGTCATTGGCGATGACTTTGGCGGAACAGATGAGACCATCATTAGTTCAAAGTTCGACCGGCCCGTTTTTGTGCACCACTTTCCAACGGCGATCAAAGCCTTTTACATGAAAGAGGATCCCGAAGATTCAAGCTTAAGTTTAAGTTGTGACCTTCTAGCCACCGAAGGCTATGGCGAGATCATCGGCGGCGGCCAACGTGAAGAGCGCATTGATGTGCTCGAAAAGAAAATTGCCGAGCATGGTTTGAATCAAAAAGATTTTGAATGGTTCTTGGATTTAAGACGATATGGGAGTTTCCCCCACTCGGGTTTTGGCCTTGGTTTGGAGCGAACGGTTTCGTGGATATGTGGCTTGTCCCATGTTCGAGAGACAATTCCATTTCCAAGACTTTATGGACGAAACTACCCCTGACCCACCTCTAGGAGAAAAGCAATGAGTGAGACTGAAACTCTGAAAACCACCGCCGATAAACTGATTGATTTTGAACGACGCAATGAGACCGTCTATGAAGGTGGTGGCGCAGATCGAGTTGAAAAACAAAAAGCGGGAGGCCGACTCACTGCTCGTGAGCGACTAGATGTGTTGCTAGATCCTGGCAGCTTTGTGGAACTAGATCGTTTTGTCACCCACCGCTGTCAGAATTTTGGAATGGGCAATAAAAAAATTCCTGGTGATGGCGTTATCACTGGCTATGGAAGAATTAACGGCAAGTTAGTTTATGTGTATAGCCAAGACTTCACCGTGTTTGGCGGCAGTATGTCACGCACCCAAGCCAATAAAATTTGTAAACTTATGGACATGGCCCTAAAAAACGGCGCGCCGGTTATCGGATTGAATGACTCAGGTGGAGCGCGTATTCAAGAGGGTGTGGAATCTTTGGGGGGGTATGCCGATATCTTTTTACGCAATGTCACCTCGTCGGGTGTGGTGCCACAAATCAGCGCTATCATGGGCCCATGTGCAGGGGGCGCTGTTTACAGCCCAAGCCTTACTGATTTTATTTTTATGGTTAAAGACACCAGCTATATGTTTGTAACTGGGCCCGATGTAATTAAGTCAGTGACCCATGAAGAAGTGACTAAAGAAGAGCTGGGCGGTGCTCTCACTCATAATGCTAAGTCGGGAGTGGCTCACTTCGCCACCGAAGACGACCGACATTGTCTGCTGATGATACGAGAACTAATGAGCTTCCTACCCAGCAACAATGTGGATGATGTTCCGGTGATTCCGAGCTCGGACCCACCGGACCGCATTGAGGAATCCCTTAACTCCCTCATCCCTGACAGCTCAAGAAAACCTTACGACATGCACGATCTGATTAGCAAAGTGGTTGATGAGGGTTACTTTTTGGAAGTGCAAAAGCACTATGCCCAAAACATCATTATTGGTTTTGCTCGTTTTAACGGTCGAAGCGTGGGCATTGTCGCCAACCAGCCGCAAGTATTGGCTGGCTGCCTCAACATTGAAGCCAGCATCAAGGGCGCTCGATTTGTGCGCTTTTGTGATGCTTTTAATATTCCTGTAGTTACATTTGAAGACGTACCAGGATTTTTACCTGGCACCGATCAGGAATGGAACGGCATCATCACCCATGGCGCTAAGTTGTTGTACGCCTACGCTGAAGCCACTGTACCAAAAATCACAATCGTCACACGCAAGGCCTACGGCGGCGCCTATGATGTGATGTCTTCTAAGCATATCCGCGGCGATATCAACCTCGCCTATCCCACGGCCGAAATTGCCGTGATGGGAGCGGAGGGCGCTGTGAATATCATTTTTAGAAACGAGATCAACACGGCTAAAGATGTGGAGGCCGAAAGAAAAAGGCTCATTGACAACTATGAAAGTCAGTTTGCTAACCCTTATGTGGCTGCTGAACTAGGTTATATTGACGAGGTCATTGAGCCTGCAATGACCCGTAAACGCATCATTGATTCTCTAGAGATGTTAAAAAATAAAAAAGACATTAACCCGCCCAAAAAGCACGGCAATATTCCGTTATAGGGAGAGCGAGATGTTTAAAAAATTATTGGTAGCTAACCGGGGCGAAATTGCCATAAGAGTCATTCGGGCCTGTCGAACCCTTGGTATTCAAACCGTAGCCGTATATAGCGACGCCGATCGAAACAGTTTGCATGTGATGTTGGCCGATGAGGCCTACCACATCGGGCCCGCACCCTCAGCTGAATCCTATCTAAACATTGATAAAATTATTGAGGTGGCAAAGGCCTCCGGATCTGAAGTGGTTCACCCGGGATATGGGTTTCTCAGTGAAGTGGAAGACTTCGCCAAGCGCTTGAAGGCCGAGGGTCTCGTATTTGTTGGTCCCGAGCCCGAACAAATTAGAAAAATGGGCGACAAGTTGGGGGCGCGCGAATTTATGCGTGCTGCTGGAGTGCCAATTGTGCCCGGATCCGACGCTGTCCAGTCTGTGGATGAGGCAAAAGCCGAGGCCGAACGAATTGGATATCCGATTATTCTTAAGGCCTCCGCTGGCGGCGGCGGAAAAGGCATCCGAGTGGTTGAAGAGCCCAAAGAGCTTGCCAGTGCCTTTCGTGCCTGCCAAAGCGAAGGACTCAACTATTTTAAAGACGATCGCGTATTCTTAGAGCGCTTTATCACCAACCCTAAGCATATTGAAATTCAAGTGTTCGGCGATAAGCACGGCAACGCTGTTCATCTTTTTGAAAGAGAATGCTCCGTTCAGCGGCGCCACCAAAAACTCATTGAGGAAGCTCCCAGCGTGTCTGTACCCGAAGAGGTCAGAGCGGCCATGGGCGAAGTGGCTGTGCAGGCCACAAAAGCACTGAAGTACGTGGGCGCCGGAACCATTGAGTTTATTTTCGATAATGCCACAAAGGAGTACTTTTTCATGGAGATGAACACTCGCCTGCAAGTGGAGCATCCCATTACCGAACTTATTACTGGCATTGATCTTGTCCACGAACAGTTGAGAGTGGCCGCCGGAATGCCACTGTCTGTCGCCCAAGAAGACATCGAAAAACATGGACACGCCATTGAACTACGAATCTGCACAGAAGATCCATTAACTTTTGCTCCTTGTCCGGGAAAGATTCGCCGCTGCCGCTTGCCGCAGGGTCCGTTTGTCCGAGTGGATAGCTACGTCTATCCCGGCTATGAAGTCCCAATTTATTATGACCCGATGGTTGCAAAGTTGATTGCCTGGGGACACGATCGAAATGAATGTATACGTCGACTTCAACAAGCCCTGGCTGAGTTCATGTTGACCGGAGTGAAAAGCAACATCGTCTTGCACAAAAACATTTTAGCTCATCCCATGTTTTTAGATGGATCTTACACCACTCAGTTTATTGACAATGAGCTGAAGGGCAAAAAACACAAAGAACTTTTTATGTTTGTAGATGAAAATGTCTTTCTCATTGCAGCTGCAATTGAGGCCTACAATCAAAGCCGACACAAGGATGTTTCCCAGTACAAAGTCTCTAGCCGCTGGAAAAACTTAAGTCGCTTTCAACAACTAAGGGTGTGAACACATGTACTTTCAAGCCGAAACCAATAATAAAAAGTACGAGATCACTGTTAATGAGACCAAAAGCTCCTGGAAAGTGGGCATTAAGCCTGAAAACCATGACTGGGTTCACTATGATATCTCTAAGCAGGATTACCAATACTTAGATCAAACTATCAGTTTTATTTTTAATAACAGTTCTTATCTTGTAGATGTGGTTAATAACGGGCTTGACCATACCGTTTACACTCGGGGCTCTTTCCGTACTGTTATGATTTACAATGAAGAGCGTCTTCTTCATGAAAGCTTAAAAGCCGGGGCTAATTTTGGTGGGTCAGATAACCTCACTTCTGGCATGCCTGGAAAAATCGTGAAGGTTTTTGTTGAAGAAGGCCAAGAGGTTAAAGCCGATGAGCCCTTACTCATTATGGAAGCCATGAAAATGGAAAACGAAATGCGTGCAAGCCATGACTTGGTGATAGATAAAATTCATGTATCGCCTGGCCAAAACGTTGAAGGCGGCGCTCTGCTAATTTCATTTAGGTAATCTTATGAGTAAAGATTCGGCAGAAAAATCAAGCCTCAGAAAGAAAAGATTTACCAACTCGAGTCACATTGATCTCAAGCCTTTCTACACGCCGGCAGATTGGACCGCTGATTCTTCTTATGTAACGTCAATTGGTGAACCTGGTTTATTCCCCTACACCCGCGGAGTTCAAGAAACCATGTACCGGGGTCGCCTATGGACCATGCGACAATACGCTGGCTTTGGGTCGGCCTCGGAAAGTAATAAACGCTATCGAATGTTGTTAAAAAAGGGGACCACAGGCCTCAGTGTGGCCTTCGATCTCCCCACTCAGATGGGGTATGACTCGGATCACATCATGGCCACTGGCGAAGTGGGCAAAGTGGGTGTGGCCATCAGCTCCATTGAAGACATGGAAATACTGCTCAAGGATATTCCCCTCGAGCAGGTCTCCACCTCGATGACAATCAACTCCACCGCTTCCATATTGCTTGCCTTCTATATTGCCGTGGCTGAGAGAAAAGGCGTATCCAAAGACCAGCTACGGGGGACGATTCAAAATGACCTTTTAAAGGAATATATCGCCCGCGGCACGTACATTTATCCCCCAAAGCCATCCATGCGAATCATCACTGATATTTTTGACTACTGCACAAAAGAAGTCCCGGGTTGGAACACCATAAGTATTTCTGGCTACCATATTCGAGAAGCCGGGGCCACCGCCGCTCAAGAATTAGCTTTTACTTTGGCAAATGGAATCACGTACGTGGAAGCCGCTATGAAGCGGGGTCTGGACGTGAACAAGTTCGGACGTCGTTTGAGTTTCTTTTTTAATGTTCACAATAATTTTTTCGAAGAAATCGCCAAGTTTCGGGCCGCTCGTAGAATGTGGGCTCACATTATGAAAGACCGCTTCGGTGCCACTGACGAAAAAGCCATGACACTGCGATTTCACACGCAGACTGCCGGCGTCAGCCTGACTGCCCAGCAGCCAGAAAACAATATTGCCCGTGTGACAACTCAAGCGCTCGCTGCCGTATTGGGCGGAACCCAAAGTCTTCACACAAACTCTATGGACGAGGCTCTCGGGCTACCCACTGAGAAAGCCGCCACCATTGCATTAAGAACTCAACAAATTATTGCCTTCGAGTCGGGCGTTGCCGATGTTATTGATCCCCTTGCCGGATCTTTTTATGTGGAAAATATGACCAATGAACTTGAAAAGAGAGCCCTAGAATATATCGACCGAATTGAATCCATGGGGGGCGTGGTTTCTTGCATTGAAAGTGGGTTTATTCAAAATGAAATTCAAAATTCCGCTTATCAGTTTCAAAAAGACGTAGAAAGTAAAGATCAGATCATTGTTGGAGTGAATAGCTTTATTCAACAGTCTGAAAGTGAGCCAGAAATTCTTAAAATTTCAGAAGAAGTGGTCCGCGAACAAATTGAACGGTTAAGGGTTTTCAAAGGCAAAAGAAACCCCTCTGAAATTGACCGACACTTACAACTGATAAAAAAATCGGCCCAAACGGACCAAAACCTAATGCCAATCATTGTAGACGCAGTAAAGGCTGATGTGACATTAGGTGAAGTGAGCGACACTCTCAGATCTGTATTTGGGCGATTCAAAGAAACAATCACCATTTAGACTTGCTTTTAAACAGGGTCCCTGCCAAAAGGCTAAGGCCAAGGGGGAGCGGTCCCGCGCGCAGGGCTGGCGCTTTTGGCCGCATGTCGTCTTCGGATTGCGTCACCCTTCGGGTGCCGCAACCCGGATACGCCATGCACAACGCGAACGCCCTGCGCGCGGGACCGCTCCCCCTTGGCCTTAGCCTTTTGGCAGGGTTCTCGGCAATTCACTGGTCGAATGACTGATTCTCTTTTGGGGCCAGTAGGAAATCTAATTTTGGATCCGTAATATGGAGTTGTGAAAAAAATGAACTCTAAAAAATCTAAACGCCGGTTTCGAATCACTACGTTCAGAATATTTCTGATGGCTTCATTCTTAGCATTTATTGCTAACGGCTTTTATCAGGTCTGGCAAAAACCGGCGGAAGTGTTTAGCCTTGTTGGTCTTGGCCAGGCAAAGACTCCCTACCAAACCTGGGTCACCTATAAAGATCAGTTTCACGCTTATGAAACGCCAACCATCTCTGCAGAGCTTTTGGCTTCGTTGGCACATATTGAAAGTAATGGCAATCCACTGGCTACTCCCGGGTGGACTTTTCGATTGAGCTCTAATTGGGATCAGGTCTTTGCGCCCGCCACATCTGCTGTTGGTCTTTTTCAATTCACTAATGGCACTTTTGAAATGGCAAAACAATGGTGCGATCAATCTCCACAGTGTCCCTCAAGTTGGTTTTATAGTCGGCTTTGGCCTGAGCACTCAATCCGGCTTGCGGCTAATTACTTAAATCGAAGCCTTAGAGAAGTTTTGCCACTTTCTAACATGGAGCTGCCCGAACAAGTGAAACAACAAGTGGTTGGCATTATTCATCTGTGTGGCAAAGGCAAGGGCCTAAAGTTTGTACGCTCTGGATTTTCACTTGATACTGTTGGATATTGTGGTGCTCACAATGCTCGGTCATATGTTAACCAGCTGCACTCTTTAAACCGTCAGTTTATCAGGATCGCGGCCAAAAATTCGTACTAGTATCACAGACATTTCATACAAAAAAACCATGGGGATCATCATTAGGCCCATGCTTATTACATCTGGCGGAGTGAACATTGCTGATGCCACCGCCAATATCACTATGGCGTAGCGACGCTTCTCTGACAAAAATTTGTGATCCACCACTCCCATTATCCCTAATATGGTCAAAATCAATGGCAACTCAAACACCAACCCAAATACCAATGTGGTAGTGGTCACAAAAGAAATGTAATTCATAATATCAAAGGTCGCCTGATCTTTTGCGCCTATCAAGCTCATAAAAAAACCAAAGGCCTGGCTGTAAACGACAAAGTAGACAAACGCCACACCCGAAACAAACAACAGAGTACCAAATGATATAAAAAACAACGCGTACCGTTTTTCTTCTTTGTATAGTGCGGGAGCTATAAATCTCCATACCTGGTGCAACCAAAAAGGAGAACTAATAATGATACCCGATAAAAGCGATAATTTTATCCTCACCATAAATGGATCTATCACGCCTAAATAATTAAGCCCCTTCCCTTCGGGCAAGTAGGGTTCGATAGGCATTCGAACAATATCAATGAGCTTATCGCTGACAATCCATGACAAGATAAAGCCAATCAAAATAAAAATCATGGCCCACTTGAGACATTCTTTGAGTTCTCTCAGGTGCTCTATCAACCCTTGTTCTTTATCCTGGGACTCACGACTCATTTTCACTTCCACTATCTGACGGTGAGTCTAAGGTTTCGTTCTTTGTGACCTGATCTAGTTGGTTCTGCACTTCCGCCTGACTCTTCGAAATTAACTGATTGGTGTTTTTCTTGAAATCATCAAAGGGCTTTGAAAAATCACCCGTGGCCCTTTTGAATTCATTTAAAATGCTGGCGAGCTTGCGAGCCGCCTCAGGCAAACGGTCAGGTCCAATAACGAACAATGCTAGAACGGCGAGAACTAATAGCTCCCCAAAACCAAAGTTAAACATGGTCTCATTATTTATTGGTCCGAGGTTTTTTTCAAGTCCACACTGGGCAACAGGCCTTTTTCCAGCAACTGCTCTTCTGCGAGCTTAGATCCCGTCAAGAGATACCTATCGTACAGCCTTAAAAGGTCTTTGTTGTTTTGGACCAGTGCTTTTTGGCTGATGTAGGTTAAAACATCCACGTAATCCATAAAACGCTTTGAAAATTCTTTAAAGACCATGGCGTAATTGTCTTCTAGTGTGTGGTGGGCCAAGGTCCCATAGGCCGACCCACCGATTTCGGCATAGTAGTCGATATCCACTAATTTGCGCTGCAAAGAGTCCCCGAAAAACCCACTGACGTATAGTGCTGTATCACCCAAGCGCTTGAGAAGCTCACGTTTTTTGTTGGACTCCGAGTTGGCTGCTGTCAAATACATCTCTGCCAACGTTGAAGGCTGTCGATCTTTATCTGCTTCGGATCGATCATAAAGATTTTCAGTGAGAACATAAAAGTCCAATAAATCCACAAGGTACAGCTTGACCATTGGATATGTCTGAATTTTTCTGTGGCCTAGGGCATCTGACACCATTTCCGTAAAAAATTCTTTTGTGGAAATCATCAGCTGAGATTCACCCGGTTGGCCTGCACGGCTTGTCATTTTAGTCTCCCAAACAGCGTCCTAATAGAACAACGGCATTTCTCCACTTTATTTTAACAAAAACAGCAGGAAAACTTGGGCCATGGTCACTATGACCCGTCTAAGGACCTAATATCCAGACCTTATTGTCTCGGTTTGATACAGAACTATGCCTTTATCTTATTTGAGGCATAAGTGACCGTTTAAATTAGTCGGCCCTTCTATCAAATGGGATTTTCAGGGCCTACTACACTTATAACAGACGGTTGACTAAAAATAGACTGAGCCAACTTCTGAATTTGAGATGCGGTCACATCGGCAATGCGTTCTGTGAACCTGAAAGTCTCATCGTATGGCAAACCATAGATATCATCGAACAAAATAGATGAACCCACGGAAGTGGTCTTTTGTAGCGCTATGTCGTGGCGACCAATCAAATACCTTTTTGCTCTATCAATTTCTTCCTCAGAAACTTTCTGTTGGCAAAGTTTATCAAACTCCGCTTGCATCATAGAAAGGGCCTTCTTTCCCTTTTCAGGAGAGCATCCGATGTATGCTCCAAAATAACCAGCATCTATGCCATCCAATCGCAAGGGCGAAACACTATACGCCAATGAGGCCTTGTCTCGAAGTTCTATAAATAGGCGCCCTCCTTGCCCAGACAAAATCGATTGCAATACTTCTAAGATATAACGGTTAGGGTCAGAAAAGGTCAGGCCCTTATAGCCCATGATAATATGGGACTGCTCTTTATTGCTGGATTCAAATAGATGTATCGGCTTAGACGGCCCGGTAAAAACGAAACTCTTTTCCTGCCTAGATCCTTTGGGCAAGCTCGAAGTTAACTTGTTAAGTCGATCCACCCAGGGATCAATCTCAAAATCTCCCACGATCACCAGGTTCATGTTTTTCGAACAACGCATTTTTTCTAGATGATGCCGCAGCCTTGTTTCATTCAGATTTTGAATTGTGTCTTCTTGCCCATGGGGATCGCTGCTATAGGGATGCCCGTCAAACATAACCTTAGAAAAGGCCAATATAGCCAGCTGGGCTGGATTATCTTTTCTGTTTTTTAGGTATTCCAACATATACATTTTTTCGCGTTCTATAATTTCAGGAGAAAGCAGTGGGCTCGACAATGTTTGGGAGAACAGATCAAACACCTCCTCTGCCATTGGCCGGAGAGAAGTCATATACATGCCTGCTGTGTTCCGCCCCGAAAAGGCATTCAAACGTGCCGCTAAACTTTCAACCCTATGATGAAGCTCCGTTTCACTAATTCCATTTGCTCCTGCGGGCCAAACTCTTGAAAGCAACTCATTCACACCATTGTCGCTAGCATTCTCTATACGCATCCCGCCCAAGAAACCACAACGAAGGCTTACAACTGGCGTGTCTTTCACTCGCCTCACCACGAGTTGTCCACCAGAATCCAACTTTATCTTGCGAGTCTCAACGGGCTCAAATTGATCCATCTTCCAAGCAATTCGTCGCTTTTTTACCTTTAAAGGCTTAAGTGGCTTTGAGTTTTTGGCGCTATTAAATATTTCAATGTATTTCTTCGAAAAAGCTGTAAGCTCTTTTTTTGCTCTAAGTTCGTCTTTTGGTGTTGAGACTATAAGAGTGAGACTTTCAGGGCGAAGGTATTTTTTTGCCACCTTTTGCAGATCTTTTTCGGTAATAGAAGATACATTACGAATAAAATCTTTGAATTGCTTGTAATCCTGAAACAAGTGCTCGTAACTTCCAAATATTTGGGCCATACCATCTACAGTTTCCATTCCATAGTATTGGTCGCTCTCTACATTGGTGATCGCCTTTTGGAGTTCTTCTTGATTTACAGAGTCCGTTAATATTAGTTTTAATTGTTGGCCAATTTCTTCAAGAGTGGCGGCGAGATTGTCGAAATTGAGCGAAGACGAAATTACAAAAAAACCACGGTCCATCGGGGTGTATGTGCTTGAGGTACAGTAGTTTGTGAGGTGGTTTTCAATACGAAGTTTACGCATCAATCTTGAGCTGTCCCCCTGCCCCAGTATCATGGCTAAAACATCAAGTGCTGGTATGTCCTGATGTGTCCCCTTGGGGATGGGCCAAGCTATGTGTAAGAAAGTCTCTTCGAATTCTCCTTTTTTAGTTAGAATTCTTGGGCGATCCTGTTTGGGCTCAGCTATTCTCTTTATTTTCTTGAGCGGATAAGAAACGAAGCTACCGAAATTTTCTTTTACTTTCTGCTTCATTTCTTTGTTGTCGAAGTCTCCCACCACGATCAAGGTCATGTTCTCTGGAACGTACCTTCTGTGAAAGTAGTTCACCATGGTCTTGCGGCTGACCGTTTTAATAACTGATTCTTTACCAATGACTGGGAGACCGTAGGGGTGTTTTTTGTAAATTGTAGAAAACAACATTCGACTCACCTGACGATGGGGACTGTCATTGGATCGCTTAATTTCCTCGAGCACAACCTCACGCTCGTTGTCGATTTCAGACTCTATAAAAGCCGGAAAACCCATCATTTGGCTGATAACATCTAATCCTGTATCTACAAATTGTTTAGATATGGTTACGTGAAAGACGGTTTGATCAAAAGAGGTATAGGCATTGAGTTCGCCTCCAGCCCCTTCCACTTGCTGGGCGATTTGGCCCACCTGATACTTCTCCGTGCCCTTAAAAACCAGATGTTCGATAAAGTGACTGATCCCCTCTTCGCCCTTGAGCTCGTCAGCGCTACCCGTTTTCACCCACATTTGTACAGATACCACCGGGGATTTGTGACTCTCCACAAGAAGCACCGTCAGACCGTTTTTTAATTGATATTTTACCGCCATAGTCTAATTAGCTCCCTATGAGTTTTGGCATTTATGTTCATATCCCATACTGTGTGCAACGCTGCCACTATTGCGACTTTGCCACCTTCACGAGGGAACAAGCTCCCCCGATGTCTCAATATCTCCAATGGATACTCACTGAGATTCGAAGCCGGCATGGGGGCATTCCCAAATCCACTGTGACAAGCATTTATTTTGGCGGAGGAACTCCCAGCCTTTTTCCGCCAGAATACATTCTATCTATAGTCAGTGAACTTGCCAATGTGGGCTTTCGTTTTGACCACGAAATTGAAATCACTATTGAAATCAACCCTGCGACAATCACCGAAGAAACTCTGGACATATACAAAAAGGGAGGCGTGAATCGATACAGCGTTGGCGCCCAATCCTTTAATGATCGTTTGTTAGAAAGCTGCGGTCGCATTCATTCTGCTGACGACACCCGCAACACCCTGCAATTATTGACAGATAACCATCTCAATTTTTCCTTTGACCTTTTGTTTGCGCTACCGGGCCAAAGTCTAGAAGATCTGCGAGTTGATCTTAATGAAGTGGCCTTGTTTTCTCCACCCCATCTAAGCACCTATTGCCTGACTGTGCCCAGCGGACATCCCATGTCAAAAGGGCGGCCGCTAGAAGATCACCAAATCCAGATGTTTGCGGAGATCGAATCCCACCTTGGCCAAATTGGTTTGCATAAATATGAAATCTCAAACTTTTCAAAACCTGGACAACAGTCACGGCACAATTGGCTCTATTGGACTAACCAGCCCTACTGGGGCATTGGACTAAGTGCTCACTCATACTTGCCGCATAGTGGCAATGGTGTCCGCTTTTGGAATCCTCCGACCTTTCACGGCTACCAAGCTCAAATCTCCTGTGACATCGATGAATGGGGTTACATGTGCTTGCCAGAAAACCAATATGAGGAACTTTCAGAGCGAGAGGCCGCCATCGACTACTGTTATACCCATCTAAGGACCAGCCACGGAATTGCGGAGTCCACTCTGCTCGGGCGATTTTCGCAAGCCCTTATCGACCCTGTTTTTCAACAACTTCAACAGCTCCAACAAGAGGGTTTGGTAATTTATAAGCCTGACAGCGGCCATTGGCGGCTCACACCTCAGGGGGAGATGGTTAACAATCAAGTGCTCTCTCAAATTGTTATGGCTATTTGACTTTGCGCTCTTTCGCTTCATATTTAGGATGTTTCTACGTACAATTGCGTCTTTAGGAGATTCATGTGACCGGAAATAATAATAACGGCAACAAACGAAATGATGCGAAAAGTCATGAATTGTTTGATGCCTCCCCAGACGACATTGAAATCGTTGGAGATGACAACGGCGACGAATCTGCGCCCCAAGAGGCCTCTGCGCAGAAACACCGTGCCGGCTCCCAAAATTCCGACTTAGAAGCACTTAACGAGCAGCTCAATAAAATAAAGGGTGAATACCTTTATTTGCGAGCTGACTTTGATAACTACAGAAAGCAGGCCATTAAGGAGCGCTCCGACCTCGTTAAGTATGGTGCCGAAAGATTTGTCGTCGACCTATTAGAAGTGGTGGACAATTTTGATCGGGCCCTCACTACAGAAGTGAATTCTGAAAACTATGAAAGCTTTAAACAGGGGATGGAAATGATCGCCTCTGAACTGAGCTCCGTTTTGGATCGTCATGGCGTGGAAGCTATTTCTAGCAAGGGACAGCCTTTTGACCCCAACGTGCATGAAGCATTGAGCAGCGAGCCCACAAAATCTTTTCCACCTGGTCACGTCACGCAAGAAATTAAAAAGGCCTACCAGTTGCACAACAAATTAATTCGCCCCGCTCAAGTCGTGGTTGCCACCGAAGTTTCAGCAGGTAGTCACCCCACCGAGGACGAATCCGAATAAGGGGATATTGGCTTGTCTAAACAGGACTATTATTCAGTTTTAGGACTTACTCGCACGGCCAAGCAGGACGAAATTAAAAAGGCCTATCGCAAATTGGCCCTTCTATATCACCCTGATAAAAACCCTGGCGACAAGGCGGCTGAGGACCAATTTAAAAAAGTCAGTGAAGCTTATGACGTGCTCAGTAATGAAAAAAAACGCCAAATGTATGACCAATTTGGCTTTGCCGGACAACAGGCACCCGGTGCCCGCGGACAAGACCCTTTTGGTGGCGCTAGTCCATTTGGTTTTGGTGGATTTGGTGCGCGGGGCACCACGACCGAATCGGCCCAGGATATTTTCAATGAATTTTTTGGTGACATTTTTTCTTCCTCCCGGCGTCGCCGAGAACCCATTAAAGAAAAAGGAGCAGACCTTCGCTATACTTTGACAATTACATATGAAGAAGCTGCTACAGGTTGTGAAAAGCCGATCCGATTTGTTCGAAACAAAAATAATAAAAGTGACGTGGCCTCTCTCTCAATTTCGGTGCCCGCGGGCGTCCGGCACGGCCAACGGCTGAAACTGCGCGGAGAAGGCGAAAGTGGCGTTCAAGGCGGAGACGATGGTGATCTTTTTGTTATCGTAAACCTTGTTGAACACCCCATATTTAGAAGACGTGACAACGATTTAATTATGGAACTTCCCATTTCATTTGTTGATGCCATTTTGGGAACAGAGGTGGAGATCCCCACATTGATCGGGAAAGCCAAATTGAAAATACCTGCTCGCACTCAGCCCGGTCAGACTTTCCGACTAAAAAACAAAGGCTTTCCTGCACTGGGCAAGTCTCCGCAAGGTGATATGCTTGTGAAAATCATAGTCGACGTCCCTCAGGATTTAACGCCCGAGCAGATGGATTTAATTAAAAAACTGTCCAGTGTTTCGAAAAATTCACCACTAGTACAAGAGTTTTCAGAAAAAATGGACAAAGTATTAAAGGCTCGAAAATGACAAGACCGCATCGGCTATTTTTTTATTTCACAAGTGTTGTATTGGTGGCCCTCTCGGCCACTTCATGTTCGAGCCTCCAACGAAAATCCGAGCCCAAAGCCGCACCTCCCAATTTAAAAAAGGAATTTTCGCAAATCGAAATCGATATCGCTGCAGGCGCAAAGACAAAAGCATTGAATCGACTGCAAACCTTGGTAGAAAAATATCCCGAAACTGACCTGGCCGATGATGCCCACATCAAGATGGCGGATATCTACTACGAATCTGGCAACTACTCGCAGGCCTATAACTCCTATATGTCTGTAGTTAACTCACAATTTTTCAGCCCACGTGAAGTCGACGCGCTGCTTGGAGCCGCAAAAAGCCTGACAAAATTGGGCCGCTATGATGAAGCCCTCAGTGTGACCCATCAGGGACTGGACTTTAAGAACATTGGCCTCGACCTCCGCCTGGACTTACACCTCCTGCAATACACAATAACCAATCAATTGGGAGATCGCATTGATTCATTGAAATCAATGGTTTTTATCGCTGAAAATGCGCCTGCTGAAAAAACGAGGCAGTCGTTTCGAATCAGGGCTTCTGATTTTGTATCGTCACAACTCAATGATGACGAATTGAAAGTGGTAGCCAATGACTCCTATTTCAAGACCGTACAACCCTACGCTATATATAAAGTGGGATTGACCCTCTTTGAGCAACGTGATTATCGGGGAGCCAGAAATTATTTCGAAACTCTTGTAGAGATCAGTCCAGAATCAGACCTCGGTCGACGGGCTGGTGAATTGATTGCACAAATCGAGGCTCGTAGAAAAGTGGAACCTCGAACTATTGGTGCCATTCTACCTCTTTCTGGACGACATGCCAATGTGGGATACCGAACTCTTAAGGGCCTGCAGTTAGGACTCGGAGTTTACGGCAGAGAGCGCTCGGACTTCAAACTGGCAGTGATTGACAGCGAAAGTAACCCTGACATAGCCAGACGAGCGGTTGAACGTCTAGTGACTGAGGATCACGTGATCGCTATTGTAGGTAGCCTCTTGACTAAGACATCTGTTGCTGTTGCCGCAAAATGCGATGAACTGGGCGTTCCCAACATTGCTTTGTCACAAAAATCTGGCCTCACTGATGTGGGTGAATACATTTTTAGAAATGCATTAACATCACAGGCCCAGGTTCGAGAGTTGGTGAGTTCAGCCATGAACCAACATAACATTAAAAAGTTTGCGGTACTTTATCCAAATGACAGCTATGGCGTAGAGTACACGAATCTTTTTTGGCAAGAAGTCTTGTCAAGAGGGGGACAAATAACAGCAGCCCAGTCTTATCCACCCAAAGAGACAGACTTTCGAACATACATTGAACGGATGGTGGGCACCTTTTATATTGAAGAGCGTGCTGATGAGTATCGACTTCTTTATTCTGATTGGGTTGAAAAACTCGGCCCTGGTTATTTGAGCCGTTTTCAAAAATCGGGACGAATGAGTCAACGCATGGAGCCCCCTGAGGAACTTCTAGCTCCAATAATAGACTTCGATGCCTTGTTTGTACCTGATGGCACTAAGGCGGTAGGCCAAATTGCGGCTATGTTGAAAGTATTAGAGGTCAATAATGTGAAACTCTTGGGCACAAACTTGTGGAATTCTCCCTCTCTGGTAAAGCGTGGCCAGTCTCTGGTTGAAGGCGCACTGTTTGTGGATGGGTTACTGGACTCGGATAAGGAGTTTCGCCAATCTCGGTTTTTCACAAGTTTTCAGGCGAATTTTGGCTCAGCCCCAGGAATTTTTGAAGTACAGGCGTATGATGCCGGGCTTATCCTTAGACAGCTTATCGCAGGCGGGGTCACTACCCGGTCTGACTTGAGGGAGAATTTGATGAATTTGCAGAAGTTTTCTGGCTCCCTGGGTTCTATCAATGCTCAATCAAACCGAGAGCTCGACCGACCTCTGTTCGCCCTTACAGTGAAAGAGGGACAAATCACTCGCTCTACCGATCCCGCGCAAAGCAAGTAAAACCCCATTTAAATCAGCCGCTTAGAAATGGTGTAAATAATAATTTAACCATTTCTTAATGCTAAAAAGTCCTATTCTCACCTGGGCGTATGGGGGGCCATCAATCAATGGTCCAGTCCAGATTCAAATTAGACGTGTTAGGGGGGATACATGACACTCACATCTGGGGTAATTGAAATGTGTAAAGAAAAGCTAATTACCGAAAAAGAGACATTACTCAATCAATACCAGGCTGATCGCCATAATTTTCAAGGTCGCGATGTCGGAAAAGATGAAGCCGATTTGTCAGTACAGGTGTTAGAGGAGCATCAGTTTCTTGCAGCCCAGCGAAGACTGCGCCACCAATTGCTCGAAATCGAAACGGCCTTGGCCCGCATTGCTGCCGGAACCTACGGCATTTGCGAAGAAACCGAAGAACCCATAGAGGTAGAACGGCTTCTTGCCCTGCCAGCCACTCGGCTAAGTATAGAGGGGGCTGAAATTCGTGAGCAGTTGCAAAAACGTTTTGCTTCGACCATTGGCTAGGCGGACAGGAGCACCTGACTCAGCGCACTTAGGTGCCTTAGGACCTGAAAAACAATAATCAAGGACAATTCAGGACCTTTAAAACGAAGTTTTTATTAAAGCTCGCAGTCTCTTTGCCGAAGAGTTGTTAAGAAATCAGTACCAGCTGGTGTTGGATTTCTGTAGCAGCGGAGGCAATATGAGTTTCGACGACAAGATCATTGATATACCGGAAACACTACCCCTACTTCCCGTTCGTGACACCGTGGTTTTTCCCTATATGGTTCTTTCACTTTATGTAGGACGCGAATCGTCCATAAGAGCTGTAGAAGAAGCGCTTTCAAAAAAACGGCTCATCTTTTTAGCTTCTCAACGAGAAATCACCGAAGAGAATCCTTCCCCTGAATCAATTTATAATGTCGGCACCATCGCAATGATCATGCGCATGCGAAAACTCAACGATGGGCGCGTGAAAATATTTATTCAAGGCATTGCAAAAGGTGAAATCAAAAACTTTTCTAAAACCGAACCCAACTTTGAAGTAGCGATAGACAAAATAGATGATTCTGCCAATCAGCCCTCTATGATTGAAGTTGAGGCTATGATTCGAAATGCCAAAGAACATCTTGAAAAAATAATTGCTCTTGGTCGCATGCTTTCTCCAGATATCCTTTTAGTATTAGACGACGTATCGGACCCAGGCCGGCTTGCAGACCTTATCGCTAGCAATCTCGGGTTAAAAGTTCCTGACGCCCAACGTGTCCTTGAAACGCTTGATCCGAAACAACGACTGGCACTAGTCAATGATATCTTGGCTAACGAGCTTGAAGTTCTTCAAATGCAGGCACGCATTAGAAATACCGCAAAAGACGAGATGTCGAAAAGCCAACGCGAATATTTCTTGCGCGAACAAATGCGAGCCATAAAAAATGAGCTCGGAGATAATGACTCAAAAACCGAAGATATAGATGAAGTGCGTGATAAGATTTTGAAAGCGGGCATGCCCGAGGAAGTTCAAAAAGAAGCCGTCAAGCAGCTCAGCCGCTTAGAAAAAATGCACCCTGATGCAAGTGAAGCATCTATGGTACGCACATACCTTGACTGGCTAGTTGACCTACCCTGGAATGTGAAAAGTGAAGACAATTTAGATCTCGGTCGAGCCATAGATATTCTCAATGAAGACCACTATGACCTTCACAAAGTAAAAGACAGAATTCTTGAGTTTTTAGCAGTACGCAAGCTAAAGAAGAAAAACCTCCGCGGGCCGATTTTATGTTTTGCTGGACCTCCAGGCGTTGGTAAAACCTCTTTAGGAAAAAGCATTGCCAAAGCCATGGGTCGATCCTATCAAAGATTATCCCTAGGCGGCGTGAAAGACGAAGCTGAGATTCGAGGGCACAGAAGAACTTACGTTGGTGCCATGCCAGGTAAAGTTATTCAGTCAATAAAGGCAGCAAAGTCAAACAACCCTGTCATCGTTCTCGACGAGATCGACAAATTGGGCTCAGATTTTCGCGGTGACCCAAGCGCTGCTATGCTCGAGGTTCTTGATCCTGAGCAAAACTCTAAATTTAGAGATAACTACCTAAATGTTGATTTCGATCTAAGTAATGTACTTTTTATCGCCACTGCGAACGTTATTGATAATATTCCGGCCGCCCTCAGAGATCGTATGGAGCTCATCAATATCTCTGGCTATACGGAAAACGACAAACTGTTGATTTCAAAAAAGCATGTTATAGAGCGACAGCTTGAGAATAATGGTATTTTGCCTGAACACGCTGAATTCACAGATGAAGGCCTTCATTATCTAATTTCTCACTATACTCGAGAAGCGGGATTACGAAACCTTGAGCGTGAAATAGGGTCCATTTGCAGAAAAATTGCCAAAAGAGTAGTAGATGGTCGCACTGAAAAAGTGACCATAGATAAAGACCGCGTGGTCGAATTTTTGGGTGCCCCCCGATTTCTTCGTGATGAAAAACTGAAAGACGATCGTGTGGGAATCACAACGGGCTTGGCATGGACTCAAGCTGGTGGAGAAATCCTTTACGTGGAAGCCCTGAAAATGAAAGGCAAGGGTGGTTTAAAGCTGACAGGACAGCTCGGCGAAGTGATGAAAGAATCCGCTCAGGCGGCAATGTCTTATGCTAGAGCCCATTCTTCTGAACTTGATATTCCTGAAGATTGGTTTGAAAACTGGGAAGTTCATATTCACCTACCTGCCGGTGCCATTCCAAAAGATGGTCCATCTGCGGGAATCACCATGGCAACAGCATTGATTAGCTTAATGACTGATTCACCAGTAAAGCGGGATTTTGCAATGACTGGTGAAGTGACGCTGACTGGCCGAGTTTTACCCGTGGGCGGAATTAAAGAAAAGGCACTGGCGGCCCTAAATCACGGTGTTAAAAATGTGATTGTTCCTTTGGCCAATCAAAAAGATGTGAACGAAATACCGGAACAATTCAAAAAGGAATTAAACTTTGTTTACGTTGAAAATGTAGATGAGGTTTTTGCGGTGGCCTTTGACAAGAAAACCATCAAAAAGCCGTCTACTGGCGCCAAAGGTGGCAAAAAAGGCAAGTTCCCAAGAGTCGCTCAAGGTGCTGCTTAATCAAATGATCTTCGACCTAGGTATTGGATTCAATATCTAGGTCACCCAGCTGCCCCAACCAGCTATCAATGGGTGCAGCTTCAGTGACATTCGTTTTTAACCGATCATTTTCGGCCTCAAGAACGCGGACCAGAGTTTTTAGATCCGCCACTTCTTCTTTGAGCTGCAAAATCTGCTCTTCTTTTTCTTGGAGAATCAAAGCGTAGGCCCGCTTCAACTCTGCCAACAACTCACTTGCTGTTGCTGACATTGTCGTATCGGGCCGAGCTTGTTCTTGGCCCCTCTCCTCAACAAATGATGCAGCAAAGTCTGCTGTCATTGGTCGGGAGGGGCCCATATCATTGACTGATTGGGTCAATGCTTCGGCGGATACTCTATGGCTACTTGTCGGGGCAGCACTCTTAGCCTCACGTGTCAACTTTAGGGACTTCAGCGGCTTGGATTGCAGGTAGTACTTTCCATCACGCAAATCGTAGTCAATTTTTTCTGACTTAATTCGCCTACGCAATGTGGATACGCTCACTTTGTATCTACTTGAATACTCAGTAAGACTTAACCACTTCTCCTCTGCCACGTCTAAGGCCTCCTTCATTGACTACTCAACTCTACCACAGGAACCTTTGCTGTAAAGCCAGTTTTTGTTGGGACTAGACGAGATGCTAGTCTAGAACTGGGTGGTCAAACTCTGCCTACTCATGGTCAATGGAGCTGACTATTCACTGATAACCCTTCATATCCAGTCAGGTTTTGCCTAGCCACAGTAGTCAACTTATTCTAATATCCTGCCTATGCGAATTGCGGATAAAAAGCGACTGGGGTTAGTGTTAAGTGGTGGAGGGGTAAAAGCCGCTGCATTTCACATTGGCGTATGCATGGCCCTTCGAGAGAAGGGTTTTGAATTCGCAGGGGGATCTAAGGAAAATGTGGAGAAAAATTTCCCCTACGATTCGATGACTTTTAAGACCTACGTCGGGTCCAGTGCCGGCTCGGTTATTGTTTCTTTCTTAGCCTCAGGCTACAACGTTGATGCCATCGTTGATGCGTTCACCCAGGGCGCAGGACTGGGTGGGCCATTTAAAAACAGAAATCATGAGTCCTCGCCGGGTCATCTTCGGCCCATCAGCTACCGCGATATTTTTGCACTCAATCTAGATGCAGCGCAACCAAGCAAACTTTTAAAAAACCTCGTGAGAAAAAGACCCTTTGTCAGCGGTGGGCTTGAAGCCTTGTTAAAACAAGCATTTAAGGTCAATGGCCTGTTTTCAGCTCGCAATCTTGAAAAATACCTCCGTGAGAATGTTGTTCGGGAAAACTCCTTTGATTCTCTAGGGGTAGACCTGTTCATCATCGCCACACAGTTAAATCATTCTAGGAAGGTAATCTTCGGAAGTTTCCCCGAAACGGTCCGAAATGACGAAGTGAAGTACGCCAATTATGCCAGCATTAGTCAGGCCGCTGCGGCCTCAGCGAGTCTTCCACCTTTTTTTGCGCCCCTGGGGATTGAAAATCAAAAGGGCAAAGAGATTCACTTTTTTGATGGCGAAATACGTGACACTCTCTCTACTCACGTTGCGTCGGATCATGGGTGTGATTTGGTCATCGCCTCCTACTCCATTCAGCCCTACCACTACAACAAAGAGGTGGGTTCTTTGCATGAATATGGAATGCCCATTATCTTTAACCAAGCCTTGTACCAGCTTGTGCAGCAAAAAATCGATTCTCATATCAAGTATAAAAAAGAAGTGGGTAAACTGATTAATGCCGTCGATGGCTATTTGAAACAGATTGATATCGAAGACAAGCACCGCGAAAAACTTCTGGATATATTAATCACGCGAACGAAATTTAAACCCAACGTGGATTACATATACATTCATCCCAGCCCGCAAGACTACGAGATGTTTTTCGCCGATCACTTTAGTTTAAATGCTAAAATCCTGCAGAAGATTGTTCGTACAGGATTTAAATCCGCTATGACGGTTTTGCGAAGATACTAGATTCAAAACAACTGTTGAACTGATCGGTAGATGTATTGAAATACGGGCTCAACGATCAACCCTCCCACTAAGACAAGGGCTGCGGAAAAGGCGATAGAAAATTGAGTGAGTCCGTTTTGCGGTCTGAGGCTCACTTCATCCGATTCTTTCATGTACATCACCACCACTGGGCGCAGGTAGTAATAAACACTGATTACTGAGCTTAAAACTCCCCAGAAGGCTAACCAATAAAGACCCTGCTTCACGGCGGCTGAAAAAATATAGAACTTTCCGAAAAACCCTATCGTTGGAGGAATGCCCGCCAGACTCAACATAAAGATCGTAATAAAAATAGCTGTCCATGGTCGCTGGTAGGCCAACCCTTTGATGTCATCTATCACTACTCTTTTGTCGTATTTCGTTTCAAACAATGAAATGGCACCAAACGCACCCAATGTCATTATTGTGTATGCCACTGCATAGTAAATAACTCCCGTGGCGCCCAACACACTTGATCCACCAATTCCAGCTGCAATCATTGCCACCATTATGTAACCAGAATGAGCCACACTCGAGTAAGCCAACATTCTTTTGAATGAGGTCTGAACCACTGCAGCTATATTGCCCACCATCATCGTAATCGCCGCCAACCACTGTAGTGCATCAACCAAAGTTTCTGCCCTCACACCTTGCAAAGGATTTGTAGTAATTAGCCGGAGGAACGCCACAAAACTTACCACCTTCACTGACGTAGCCATAAACCCCGTCAACGTGGTCGGCGCTCCTTCATACACATCTGGCGCCCATGAGTGAAAGGGCGCAATAGCGACCTTAAAACAAAAACCTAAAATGGTCAGAACCATCCCCATCAAAAACAATCGACTGTATGAAATTAGCTCTACAGCCTGTGTTCTGATCACTGGCAGCTGCACACTGCCCACCGTTCCATAAATAAAGGCCACACCGTACAAGAAAATTGCTGAAGCAAAACTACCTAAAATAAAATATTTAAATGCAGCTTCTTTCGATAGCTTTTCTTCTTGGCTTAAAGCAATCAAGATGTAAAGGCAGAGCGACATCAGCTCTATACTAATAAACACCATGATTAAGTCGCTGGCCCAAGCCAACAACAACATTCCAATAGCAGCATTCATCATCAGAAAAACTTTTTCTGAAAACTGATGGTCACACATTGCATAGCTCTCTCGAGAGTACAGAAGCGTCAAAAATAAAGAGGCCAGCACCACCAGAGATCCTACAGTTCCCACCCCGTCAAAGACGAGCGAACCACTAAAAGCCGTAACAGACTCAGATAAAACCCGTGGCGCACTGGCAACTACAAAAATAGCCGCGCCTATAACGCCCGCCAGCCCGTACACCAAAGTCATATTGGGGTTTGGCTCACGATTTCCACCCAACACTTTTATCGTCAGCGGCACTATACTCAGCAAAAACAAAACCACTAAGGGAGAAACCAAGACCAAATCAGAAAGCCCAAAACTAAATTCCATCTACTTGTCCTCCGCCACTTTAAGCTCTAGTGAATAATTGTGACGATTTTTAACGAGATTATCCACGCTCGATTTAGTGATATCTAAAAAGTGATTCGGATAGACTCCCATCCAGAAAATCATTAAAACCAATGGCGCCATCACTAAGATCTCTCTCAAATTCACATCTAAAGAAGCCCCTGACTTCTTCACCAACTCACCAGCTTCTCCAAAAAAGACTCTCTTCACCATCCAGAGCATGTACGCCGCACCTAGCACCACCCCAAGAACAGCTAAAATGGCGTAGGGTTTGCTGGCCATAAATGTCCCCATCAAAATTAAATACTCTCCGACAAACCCATTTGTCAGGGGAACCGCAATACTCGACAAAGTGACGATGATAAACAGTATGGTAAAAATCGGAGCGGCTACGGCTAATCCTCCGTATCGACTGATTTCCCTTGAATGGGTTCTGTCATAGATCATACCGACAAGCAGAAACAGAGCACCCGTACTGATGCCGTGGTTTAACATTTGATATAAACCACCTGTTATTCCATAAGCATTGAGCGCAAACATTCCCAATATCACGTAACCCATGTGAGATACCGATGAATAGGCCACCAGCTTTTTCATGTCTGGCTGAACCATTGCCACCAACGCACCATAAATAATGCCAAATGCACCGATCAAAAGAAATAACCATGACCAATGCTCTACGGCTTGCGGAAATAACGGTATAGCAAACCGTAAAAATCCATAGGTACCCATTTTCAGCATCACTCCAGCTAGAATAACTGAACCTGGCGTTGGTGCCTCCACGTGGGCATCCGGCAGCCACGTATGAAACGGAAAGACCGGAACTTTAATGGCGAAAGCCAAGGCGAATCCAAAAAATAGTAGTGTTTGAGTGCTAAAAAATTCCCCACCAACAAAGGGAATTTTAAGCTGATAAAAGTGCAGCAGATCTGCACTTAGCCCCACTTCAGGCATCTGCTCAGCAACCATAAACATCATGGCGATAATGGACACCAACATAAAGAGGGAGCCAAGCATAGTATAGATGAAAAACTTAACTGTGGCATAAATTCGCCGAGGGCCGCCCCAAATTCCAATCATAAAATACATGGGAATCAACGCTGCCTCGAAAAACACATAAAACACCACCGCGTCCAACGCGAGAAATGTTCCAATCATAGTGGTTTCAAGAAACAACAATGCCGCATGAAAACCGCTGATTTGTTTAGTTATGCCCGTCCAGCTACCCAACACCACCAATGGCGTTAAAAAGGTTGTTAAAAGCACCAGCCATATGGAGATTCCATCGAGCCCGACAAAGTACGAGATTCCAACTGAGGGTATCCATTCATATCGTTCAGCCAATTGTATGGCCGCCGTCGACGGATCATACGTTCCTAACAAGACCAAACTGGCGACAAAAACACCTGCTGAACCGACAAGGCTCACCCAACGCACCAGCTTTTCATTGGGCAAAACTAATACTATCAATGCCAATATTGCCGGTAAAAAAATCAAACTTGTTAACATGGATTACCCCGCAAAAAACACAAACATGATTGTTGCCACGACGCCGAGTGCAACCAACATGGCGTACTGCTGCATATTTCCAGTTTGCAACGACTTCAATCCTGTTGCCGAACTCTTAACCAATTCACTCGCACTGTAAGTGAGCTTGTCTACAAAATTCACGTCTATATAGAGCCACAAGTTTTTACCCAAATCGACTATTGGGTTAATGATTCTAGCAAAGTAAAATTCATCCACCCAATATTTGTTAGAAACCCACTGATGGACCTTTCCAAAATGCGATACGAGTTCTTTTGGTTTTTCAGGATATAAAACATAAAGATAATAGGCCGAAAGTGCTGATACTGCCGCTAAGGATACCGAGATTCCCATTAGAATAAATTCTAATGCCTCTGATGAGTGTAAAAGACTAATGGGTGCCACACTGGTTTTGAGCCATTCTTCTAATACATGCGGCATATGTCCTGGCAAGTAGTGGAGAATCGCGTGGGGAATTCCCACCCATCCACCAACTACAGATAAGATCGCCAGCACAATTAGTGGCAATGTCATCACAAGCGGCGACTCGTGCGGCTTTGTTCCCTCAGGCACTCGACTTTTACCCCAGAACACGAGCGCCATCAGACGAGTCATATAGAACGCGGTTAGGGCTGCAGTGACTAATCCAACAAACCATAAAATCTTGCTGCCGTATTGGCTACTGTAGGTAAACCAAAGGATTTCATCTTTACTAAAAAAACCAGCAAAGGGCGGCAAACCAATAATCGCCACCCATCCCGCCATAAACGTCCAGTAGGTAATGGGCATTTTCTTACGTAAACCACCCATCTTTCGCATATCCTGTTCTTCATGCATGGCATGAATCACACTACCTGACCCTAAAAACATTAGAGCTTTAAAAAATGCATGGGTCATAAGGTGAAACATCGCGGGCATAAAGGCACCTACACCTACAGCCAAAAACATGTACCCCAACTGAGAAACCGTCGAATAGGCCAACACTTTTTTAATATCCCATTGGGTCATACCTATGGTCGCCGCAAAAAACGCCGTTAGTGCTCCAATGATGGCAATTACCAGCATCGCATTCGGGGCCATAATAAACACGCCGTTCATTCGAACAATCATGTACACCCCCGCGGTCACCATTGTAGCTGCATGAATTAAAGCAGAAACCGGGGTTGGGCCAGCCATCGCATCGGGCAGCCACACATAAAGAGGGATTTGAGCAGACTTTCCGGCAGCACCCACAAATAAAAACAAACAGGCTATGGTAATTGGCCCCGTCCACAGGGCCTCAGCTACGCTCGGCATCCTACCGGCAAGCTCTGCAAAATTAACCGTACCAAAGGTCATAAATAGCAAGAATATACCTAGCAAAAACCCAGCATCACCTATTCTATTGGTGATAAATGCCTTCATACCCGCTGCGGCCTTCTCTTTGTCTGTGAACCAGAAGCCAATAAGCAAGTAGGAACAAAGGCCAACGCCCTCCCATCCTACAAACATCACCAATAGGTTGTCGCCCAACACAAGTAGCAACATGTTAAACAAAAATAAGTTGAGGTAAGCGAAATACTTAGTGGGCCTTTCGTCATGGGACATATATCCAATGCTAAAAAGATGGATAAGAGCTCCTACCCCAGTAATGACCAAAACCATAATGGCGCTAATTTGATCCAATAAAAACGCTGCCCGCGCTTCAAACTGTCCCACAGCCATCCAGCTAAAATAGTCTGCCTTAAGGACGCGCTCGCCACCTGGCAGACCCACAAGCTTTAATACCAACGATGCCGCTGTGACAAAAGAGATCAGCGCTGCTACGGTGGCCACCGACCCTGCCAACTTATAATTCGCACTCCTATATCGCAGTCCGTTGATTAAAAATCCCACCAGGGGCGACAAGATCAAAATGCCAAACATCAGTTTTTCTTGCATGAAAATTTCCTCTAGCCCTTCAGGTGTTCAAAATCTCTAATGTCAATTTTTTTAAATTGTTTAAAGATAGCTACCGCCAAAGCCAAACCCACGCCGGCTTCAGCTGCTGCGACAGTCATCACAAAAAACACCATCACCTGGCCATTGATGTCCCCCAAAAAGTGACTAAAGGCCACGAAAGACAAATTGACGCCATTTAACATCAACTCTATCCCCATCAACATCACAATCACATTTCGTCGAAGTAAAACGGTCAACATTCCCACAGTAAACAACACAGCCGACAACAAAAGGTACTGAACCAGACCGACCTGCGTTGCAAGTTCAAGATTTGGCATGGGTGCCTCCCTTCATTCGAGCCAATGCCACCGCTCCAATTGCAATAAGCAGCAACAGCAAGCCCAAAACCTCAAAGGCTAGCAGATATTTTGTAAACAACAAAATCCCGAGCTGCTTTGTGCTGGCGACCTGATGAGCCACCGTAGATGCAGGAATCGGCTCTAAGTCAAATAGCTCAACGCTTTGAACGGCCGCTCCCAAAACCATTCCTGCAAACAACCCCGCTGCAGAAATTTTCAAAAAGCCAGATAGTTTGCCCTTGGTGAAAGCGCTGTCCTCATTTTTTAAATCAAATAACATCAGCACCATGACAAACAGGACCATCACTGCTCCTGCGTAGACAACCAACTGGACGCCGGCAATAAAATAGGCCTGCAGTTGGAAAAACAAAAATGACAACCCAACCATCGACAGCGCTAAGTATAAGGCCGACATAATTGGATTTGATTCGAGCAATACCATTACAGAAAACAATGTAATGAGTGCTGCCAGACCATAGAAAACTAAATTACCAATATCCATAATTACTCCGTTAGAAAGAACGCGCCACAAGAACGACCACGGCCGTCAGCACCGTATTAAAAAGTGCCCACGGCAACATGCTCTTCCAGCCAAGATCCATCAATTGGTCATATCTAAACCGTGGCAGTGTCCAACGCACCCAAATAAACACCCAAAGAAAAAACAGCACCTTCACCAATAACACCAAATGATGGAACAAAGCGCTGAGGGCTGAAGCGGCATCTGGGCTCCAGCCATTCATTGCCAAATAGTCCACAACTTGCTGTGGCGCCACACCAGGAATTTGGTAACCACCAAAATAAAGGGTGGCCATCAATGCGGCCGAGACAAGCATATGTCCATACTCGCCTATATAAAACATCAACATTTTAAGGCCGCCGTACTCGGTATGGTAGCCGGCCACTAGCTCCGCTTCAGCCTCCGGTAAATCAAATGGCAAACGATTGGTCTCTGCAAATGTGGCGGCAAAAAATAATATGGCACCCAAGGGTTGATAGAAAATCCCCCAGTTGGGCAACCAACTAATCACGATTTGCTTTGACATAAATTCAAACGCGAGAGGACCCGCCTGCAACGCAATCATTTCTGAAAAATCAAATGTGTTATAAATAAGGAGCACACCCACCAAAGAAAGTCCCAAGGCCAACTCATAGCTGATAACTTGAGCAGAAGCTCGCAATGCTCCGAGCAAAGAATATTTGTTGGTAGATCCCCAACCCGCCATGAGCAGTCCATAAGCCGCCAAGGACGACGCCCCTAAAACAAAAACAATTCCAATGCCGATTTCAAATCCTTGAATGGGAAATCGGTATTCCCCCCACTCAACAGCTGGAGCTAAAGGGATTGCCGAAAATGCCAATGCCCCCGGTACCAAGGCAATAACGGGTGCGGCGTAAAAAATGAGTTGTCTGCCCTTTCCGGGAACAAACTCTTCTTTAAATAAAAACTTAACGGCATCTGCCAACAACTGCATTAAACCCAAAGGCCCAACGCGGTTCGGCCCCAACCGGTTTTGAATAAACGCCGATCCACGGCGCTCCACCCACACTAGCAACGGCACCAACTGAACCATCAACAAAAAGATGGCCACGAGCTTGATCACATTCACTGAAATCTCAAATAAATCGCCACCCATAGCTTATTCCCACTCTAAGGCTTTAGACTTGATCTCCCAAAAGAGACCAAAAATAAATATCAATAAAAACACCGCCATCGCCCCAAAAACATAAACGCCGTGCCCCTCAGCAATAAAATCGCCATAGGTTACGGCCCACGGATACATAAAAATAATCTCGATATCGAAAAGAATAAATAAAATGGCTGTTAGATAAAATTTCACTGGCATTTTCGAATGGCCACTAAGTTGCTCTTCAATGCCACACTCATAGGATGAAAGTTGAACTTTTGATTGCTTCAATTTCGGGCCGAGCTTAGCTGCTACAGTGACGAGCAAAATTCCAAATGCCGTAACTATGACCGTTAATACTATTATGGGGACCAATGAAATCATCGAAGACGCTCCCAACTCGTTGCTAAACAAACATGAAAAGCGCAAACCACCCCGATCTGCACTTATGGGCAAAAATACACGTAAGTCTTCTTATACAAATGGGATTCAGAGAAACCAAGAAAATAGAATGGAATCAACGAGATATGTTTCCGCCACCCACCTGAAATTATGCGGCGCGGTCCGCGTTATTAATTTGCATGCATCGAGTTAAAAACATAAGTCTAGTCCCCAACGGGGTCCACAACAGAAGTCCCGGCCAAGGGGGGCGTGCATCCCCCAGCAGCACATCCCGATGTGCTTGGCGTATCCGGGTTGCGGCACGCAGTGACGCAATCCGAAGACGACATGCGGCCACTCGGGCCGTGCTGCTGGGGGATGCACGCCCCCCTTGGCCGGGACTTCTGTTGTGGCCTTCTTTTACCGAAATCACGGAGATTTTTGATCATGGTCGACGTCAATGGCTTGAGGCTGACGGCACATTCAAAGTTAGACCGCGAATTTGCGAAGCGGGATGTTGCACATGCACTATTGGTGGGCACACAGTCTTGGTTCGCCTTGGCCGCCCTGCTTTCTGACCAACAATCCGAGGTTGTCCGCTCCCGCCCCAATCTTGCCGTTGTTTCCTTGGACGAAGACTTATTGAAACTGCAGGAAGCTCTGGAGTTTTTTGACCCTACCCTGCAAGTTCACATTTTGCCGGGATTTGATATGGACCTGTATTCGGGTCTGTATCCCAGTGCTCAAATTATTGGCGAACGAATGGGTTGGCTCAACGCCGCCCAAACGGCCCGGCCAGGCCAAATCTTTTTGGCGTCCGCATCGTCAATCATGCAAAAAACGTTGCCCTTTAAAATCTTGGCCAATCATCGGATTTTTTTAAAGAAGAACCAAACCCTGCCTAATGATTTTTCTCTGCATTTGTCGAAATTGGGCTATCGATCTGTGCCGTTGGTCGAAGATCTTGGCACGTTTAGTATTCGCGGTGGTATCATTGATGTTTTTTCACCCGCTCATCGCTACCCCGTTCGAATAGAACTGTTTGCCGATGACGTAGATTCTCTTAGATATTTTGATCCTGATACACAAAGAAGCCTTGAAGAGACTCCGACGTTGACTATCATTCCTCCTCGCGAAGCTATCTTTTCCGATGAAAACGTCCAAGCTGTCGCCCAAGGGTTTGCTGCCAGTGTCGTGGGGCGCGATGTTGACCCACATGAAATAAAAGACCTACAGCGGTCAATCTTGCAACAGCAATATTTTCACGGTGTAGATTTTTTGCTTCCTTATTTTTATTCGAATCTACAAAGCCCTACAGATCATTTTTCAGAACCCGTTAATGTTTGGTTATTAGACTCTATTGAAGTGCAGCACCAAAGTGATAGTCTTTTAGGCTCTCTCAAGTCTGAGTTCAATAAGCCTCACTCTATTCCGATTTGTGTAGACTATCAAAAAATCTTCGCTCCCTTTGATTCCATCGATATGCCTATCGATTCTCGGAAAATTTCCCTAATGAAAATTCACATTCAGGATGGCCCCACCCAGGATGCCGATCTTTCTCTGATTGATTTTCGAACTGCGGGCATGGACGAATTTCGAAAGGCCTGCTTGGGCTTCTCTCATAATTCAAGTGCTCTTGCTGAGTTTGTTGGCGAAAAAATCCGGGGCTGGAAACAAGAATCCCAAACTGTATTTGTCACATCTCATACTCTTAATCAATGCCAGAGACTTAAGCATCTCTTGGAAACTGCCGGCTTTGAACCGGAGATCTTGAAAGACGACGAGCATCTCTGGCAAGAATGGCAGCAACAACAACTTCAACAGGAAAAACTGATTCACATCATCCCTCGCGGAGTCGCCGCCAGTCAGCGGTTTATTGAAGACCACCTTATATTTTTGCGAGACGATGATTTTTTTGGACACAAAAGTCATCGTCGCCAATATAAATCACAAGGCACGCTCACACAACGAACACACGCTCTCAGTTTTGGCGATTTAAAGGTGGGAGACCTGATCGTACATAAACTGCACGGGGTCGGAATTTACGAAGGCCTCACCGTAATGCCCATTAATGGCGTCGACGCTGAGTTTATTCACCTTAGCTACAAAGACAACGATAAGCTCTACTTGCCTGTTTACCGTGTGGGACAAATTCAAAAGTACTCCGGCCCAGGATCTGCTCGGCTCGTAGATAAACTGGGTGGTACTGGCTGGGCCAAAGCCAAAACCAAGGTGAAGGCCAAGCTTCGTGATATGGCAGCAGAGCTATTGGATTTTTACGCCAAGCGTGCACAAGTAAAGCGCCCTTCATTTTCGGTACCCGATGAAGATTATTTGATGTTTGAAAATCAGTTTCCCTATGAAGAAACCGAAGACCAACTTAAGGTCATCGATGACATCCTCGGTGATATGACTCAAGACACCCCCATGGACAGACTTGTTTGCGGGGACGTGGGTTTTGGCAAAACTGAAATTGCGATGCGAGCGGCTTTCAAAGCGGTACAAGATGGACGACAAGTGGCCGTTATTGCGCCGACCACTATTTTAACCTTTCAGCACCTTGAAACTTTTAAGCGCCGCTTCCGGGGTTGGCCGGTTACCATTGAAGCTCTTAATCGGTTTGTCGATCGAGTGGACATAAAAAAGACCATCGACAATATGAAACTTGGCAAAGTTGATATTGTTATTGGAACTCATAGATTGTTGAGTAAAGACATCGGGTTTAAAGACCTTGGCTTACTCATTATAGATGAAGAACAAAAGTTTGGTGTTAAACACAAAGAACGAATCCGTCAGATCAAGACGGAAGTGGATACTTTGGCACTGTCAGCAACACCCATACCTCGCACGCTCAATCTCAGTCTTGTCGGTATTCGCGACTTGAGTATTATCAACACTCCTCCTGTTGATCGGTTACCCACTCGAACATTTGTTACAAAATTCGACAAAGAAACAATTAAGCGTGCCGTAGAAAGTGAGCTTGATCGAGGTGGGCAAGTATTTTTCTTGCACAATAAAGTGCAAAGCATTGATGCCATCGCTTCGGAATTGCGTGAGATACTCCCATCTGTGCGTATGGCTATTGCCCATGGCCAAATGAATGAGGGGCAACTTGAAAAAACAATGATAAAATTTTTCAATCATGACCTCGATATACTCGTATGCACAACCATTATTGAATCGGGGATGGATATTCCCCGAGCCAACACTATGTTTATCAACGACGCTCAACAATTTGGGTTAAGCCAATTGTACCAGCTTCGCGGACGTGTTGGCCGCAGCAAAGATCGAGCCTATTGTTATCTTTTAGTCCCTCCTCAAAAACGCTTGGACCCTGTGGCACAAGAACGCCTTAAAATAATTCAAGAAAATACAGCGTTGGGAAGCGGAATCAGAGTTGCCCAATACGATCTGGAACTAAGAGGCGCAGGGGACATACTGGGCGGACAGCAAAGTGGGCACATTAATGCCGTAGGATATGAGTTGTATTTGGAGCTTCTCGAAGAGGCCGTGCAAGAGAAAAAAGGCCTTGCGCCAACTGTGGATACCGTTGAACCCGAGATTAATTTGCCAATTGCGGCCCTTATTCCAGATGGCTACATTCCAGATATTAGAATTCGACTCTCCTATTACAAAGCATTGGCGGAAATTAACGATGACCACGACGTGGATGGAATTGAAGACGAGTTGCGAGATCAATTTGGCAAACCGCCGGAGTCAGTGATTAATCTGTTTGGTGTCATGTTGATTCGAAAAATGTGCCGAGATTTAGGAATAAAAGATTTAAGTGCTGGAAGAAATTCTATAGCACTGAGCTTCACAGAAGCTACCCCATTGCCTACAGATGAAGTTGTGCGTCTTGCTAGTCGCGAGAATAAAAAATACTCAATAGCTCCCGATAGTCGTTTTAAAATTCGAATGAACGAAATCACTTGGCCAAGAGTATTAGAAGAACTGCAGTACCTCACAAAACTGTGTTGATCTTAGTACTCTAAATCTAGACCCATATTTAGATGAATATCTGTGCTGAAGTCTGGATCGCGAGCCACAGATGAAGCTATGAAAGTCCGACCCTCCACATACAAAAATGTATTTTGTATGCCGTGTTCTATATGAGAATTAAATCCACCTATAGGGTCCATCCAGTCCAACTGAAACGCCATTCCCAAAGTGGCATAAGGAGCCATTTGTGTAACCCCTTTGAACGCGCGCGTGGCGTCTTCTTCTCCGAAAAACACGAAATATCCCCCTGCCGCAACATATGGCACAAAGTAGGGCTCGGGCCACACTGTATCGAAGGCCAATCTGCCGCCAACTCTCATTGGCTGTAGGGTTATGGTATAACCTGGATCAGGGTCTTGCGACTTTCGTTGGTAAAATCCAAAACCCAACTCTATACCCGCTGTGGCAAAACTATAATTTCTTCTAAAGAACATCTGAAACTCGGCCATGTTCGATGTGCCCACACCATAGAGATCTTGAAAACTTAGAGTTAGAAAGTCAGGTTCGTAGTTGATGGGCTGAAACTGGCTAAGACCAAAAGCGTAACTTACGCCTGTCTTTTTTCTTCTTTCTCTGTATTTAAAAAGCTCAATTTTTCTGGTCTCTGAATTGATGGATACCGGCTTTTGCTCTAATTCCACGAGGCCACGTTCGATTAATTCTTTATCTGAAAATTCCTTCGAATAAACCTCAAGTGATACAGAAAAAATTCCGAGTACTATGAGACTTTTGATCAACAGTTTTGTGTCCGGACAAAGGTGCATAGTTTAATTATACTGAATATTTTTAAAAACCTGTGTGGTAAATTTATAAAAATGCGGTTAGAGCTAAAAAAACTTTCCTTAGTCTTGCTCGGTTTAGGGCTTTTCGTCCCGGAGTTTTCCTATTCACGATCCCCGATTGTCCCTTCGACAAATGTCCAGTCCATTGACTCCACCATAAATAAAATGTCCTTAGAACAAAAAGTGGGACAACTCTTTATTTTTGGTTATGCCGGGTCCACAATGTCCCGAACGTTCAGCAACAAATTCAGATCCTATAAACCAGGCGGAATTATAGCTTTTAAGCGGAACATTAAGACTCCTGAACAAATCGCATCTCTAAATTTTGACTTGCAGAAGCTCTCCATAGACACCACTGGCCTTCCCGCTTTTATTATGGTCGATCAAGAAGGTGGCACAGTCACTCGCATTAAATCACGTCCAGCTCCGCCCAGCGCGCTGGCTATGGGTGAAGCTGACAACCCTGAACTAACGCAGAAAGTGGGCCTGCTCACCGGCAAAATCCTCGACACTTTGGGCTTTAATATGAATCTAGCCCCTGTTGTTGATCTATCAGATCCTTTTATCAACAATTTCATTGGCAACCGTGCATTTGGTCCCGACCCACAGGCGGTGAAGGTCATGGGCGAAAATTTTGCTCGCGGGCTGCAGGCCTCAGGTATTATACCCACCCTTAAACATTTTCCTGGTCACGGGGGCATCGTTCAGGACAGTCACCATACTATGCCTAAAAAACTCATTGGACTGGAAGAGCTAGAAAAATCGGACCTCGTACCCTTTGCTCACTTAGCCAATACAAAATTGCCTTCAGCAATAATGGTTGCTCACGTGGCTTTTCCTAACATTGACCCTTCTGGTCTGCCAGCCACCTATTCCAAAGTGCTAGTAGAACAAACGCTAAGGGGAAAGATGGGCTATGAAGGCCTGATCATCACTGACGATATTGAAATGACCGGGGCAGAAAAAATTCAGAGTGTTGGCGAGCGCGCTATTGCTGCCATTGAAGCCGGATGCGACATGATTATGGTGGCATGGCAGCCACGGCATCAAAAGGCGGCTGTGTCTGCTGTGGTAGATGCCGTAAAGGCTGGGCGCCTACCCATGGCCCGAATTGATCAGAGTGTTCGGCGAATAGTGGCCTTAAAAATGGGCCTGTCCGACAAAAAGCTTCCCGACCGCATCAATCCTAAGCAGCTGAAAATCGAAATGAATCGCTACCTCTCTGATTTAAAGTTAGTTACCAACGAAATCTCTGTGGCAAATATGGAGAAGTCTCTACGAGGTTATTCCTTCTACGAAAATAGTATCGATTCGTTGGTGCCACTTGTTGTGATGTCTGCGGATTACCAATTTTACACGTCTATTAAAAAATCAATTCCAAACCCAGTAGAATTCGTAGCCTTAAAAAGAGGGCAAAAAAACCGATTAGAATCTCTTTTAAACAAAAAACCACAAAGTCTTGGCATTTTTTACGTGACGGGAGTGGGAACAGCTCGGATCCTAAAAAATCTTGATCCTGAAATTAAAAACCGCATTTTCGTGATCAACTCATACCATCCAGCGGTGGTGGAAAACACCCGGCACTATCGTGCCGTGATAAATATAAATACTCGAAATTATAGCACGGGCCAATGGATTGCCAATTATCTGATCGAAAACGACCGATTGCCGGCGGAACAGAAAAAAAAAGTCCGAAAGATCAGCTATAAAAAACCATTAGCTGCCGACTAATCCATTAATTCCAAACGAGCTTGCGCCCGTTGTATTTTTCGCTGGAGACGCGTCATCTCTTCCACAGGTATATTGGCCATCATCAATCGATCTTGCGCCTCTTTGAACGCTTTTTCTGCTCGATGCTTATCAATTTCAGATGGCAGCTCAGCCGTATCGGCCAACACTTTAATTCCCGTCGGGTTCACTTCGCAATAGCCCCAACTTATTGAAGCTTTCCCAAAGTCCGTAGCACCCTTTTTTCGGTATCGCAAAATTCCCGCATGGAGCGTTGTCATCAATGGGGCATGCCCAGGCAAAATATTGAGTTCGCCTCGAAAGCCTGGAACAAGTACCTCATCCACTTCCAAATTCGTGATCAATTTTTTTTCTGGCGTGACCAACGTCAATGTAAACATAAATAATCGACCTTTATAGGTTATTCGCCTTTTCTAACGCTTCTTCAATCGTACCTACCAAGTAGAAGGCTTGTTCAGGAACGCTATCATGTTTACCATCAATAATTTCTCTGAAGCCTCTTACCGTATCTTTGATGTCCACATATCGACCTGGTAGTCCGGTAAATTGCTCCGCCACAAAGAACGGCTGCGACAAGAACTTCTGAGCTTTTCTGGCTCGTGCAACTACTAGTTTGTCGTCTTCACTCAACTCGTCCATACCCAAGATCGCAATAATATCTTGAAGTTCTCGATATCTTTGAAGAAGAGACTGAAGTTCTCGAGCCGTTTGGTAATGCTCCTCACCCACAATCTGGGGATCAAGAAGACGTGATGTTGAAGTCAATGGATGCACCGCTGGATAAATACCTAAGGCAGCGATGTCCCGGTCGAGGTTTGTCGTCGCATCCAAGTGAGTGAATGTGGTAGCCGGCGCTGGATCTGTATAGTCATCCGCAGGAACGTAAACAGCCTGAACTGACGTAATAGACCCTTTGTTTGTGGAAGTAATTCTCTCCTGCAAAGTACCCATTTCTGTCGAAAGCGTAGGCTGATATCCCACGGCAGATGGAATCCGACCCAAGAGAGCCGATACCTCGGCACCGGCTTGCGTAAATCGGAAAATATTATCAACGAACAAAAGAACGTCTTGTCCTTCTCGGTCGCGGAAGTATTCTGCTTGAGTCAAGGCCGTCAATGCCACTCGCGCCCGGGCTCCAGGTGGCTCGTTCATTTGTCCGAACACAAGTGCTGTTTTCTCAATAACTCCCGATTCGGTCATTTCGCGAAACAGGTCATTTCCTTCACGGGTTCTTTCTCCAACACCCGCAAAAACGGAATAACCACCGTGTTCTGTAGCAATGTTCCGAATTAATTCTTGAATTAAAACCGTCTTACCAACACCCGCACCACCGAATAAACCAATTTTACCACCCTTAGCGTAAGGGGCGAGAAGGTCTACCACTTTAATTCCAGTCATCAACATTTCAGCAGCGGTGGATTGATCTTCGAATTTGGGGGCCAATCTATGAATGGGCCAATATTCTTTAGCTGTAATATCACCCGCTTGATCCACTGGCTGTCCAGTGACGTTCATAATCCGACCAAGCACTTCATTTCCCACAGGAGTTGTGATCATGTTTCCTGTGTCTTCCACTTTCAAGCCTCTGACTAAACCATCTGTGGAGTCCATTGCGATCGTGCGTACAACTCGATCACCTAAGTGTTGCGCCACCTCTAAGACCAAGTTGCCTTCTTCCTTAGAAATAGATGGATTTGTTACCTTTAACGCATTAAAAATTCGCGGAACATCTCCACCTGTAAATTCCACGTCGACTACGGGACCCATTACTTGTTTTACTATACCTTGTGCCATTATTGCTCCTGCGTTTTTTATAGTGCCTCTGCACCACTCGTGATCTCTATTAGTTCTGTAGTGATCGCGGCCTGGCGTAATTTGTTATAAGTCAGAGTTAATTTTGAAATCATATCTTTAGCATTATTCGTTGCGTTCTCCATGGCCGTCATTCGAGCGGCATGTTCTGCGGCGACACTTTCACTCATGCACCGATAAACCTGGACAGCAAAATGCTTGTGCAACAGTTCGTCAATGATAGCTTCAGGTTGCGGTTCAAAAATCAAATCCGTGGCAAACTGATGCTCAGCTTCAGCAAAAGTCGACTGACTCACATCTACAGGCAGAAGCGTTTCTGTGACTAAATTCTGCGATATGGCCGACTTAAACTCGTTGTAAATAAATCGAATTTCATCGTATTGACCACCGGTGTAGGCTTTCATCAATTTTTCAGCCACCTGTGCCGCTTTCACATACGAAATGTCTTTTGCAAGATTCAGCATCACATCCACAGCGTTGAGGTCTTCCCTCTTAAAATAATCGGCCACTCTTTTGCCGATAAAGATGTAATCGAGTTGGTCGTATTTACCCTTATTCTTATTGTGCCAGTTTTCTACATAGCGGTTCACTGAGTTGTTAAAGGCACCACACAAGCCTCTATCGCTATTAATGACCACCAAAAGTATTCTTTTACTTTCGCTACTTTGACTGAGCAATGGATGGCTGATTCGATGGGTGGCTGCCACGTCAGCAATAACTGACAATATGCTTTGAGCATAGGGCCGCATGTGTTGGATATTTTCCTGCGCCCGTCTCAATTTAGCAGCCGATACCATCTTCATAGCCCGAGTGATTTGCTGGGTGTTTTTTACACTCGAGATGCGTTGCCGAATATCTTTTAAATTCGCCATGCCTAAACCTTATTGGGCTGTTGTGGACTTAAAGATCGCCTTAAATTCATCCAATGCCTCTCGCACGGAGTTTCTTATTTCTTCGGTGATCTTTTTTTCTTTTGCCACAGATTCTAGAACGCCCTTGTATTTTTGACCCATGAAATCAAGGAGCTCGCTTTCATACCGCTTAGAATCAAACACTGATATTCCGTCAAGGTACCCATGGGTGGCCGCAAAAATTAGTACGATCTGCTTTTCCACACGGTAAGGTGTGTATTGAGGCTGCTTTAAAATCTCTACTAGCCGCTGACCTCTGGCCAATTGAGCTTGAGTGGCCGCATCTAGATCGGATGCAAATGCAGCAAAGGCCTCTAGTTCACGAAACTGGGCTAGCTCCAATTTAAGAGAACCAGCTACTTGTTTCATGGCCTTAATTTGGGCAGCACCACCCACCCGTGATACCGACTTACCCATACTCACCGCTGGACGAATGCCTTTATAAAACAATTCTGATTCTAGAAAGATCTGTCCGTCGGTGATTGAAATCACATTCGTAGGAATGTAGGCAGAAATATCACCCGCTTGCGTTTCGATGATTGGCAAAGCCGTGAGTGAACCCGCCCCTTGCTCGTCACTCATCTTAGCTGCACGCTCCAGCAAACGCGAGTGAAGATAAAAAACGTCTCCAGGATAAGCCTCTCGACCTGGCGGTCGACGGAGCAACAATGATATCTGTCGGTAGGCCTGAGCTTGTTTTGTTAAGTCATCGTAAACTATTAATGCATGTCGACCTGAATCCCGAAAATATTCAGCCATGGCACATCCGGCAAATGGGGCCAAAAACTGAAGCGGTGCGGAGTCAGAGGCTGTTGCTGCTATAACCGTGGTATATTCCAGTGCGCCCGTTTGTCTCAATCTTTCCACAACTTGTGCCACTGTAGATTTCTTTTGACCAATAGCCACATAGAAACAGTGAACATTTTGGTCGGCTTGATTAATAATCGTATCAATTGCAATCGCGGTCTTTCCAGTTTGACGGTCGCCAATGATAAGTTCCCGCTGACCTCTTCCTATGGGAATCATCGAGTCAATCGCCTTAATGCCGGTTTGAAGTGGCTCATGCACAGGCTGACGAGCAATAATACCCGGGGCCTTTAACTCCACCTCACGAATGGCTTCTGCATCAATTGGTCCTTTGCCGTCGATGGGTTGCCCCAATGGATTTACCACCCGGCCCAAAAGTGCTTCGCCAACAGGAACCTGCACAATTTTTTTGGTGCGCTTGACAGTATCACCCTCTACGATTTCTCGGTCTTCACCAAGAATAACTACTCCCACTGAGTCCTGCTCTAGGTTTAATACCATTCCGAAGACGTCGTTAGGAAACTCTACGAGTTCACCCGCCATGACGTTTTCTAGACCGTATATACGAGCCACACCGTCACCAACGCTAAGAACTGTACCAGTTTCACTGACTTCTAAAGATTTTGTGTAATTTTTGATTTGATCTTTTAATACTCGACTGATCTCATCGGCGCGAATAGACATTTCCATAGCTAGTGAGCTCTCCTCTTTAATTCGTCTTTAAGTCTGTGCAAGTGCGACGTTAACGTGTCATCAAAAGTATAACTTCCCACTCGAGCAATGAGTCCCCCAATTAAATCGGAGTTCTCTTTATAGGTTAAAATCACTCTTTTTCCCGTTGCTTTAGATACAAACCGCTCAACCTCGGCCCGCTCGTCAGGATTTAGAACCGCTGCGCTCTCTACACTGCCACGAGTGACTCCATGGGCTTCATCATTTTTCGCCTGGAATGCAGCCATAATTTCGGAGTAAGCACCCAATCTATTTTTGCGAGCGAGCAAAAGTACAAATGACTTCACTGCCAGCGACAAGGTCTGACTTTCCAGGGCCTTGGCAATAGCGGATTCCTTATCTGTGGATTTAGTCAGTGGGTTTGTAATAAATTGATATACTGGCTGATCTTCCACAAACACCTTATTAAGAGCTAATAAATCTGAATAATATTGGTCCTGTTTGTTGTCTTCTGTTGCCAGATCAAACAATGCTGTGGCGTAACGAGCCGCTACTTCCGAATATCTCATTGAACCACCTGAATTTTTTCAACAAATTCACTTTGAAAACGCTTTTGTGCTGGGCCATCCACGGTTTTTTTTAACTGGGCTTCTGCTTCAGATACTGAAAGGTCAAGAAGATCCTCTCTCAAATGGGCTATGGCCCTATCCACTTCATATTGTGCAGACCGGTGGGCTTCCGTTTCTAATCGCAGCCCAAGATCTTTAGCATCATTTATAATTTGCCGTTTTAGCTCTTCCGCTTCACTTTGGACTCGCTGTAAATCAAGACCTGCGTTTTCCTCGAGCTTTGCCAATCGGTCTTTCACTTTTCTTTGTTTAGAATTGGCTTCATCAAGAGCCGATGACGCTCTTCTAACAAGAGTCGTGAACTGCTCTCGTCTTGCTTTAAAATGTTCGCCTATGAATTTTTTAGTTAAAAACGTAAGGCCCAGTATAACCAGTACCACGTTAACTAACTGTGGCAATATGAGTTCAGAAAAAGGGATATGAGCTGAAGCAGCCCAGGCAGGCGTCGCCACTATGGATAAGAATACCACCAAATACGTGCTTATTGATTTGCCTAACATGCCTACATTTCCTTGCCTGTGAGTTTTGCTACGATAGCCTGACTCACCTGTGGAGCTTCGGCCGCCATTGCGACCCGGGCTTTTTCCACCTCTTGAGCTACTTTTGTGCGCGTGTCTTCTACTATGGCTTTAGCACGAAGCCTGGCCTCCGCTACTAGTCGGTCGTGTTCATGCAAGGCCTCTGAACGGGATTGATCATAGATTCGCTTGTAGCTGTCACTAAATTTTCGGGCCTTTTCTTGATATACAGTTTCAAGTTCTTCAGTGGCGGCCACGATACGCTCAGCCTGGTCTTGGCTTCCCACTGTTCGGCTTTTTCTTTCCAAATAGGCTTGAAAATACGGCTTAAACAGCAGTTGGCTCAGAAACACGTACACCACGACAAATATCAAAAATTGTATTCCCGTGGTCGCATTAATGCCGAGAGATGCTAACAAATTTGCAAGCATAGATAGGATTCCTTGCGCAAAAATTTGGTAAGGGGGTACCCTTATCCGCGCAAAGGGTCAATCAGTTTTTAGGCATATAAGAGGCGCCTTCGAACACCACGCCCTCGTCAATTCGAAGACTTGGCGAAGTGACCGTGCCTTTGAATGCAGCCGGGGGATGCATGATAACACGACGTCGTGCAAAAATGTTTCCCTTCACTACTCCACTGATAATAACAGTGTCGGCTTCAATCTGGGCATCTATGCGGGCCCCAGGATTGATAACAAGGGTGTCATTTGTAAAGATCTCGCCCTTAAACTTACCGCCTATACGGACTGTTCCTTCAAAGGTCAATCGACCCTCAAAAGACGCTCCGTGGTCCAAAAGTGCTGTCACCTGCCCGGCTTCAATTTCTCGGGCGGCCTCGCCATTCAACTTCAATGTTTCCATGCGTCACGTATTTTATCTATAATGTTGTTTAACTCATCATCGGAGTAAAAATATACACCCACCTTGCCCTTACCTGCATTGTAGTCGATGGTGACTTTGGTTCCCATGATTTTTTGCAACTCAGCCTTGAGATTTTCCACTAGTTTTTCATGGGCCGGAGGTTGAGTGCTAAGGGCCGATTCAAAATCTGTTTGTTGCCTAAGACGCTGAATCAATTTCTCAGTGGCTCGAACGCTTAACTGACTTTTTATGACTTTTTTTGCCACCTTTTTTTGCTTCTTAGGATCAGTCAGTGCCAGCAAGACTTTTCCCAGGCCGAGGGACAGCCGCCCCTCAGATATATAATCTCGCACCTCCGGTGTCAGATTCAACAATCTTAAAAGATTGGCTACCGTCGCACGATCCTTGCCCACCTTGTCTGCCACTTGCTGTTGCGTGAGATCATACTCTGTCATCAACATGGAATAGGCTTCGGCTTCTTCAATGGGATTTAAATCTTGGCGCTGGATGTTTTCTATCAGAGCCAGCTCTAAGGCCTCTTGGTTTCCACTATCCTTAATAATTACAGGGACTTCCTTTAAGCCGCTGCGCTGGGCTGCTCGCCAGCGACGCTCTCCAGCAATGATCTCGAACATACCATTTTCGATTTTTCGAGCCACAATGGGTTGGAGAATTCCTTTTTCCTTAATGGAAGCCACAAGCTCATCAAGGTGTTCTTCCACAAATTGTTTACGCGGCTGATCTTTGTTTCCGCAAATATTCTCAATGGGCACATGCCAAATGCGAAGGTGATCCGGCACGTTGGGCCCTGGCGAAACGGGTTTTTCTAAAATCCCCTGCCTCAACGCAGGCTCCCTCGCCTCAGAAAAAGACACCTTATCCATTGCTGGGCTTGCCTTTGGAGCATCTTCAACACTGGGTGCTCCAAGTAAACTTCCTAATCCCCGACCAAGTGCAGCCTTTTTGGGGGCCTTCTTAACTGACTCTTGATTGTTAGACATGGATCTCTCCCTCACCGGCTGGTTTTTCAGGAATTTCTACGAAGTTTTCCTCATCTTGTTGCTGAAAACCCTCTGCAGCCTCACCTCTCACTCGCATATCCAGCTCTTTGGCTAGCTCAATGTACTTCTTTGCCCCTATGCTTTTAGGATCATAGGAGAAAATAGATTGTCCATGACTCGGCGCCTCACTCAACCTCACGTTTCGGGGAATGATTGCGTGAAATACCTTGTCTCCAAAATGGTTTTGAATCTCCGTGACAACCTGGTGACTAAGGTTGTTTCGCTTGTCAAACATAGTCAAAACTATGCCCTCAATCTTCAATTCAGGGTTGAGATTTTGCTTAATCAAACCCGCTGTATTGAGTAGCTGACTAAGCCCCTCCAAAGCATAGTATTCACACTGAAGCGGTACCAGGAAAGAGTTTGCAGCACTTAGTGCATTGACCGTGAGTAGTCCGAGCGAAGGTGGGCAATCGATGAGTACGTAGTCAAACTGACTACTCACAGAAGCAATGGCGCTGCGTAGGCGAAATTCTCTTTGTGGCATATCCACCAGTTCAATTTCTGCACCCACCAAGTCGGGGTTAGCGGGAGCTATATATAAGTTCTCCACGCCCGTAGACTGAACAACGTCCCCTAAGTTTTTTTCACCTATTAAAACATGGTAAATATTGTTCTCTTGATTATCATATCTCTTGATACCAATACCACTTGACGCATTGCCCTGCGGATCCATGTCTACAATTAGCACTCTGCGTCCAACCGTGGCCAAGGCTGCTGCCAAATTGACCGATGTGGTTGTTTTTCCCACCCCGCCTTTTTGATTGGCGATACAAATTGTCCTAGCCATAATGCCCTTCTCCTTGATGCCTACTTTCGCCGTTTGTTATCAACTTGGTTTTCCAAGTTTGACCTCGTCTTGTCTATTAATAGTCTCTCTTTTTTAATGGCCATTTCCACTCGCCCCAATTGAAGCTGGAAATGGTCGATTTCACCAACCCTTTGATTTGCAGCTCTGCCATAGAGGCTTGAGGCCTTGGCACCCAATAAACCCTCTATCGCAATGCCCTCCAATACGCCAAATTGGGGTCATCCAGAAAAAGCTAGTAGCGCACCGCAACAATAGACTCGATGCATTATTGTCTAGTTTTAATTGGTAACTGCTCAATGAGTTCATGAATTTACTCAAGCTTTCCCCCAAACATGCCGATTGTTCCACGTGGAACTTTGGGAGTCCAGAGAAATGATGAACCTATCAACTTTTAAAAACCTATGCGTCAGTATGATGTTGCTTTTCGCCATAAGTCTTCTCGGATGCAAAAGGGAACACTCTAATCCAGAACAGCTGGACCCCATCTACCGTGACCTCACGAAAGACCTCCGAACTGTCGAATCTACGCTCAAGGCTGAACGCAAAACCCTAGATACTCTAGAGGCCGAAATTAAAAAAGAAGGGGTGAGTAGCCTCGATCGCATCACCTTGCAAAAGGATGTGCGTCGGTCCCAGCTTAAAATTCAAGAACTGGAGCAACAATATAGGTATTTGGACATCCGGACAAATAGGAGGCGGGTAGAGGGGCGACGGAATTATAAAATTGCATTCAAAAAGGGAGAGGCTTGGCCAGATCCCAAAGAATATGAAGCCTACAAGACGAATATGGCTTTGCGAAATGCCTCACGGAACTGGAATACGCGTGTCCCAAAGCTCCATCAAAACAATCCCAACTACTCAAAAGTGATAACGCCGTCGGAAACTGCCACAGAAAACGCCAGCCACTAGAGCTACTGGGTAGTCACTGAAGCAGCACAACCCTTGTCTACATTGAATTTCCTCGTTTTGACTAGTATCCGGCTACTATTTGACTACTCAGAGTCGTCTGCACCCCGAAAAAAAAGTTGTTCCACGTGGAACAACCTTTTTTTGACTACTCTGACTATCCAACGCTGCCTATTCAACTAACTTTTTAGTTAAAACAATGGCCATTTGCGTGGTGCGGGTGGGTAGGGTGTAGGTGCCTACTAAACTTGGCTCCCAAAATGCACAAAGCTGACTGGGCATTTCTGCTATTTCTGTGGACCAATTCTCGCTTTTGAAGTGAAAATACTCGCAACCTTTGGAACAACAACTGCGAGCCGTCATCACGGCCCTCGAAACTGAGGCAAATCCCCTAGAAACAGCACAAGAAATGGACTGCGGGGCAAGCTCTTCAAACCGAACTGTTTGGATATCTACATTTTTGAGTTCCATTCGGCCAGCAATATGCCTCAGAAACTCCGACTTCCGACCATCTTTCTCAACCAATACAAACTGACGTTCCCGTGCCAAAAGGGCCATTACCAACCCCGGAAACCCATTTCCTGACCCAATATCATAGATTCTTTCATTTTTAGTGTGTTCTAACACTATTCTTCCACCCAAAATGCTATCCGCAAAGTGAATCAAGTCTGACTGAGCCTCTGTCCGAGGGGACACCAAGTTAATTCTTCCATTAAACCGAAGCAACTCGGCCTGAAAAACCCTTAGCCGCCCAACTAATTCATCTGGCAAATCAGGAAACCAACTGGCTATTCTCCATTCGACGCCATCAGGGCGGACATCCAAATCATCATCTTCTTTATCGCTCATTGAACCACCTGCTTTTGCTGAATCTGTACGCCTCTCATATAAACCATCAACGCCTGTACTGCCGACGGGTTCACGCCACTAATCCGCTGGGCCTGTCCCAATGTTTCTGGCCGTACCAATTCCAACTTCTCCACCTCTTCACTAGATAGCCCTCGCACCAGACGATAATTCAAACTTCGTGGAAGTCTCATAGACTCTAATTTCCGTGCCTGCTGCACCATTTCATTTTGCCGGCTGATATAACCAGAGTACTTCACCTCTATCTCAACGGCCTCATAAACCCGATCATCAGAATCTACTGCGATACCGAACTTTTCCAGGTCAAAACTCGAAATCTCGTTGCGTCGCAGCAACTCCTCGGCAGTAATAGGTTTTTGCAAAACGGCAGTCGGGATTTCTGCTAATTTTCTCTGGATTTCCTGATTGGGAACCAGCCGATGCTGCCGCAACTCACTCAATAAATTTCTCCGCCGACTCATCAATTCTTCGGCTTCAACAAACCTGTTTTGGCTCAATAATCCCGACTTATGTCCCAATTCGGCCAATCGCTCCAACGTATTATCCTCACGCAACACCAACCGATGCTCCGCCCGAGATGTCATCATACGATAGGGCTCTTTCGTTCCCTTTGTCACTAAATCATCAATCAAAACGCCAATATAGGCTTGGTCTCGGGACAGTACAAACTCTCCCATATCTTTCACACCCAAAGCCGCATTGGCGCCAGCTATTAAACCCTGAGCCGCGGCTTCTTCATATCCACTGGTCCCATTAATTTGACCCGCTAAATATAACCCACCAATCAATCGCGTCTCCAAACTGTGCCATATCTGAGTGGGTTCGATAAAATCATATTCCACTGCATATCCAGGTTTCAACATCCTTACGTTTTCCAAGCCCGGTATGGTTTTTAGGAACTGTTGCTGTACTTCCTCGGGAAGACTTGTCGAAATCCCCTGCAAGTAAATGGAGTTCGTATTTAAACCCTCAGGCTCTAAAAAACTTTGATGACGATCTCGATCCGAAAACCGGGTGATCTTATCCTCAATACTAGGACAGTATCGCGGTCCAATTCCTTCAATAGCACCAGAGAACATGGGTGACTTGTCTAAATTATTCCTAATGATTTCATGGGTTTGCTCATTAGTATAGGTCAGGTGACAAGCAATCTGTGGCAGCTTCAAATGCTTCGAGCTTAAAAAACTAAAGGGGATAAATCGAGCATCCCCATACTGCGGCTCTAATTTTCCCCAATTGATTGAATCTGCAGCCAGGCGGGGAGGGGTCCCGGTTTTTAATCTCGTTACCTTAAATCCAAAATCCCTTAACTGGTCAGATATGCCAATCGTAGATTTGTCACCAATTCGACCTCCATCTACTTTTCGAAGACCAAAATGCATCACGGCTCGCATAAATGTCCCCGTGGCCAACACCACAGCTCGCCCAATTATTTCAGAACCGTCTCTGGTGCGAACACCAACGCACCGATTGTTTTTCAAAATTAAGGAGGAAACTTCACCAGAGAATATTCTCAAATTATCAGCCTGAATCAGCACATCTTTCATATGCTGACTATATAAATCCTTATCACATTGTGCTCGAGACCCTCGTACTGCCGGCCCCTTTCGCCCATTGAGTCTTTTAAATTGGATGCAGGTCGCATCGGCAGCAAGAGCCATCTCACCACCCAGGGCATCAATTTCCCGAACCATATGCCCTTTTCCCAGGCCACCAATGGACGGATTACAGCTCATGTATCCGATACGATCCAAATTACTGGTCACCATCAGTGTACGGCAACCCAAGCGGCTCGCTGCCAATGCCGCCTCAATCCCGGCATGCCCAGCTCCTACTACGATCACATCAAAATTTTTATCATCATTTATATTCATGATAACTCTATTATTTTCCCAAACAAAATTCGTTAAACACACGATCCATCACTTCGTCGTCAAAGCGACGGCCCAATAACTCATTCAAACTTCTCAATGCTAACATTAACTCTTCCAGCACGAACTCAGGGCTTGCGTTTTTTTCCAACAGATCTATTGCCCGCTCCAAGGCTTGGTTCACTATCACGAGCTGTTCTTGATGTCGCGCTTGTAACACTATAGCCGAACCATCACTTTGTTCAGCGTGAGACATTCCATGCAAAAATTGTTTTATTTCATTAATGCCCTCACCACTTTTTGCACTCGCCAAAAAAATTCTATCTTCCGGTATCTCATCTAACCATGCCTTCAATGCCGAATTCATTTCCTTGCCAAAAACTTTGTCAACAGCCGCCTTGGCCGTCAGGCCCCCTTTAGCAGAACGCAAATCTGACTTATTGAAAATCAAACCCACCTCTTTACCGATGGCTAATTCCAACGCCCCCAGTAATTCAACGATGTTAGGTTCAGACAAATCAACAACAGCCAAAAGCACATCGCTATCAACAACCGCCTGGCGAGTTTTTTCTATTCCTATTTTTTCAACCAAGTCTTCGGTTTCTCGAAGGCCTGCAGTGTCTACAAACTGAATCGGCACACCCTCAATCGAAACTCTTTCACTGACAGTATCCCGAGTGGTACCTGGCAAATGCGTGACAATAGCCCTTTCATATCCAACAAGTGTATTTAGCAAACTGGATTTTCCCACATTAGGAGGCCCGACAAGAGCGACAACCAAACCATCTCTCACTATCTGGCCGGCTCGATAAGACTCTACTAAGGCACTCACTTTTAATTGGCTTTGGCACACCCCAGACAACAATGCACTTACGTCTGCGACTTCAATATCTTCCGAGGCAAAATCTATATTTGCCTCTAGGTGGGCCATCACCCATGTTAGGCTTTCTATTACTTCCTCAATGGAGCGAGACAGGTCCCCTTGCAACTGTCGAAGAGAAAGACGAGCCACTTTCGGATTCTGGCTCTCAATCAAAGACAGCACCGCCTCCGCTTGCATGAGATCAATACGCCCGTTCATAAAAGCACGGTAAGTGAATTCACCTCGATCCGCCAAACGAGCCCCTTGCCGCTGTATTAGCGTCAATACATCTTGACTGACCTGTTGCCCACCATGACATGACACCTCTACTGTTTGCTCACCGGTAAAAGACCGACCCTTTTCAAAATAGGTGACCAAAACCTCATCAATAGGTTCGTTATTTTCTGGATCTCTGATTACGCAATAATAAGCACGGTGTGACTCAGGCAATGAGGGCAAAGACGACGCCAAAGGACGAACCATATCCCATGCCCCTGCCCCAGAAACTCGCAATACGGCGATGCCACCTATTCCTGGAGCAGTAGAAAGCGCACAAACAGTATCGGCATCTCTATCTACATTAAACATTTACGAAGACATTTAGGCATGAGCCGACTCCGTTGCTCCATCCAAGCTGCTTTGACCTTTGATAGGATAAATCTTAATCTTTTTATACAAACCATCGCCCACGGAACGGCTCTTCACTCGGCCATCTTCTGCTAAATATTGGTGAACCACTTTTCGGTCACGAGGCGGCAACGCACGAAAGTACACAGGCTTACCCTTATCCACGGCCACGTCTTTAAGTTTTTCAGCCAACTCAAGTAGAGACTGCCGCGCTTCTTCTCGAAAACCACCACAATCCACGTTGATGTTTAAAATATCATCTGGGAACTGATGTTGAACGGCTCTACGCAAATAAAGTTGAAAGGCATCTAACAACTGGCCCTCTCGATCCTTGGCTAAACCTTCATCCTCTCCGAACAGCTCCACAAAAATATCACCAGTGTCCACATCTTTTTCCACTTCTACGGATAGCTCTAACCCAGAAAGATTCAAAATGCTCACCAAGGTGTTTTCTACCACACCTTCAGGGCTATTTTCCAACTTCTCTTCTTTTTTTCCGCCGAACAACTTGCCGAAAAATCCTGTCATCAATTTTCTCCTATTGTTATTTTTTATGCCTTCACCTTATCAGGCCGCATAAATACCATTTGCTGAAATACTCCAAACAAAGCGCTTACAAAAATATACAAAGTTAACCCGGCAGGTAACCCTGCCATGAAAAAGGCAAACACCACTGGCAACACCAACATCACTTTCGCCTGAGCGGGATCCATGGTACTTGGGGTAATCTTCTGTTGAACAAACATGGTCACGCCCATCATCACGGGCAAAATAAAATAAGGGTCCTTCAAACTTAAATCATGAATCCACAAACCAAATGGTGCTTGATACAACTCTATGCTTTGCCCTAACACCTGATAAAGAGCTATGAACACCGGAAACTGGATCAACATGGGCAAACAACCGCCTAAGGGATTGGCCTTGGCCTCTCTCATCAGCCTGACCATTTCTTCATTCAACTTTTGCTTGTCGTCCTTGTACTTTTCCCGGATCATTTTCATTTCGGGCTGTATCTTTTGCATGCCTTTCATAGATTTATAGGACATCAAGTTCGCCGGTAATACTAAGAGACGAACAACCACTGTAAGTAAAATAATAGAAAGTCCCCAATTACCAATGAAAGAGTAAAACCATTTCATTAGTTTCAAAATGTAAATACCAATTGAACTAAACCAACCCAAATCTATCATGTTGGCCATCGACCCATCGATGGATTCTAGAAGCCTCAATGATTTTGGCCCGGCAAAAGCTAAATACTCGTGATCAAATGCCGCTGTCTTGTTGATCCTGTTATAAAACAACGTTCCCTTAACCGTTTTGCTCCCTAAGTCGACCTTCGCCTTTAAATCTGGCAAGATTTGTGACTTATCAAGAACGGCCAGCGCAAAATACTGAGAAGACATTGATGCCAAATTAACTCGGGAGTAGTTTTCATTTGTTTCGTTTTTAAAATCTAAATGTTGCCGATCATGACTGCCGTCATATTCCACATACCAATCTTGTCGTTCAAAAGACGGCAACAGTGACGAAGACTCTGTCGGTTCTTCAAGTTGTTTATTTAAAGCTAACGTGACGCCCGAAAATGTTTCAGGAGCCGACTCCACTGACACCTTACTTTCCAACGTAAAGGTATCAGAATGAACTATCATCGTCTTAACTATGGTCATTCCACCCACTAGGGCTCGACCTGAAAACTGGTTGCTTTCTGTTCGTTCAATCGAAAAATCAATGGGGGTATTTCGTCCGATTATGTTTGTAGAAAACGGCAAATTTTCGGTGTCATTAACACCCACATTCACTGGGTTTCCGTGGCGATCTGAATACTGCTTTAATACTATATCCCGGAGACCCATTCCTTTAGAGGAGACTACAAAGGACCATTTTTCGTCATCAAATTTCAATGTCTTTTCGGAAGCCGCCGCCAAAGATTCGCCACCACCTGTATTCATCGTCACAACAGAACCCGATTCTGCTGCAGATTTTGTCGATTCAGACTTAGGAGCCGACGCATTTTCTGCCTGTTGTTCTGTGGTTTTTTGGCTCGTGGCTTCCTTTTGCGCGTGATAATCAGGGTACTTTTTTTGTTGATAGTAGGTCCAACCCACCCAGATCATTGTCACTATGGCTATAGCAAGTACTGTATTTTTATCTAAAAAATTTTGTCCACTCTGCGGTTGATTCATTTCAATGCTTCCTTCTTCTCTGGGACAGGATCATACCCATATGGACCAAATGGATGACATTTCGACAGCCGACGGGCGACCAGGTAGAATGCTTTACTTGGCTTTTGGCATTTAAATGCTGTTTCAGCATATTCAGAACAGCTTGGATAAAACCGGCAGTTGCCACCAAATATCGGGGACAAATACACTCGATAAAATTGAATCAAAGCAAGCGCTGAGCGCCTAATTAGATTCCGTATGATATCGTTCCAATTTTGAAAAGGCCCTATCGCAGGCTTCAAAGATCTGCTTTGAAGTGAGACTTCGATAGAACTCTTTTTCTCGTTTTCGAAATACAAAATTCACATCCAGGCTATAACAGGGGCCTTGCCTTTTTACACTCTCGCGGCACCATCTCTTGATTCGATTTCTAACCACCGCATTTCCTACATACTTCGGTACAGTCATCCCAAACTTCAGATGTCCGTTATCCCTTGATCTGTAGTTAATAAGTAGCCATGGTGTCGGGCAAAAGTGTTTGCCGTTCTTTTTGAGTTCTAAAAACTCGGAACGGCTTTTAATTGATATCGGCTTTTTATTTTCCACTAATTGAAACAGCTATTCGCTTTCGGCCTTTAGCGCGACGCCGCGCTAAAACATCACGTCCATCTTTTGTTTGCATACGTGAGCGGAAACCGTGAGTTCGTTTTCGGCTTTTATTGCTTGGCTGATATGTTCTTTTCATTAGAAATTCTCCAGTTTACGACTAAAAACAAGTAGTTACGTCTTTATCGGTAAGGCCTATTCGAGGGCCGCACCTTAAACCCATTTGGGGCCACCGGTCAAGGCGTTGCAACCAGGATCTTCCCGTGCTAGATACCTTGGAACTTATCCACATTAAGTTCTATTCCTATAAAATTTACATCTGGCGCTTTTGGGGGGCCCTTTGGACGGCAAATCTACCTGGTCTCAAGTAAAACAAACCATCCGCTCAAAGAACATGAACAACAAGCCACTGCAATATTGGTTTGAGCCCACCTCCATACTGGAATTGAAATCGAACAACGATTCACTGGTTTTTCGATTGGGTGTCCCCACCGAACTGCATAAGTACTGGATTTCGCAGAACCTTTTAGCATTGATCAGCTCGGAGGTCTCAGCCCTCGTCAAACAGCCCTTTCAAATTGATTTGGTGGTCACCGGAGACGATACGGCTTTGCCCCAACAAGAATCTGAAGAGCCAGAACAACTATCGTTGGAGCCCTCTAATGAGGCGTCCAGGCAAATGTTGGGCTGTCCGACCAACAGCTCTGCCCAACGAGATGCCCTTAATATTGATTACACTTTTTCTACTTTTGTGGTGGGAAGAAACAACGAATTCGCCCATGCTGCCTGCTTCAATATTGCCGAAAACCCGGGGGCCGACAGCTACAATCCTCTGTTTATTTGTGGGCCGACGGGTATGGGTAAAACCCATCTTCTCAATGCTGTGGGCAACCACGTTAAACAAAAGTTCCCTGATCTTACTATCTGCTATTGTTCGGCCGAGCGATTCCTCAATGAGTGCATCAGCAGTATACGGCGTGGCGAGATGCATAAATTTCGCCTCCGCTACCGAGAAAAGTGCCATGTCTTGCTAATGGATGACATTCAGATCTTAAATCGCGGTGAGGCCGTGCAGGAGGAGTTTTTTCACACCCTGAACGATTTTTTTGAAAAGGGTCAACAGGTGGTGGTGGCAAGCGACCGTATGCCTAAAGATATCGTGGGACTCGAAGATCGCATACGTACTCGGCTGGAGTGGGGCTTGATTGCAGATATTCAAATGCCTGACATCGAAACCCGTGTGGCTATTTTGAAATATAAGGCGGAACGAAAAGGGATTAACATTCCTCCTGATGTGGTCAGTTATATCGCTCGAATTTCAAAACGCTCCATTCGGGAGCTCGAAGGCAACCTCAACAAAGTCAAAATGTTCTCCGAGTTGCAGGGACTCAACATCAATATGGATTTGGCAAAGCGCGTATTGGCGACCCATGATGACACGAACACTATCACTGTGGATGAAATTCAAAAGATCACCGCAGAACATTTTAAAGTGAGAGTGCCTGATTTAAAGGCGCGCAGCCGCACTAAACCTATTGTTACGGCACGGCAAATGGCGATGTATATGATAAAAAAATATCTCGATAAATCCCTCGTCGATATTGGCCGAGCCTTTGGTGGTAAAGATCATACTACGGTTATAAATGCTTTGCGTCGGATTGAAGATCAACTGGCTGCGAATAGTGATTTAAAGAGGGATTTCAATGATATAGAGGCCAGAATCCACAATATCACAGGGGTGTAGATAACTGTTGTGGAGATTTCTGTGGAAAAGCTTGTGAATCCCATGAGGAAACGGAATAATCCACAGATCAGATTTTTTTTGCTTATTTTTTTACAGAGAGTTATCCACTGGGATACTTTAATGTTTTCAGTCGTTTAGGAGAAAAAACCGACAATCAACACTGCTACTACTACTTCTTATATTTAATTAAGAAAGTAATAGTGTATTGGGGGCCATAAAGTATGAAATTACAGATTGATAAAAAAGATCTCCTTAACCTCATTGGTAAGGCACAAAATATTGTTGAAAAACGCAACACCATGCCTATTTTGGTGAACGTGCTTTTAGATGCTCATAGTGGCCAACTCACTGTCTTTGCAACAAATCTTGAAGTGAGTATGACAGACCAAGCCAATGCCATCGTTCAGACTCCGGGCAAAGTCGCTGTTAACGCCAAAAGCCTTTTTGATATCGTAAAGGAGTTATCTGACGGTCCTGTCCAGTTGGTGAAGCAAGAAAATAACTGGCTTAAAATTACGCAACATAAATCAGTGTTCAACATAGTAGGCATTAGCCCTGAAGAATACCCCGTCTTCCCTACTTATAGCACGACTGAGTTTATGAAGATTGAAGCGAATGTTCTTCGCGATATGATTGAAAAGACCATTTACAGCGTCTCAAATGATGAAACACGATATCATTTAAACGGCGTTTACTTTGAAAAAGGTGTAGATCAAACCAGTCCCGTTTATCGGATGGTGGCCACGGATGGACATCGATTAAGTCTGGTTGATAGATCATCAACAGTACTCTCATCAGATTCGGCGGCTGAGGGTGTTATTATACCCCGCAAAGGACTAACCGAAATTCGAAAACTACTGGAATCAGTAGACGGCACTTTTGAGATGGCCATTGAAGGGGCACAACTCATCGTCCGCCATGATTCGACGGTTTTAATGATTCGCCTTATTGAAGGTAAATATCCCAATTATAAACAGCTTATTCCACATAATCTAAGTGAACATGTGGAAGTCGATAGAGAGGCTTTGATGTCTTCATTGAGAAGAGTTTCTTTATTGTCTAATCAAAAATCAAAAGGCGTAACGTTAAGCCTATCTAATGGAAAAATGGAGATTTCTTCTAATAACCCGGAGCTTGGGGATGCCAAGGAAGAGATTGAAATAGCCTACAATGGTAGAGGCTTAAAAATTGGTTTTAATGCCAAATATATTTTAGAGGTTTTAGGTAGTATTAGTGACGATAAAGTCACTATAGACCTGAAGGACCAACTATCCCCAGGTGTAATGAGGCCACTTGCTGATAACAAGTACACTTGTGTGATTATGCCAATGCGTATTTAGATGTGGTTAAAACGTTTACGGCTCAGTCATTTTCGCAATTATAGCGATCAAACAGTTGATTTTCATCAGCGCGTAAATATTTTAATAGGCGCGAATGGACAGGGTAAAACCAATTTATTAGAAGCTATATACCTTTTGGGGCGGGGCGGGACCTTTCGGCCTGGGCGTAATGATAAACTCGTCGACCGCGATTGTATAGGCCCGGTACATGCTGTATTAAAGGCTTCTTTGCAACAGGGTGAACTGTCATCAGTGGCAGAAGTAAACATATCGCCCACATCAAAAACCATCAGTCTCAATGGCAAGAAAGTTTCAACAGCCGTTCTTATTCGAAAAAATCCGGTGATCTTGTTTTGTCCGGAGAGCTTGGCAGCGATTAAGTCAGGTCCCGACGAACGAAGAACACTCATAGATGAAGTGCTTATTACGCACAGTCCCGAAAATAGCCAACTGCTCTCTGATTTTCGAAGGATATTGCGCCAGCGAAATCGATTATTGAGAGACCTTAAGCAAGGCTCTATAGAACAAAGAGAAGGCCTCGCCTTGCTGGACAGCATCAACTGCACTTATTTTCCTCTAGCGAGTCAACTCACATGGTCTCGAATATCGGCCTTGCGTGCGATACAGCCGGATTTGCAAAACGCCATGAGAACAATCTCTGGATTGAATGAAGTGGATGTGTCTGTGGATTATGTGATTTCAGGACAGAGCGCCATTGATTGGGACGAAAATCAGGTCTATGATGCTTTGATTAGTCGTTTACAACAACTGAGTCGTGCAGAGGCAGAGGCTGGATTAAGCTTAGTCGGCCCACACAAACACGACATTAGCTTTTTGTATGACAAAGAAGATTCCCGATTTTTCTGCTCACAAGGACAGCAAAGGGCGTTGGTATTATCTTTCAAAATGGCGCAGGTTATGTATCACTACCGACATTACAAAGATTATCCATTGCTTCTGTTAGACGATGTGTTGTCGGAGCTTGATCAGGACAAGAGAGGCAATTTGGTGAAGTTTCTTCAAGGCATAAAGGCCCAAATATTTCTAACTACAACAGATTTATCTTTGCCTGAAGACTTTAAAGATACCGACCTCGCCCTCTTTTCAGTGAACAGCGGCAGAGTTCAACAAGTATCTTAGGGGTTTTAAAGTGTCGGAGAATGTAGTGACTGAAAAAAGCCAAGAGAGAAGTTATGATGCTGGATCAATTCAAGTTCTAGAAGGCCTAGAAGCTGTACGTAAGCGTCCAGGTATGTATATAGGCGACACAGGAATGCGAGGATATCACCACCTAGTAACAGAGGTGGTGGACAACTCTATCGATGAAGCCTTAGCAGGATTCTGTAAACACATAAAAGTAAATATACATGCAAATGGTTCAATCACAGTTGAAGACGATGGGCGGGGAATACCGGTCGATGCTCATGCCAATGGCAAGTCAGCGCTAGAAGTGGTTATGACTGTATTGCATGCTGGTGGCAAATTTGACAGTGAGACATACAAAGTATCAGGTGGTTTACACGGTGTAGGAGCCTCTGTGGTCAATGCTCTATCTAGTAGCTGTACCGTGGAAGTTAAAAGAGCCGGCCACATTTATCGCCAATCTTATGAACAGGGTGTTCCTATGGGGCCCTTAGAGAAAGTAGGCGACACCGATAAAACAGGAACAAAAACAACTTTTAAACCAGATACAGAAATATTCAAAGATCCCAATTGTAAATTTGAATTTAGCACACTGTCGAAGAGGTTTAGAGAGTTAGCTTTTCTGAATGCGGGTTTGCACATATCTCTCACTGATGAAAGAACAGAGAAAAAAGAGGATTTTCAATATGCAAAAGGCATAGTGGAATTCGTCTCTCACATGAATGAATCAAAAAAGACGGTGCATACTGATGTAGTATTTTTCAAAGGTGAAAAAGACGGCGTAGAGGCAGAGGTCGCTATGCAGTGGAACGACTCATTCTCTGAATCAGTTTATAGCTACTGTAACAACATTAATACAGTAGAAGGCGGCACTCATCTAGTAGGGTTTCGTGCCGCTTTGACTCGCACGACAAATTCATACGCTCAGAATAACAACCTTCTTAAAGATCTAAAAAGCAATTTAGATGGCGATGATATACGAGAGGGTTTAGCCGCAGTGGTAAGTGTCAAAGTCATAGAGCCTCAATTTGAAGGCCAAACTAAGACCAAACTCGGGAATACAGAGGTTAAGAGTGTAGTTGAAACACTAGTAAACGAAAAGTTGGCAGATTGGTTTGATAGAAACCCAGGCCCAGCCAAACAGATTATTGGCAAGTGTGTGGATGCAGCGAGAGCGAGAATCGCAGCCCGTAAAGCTCGAGACATGACTCGAAGAAAAACGGCTTTAGATAGTGGCAGTCTTCCAGGTAAAATGGCCGATTGCCAAGAAAGAGACCCATCACTTTCTGAATTGTATTTGGTCGAGGGAGATTCTGCTGGTGGTTCAGCAAAGCAGGCTCGAGATCGTCGGACACAAGCTGTTCTTCCACTTAGAGGTAAAATACTAAACGTGGAAAAAGCGCGATTTGACAAGATGTTATCTAATGAAGAAATCAAAACGATCATTAGCGCACTAGGAACGGGCATAGGAAAAGACAATATTAATCCTGATAAGATTCGTTATCACAAGATTATTATCATGACGGATGCGGACGTGGATGGATCACACATCCGAACGCTTTTGTTGACATTTTTTTATCGGCAAATGCCACAGATTATCGAAAGAGGCTATGTGTATGTGGCTCAACCACCGCTGTATAGGGCCAAAAGAGGTAAAGATGAGGTTTATCTTAAAGATGAAAAGAATTTGTTGAGCTACTTACTAGATCTCAGTTTATCAAAAATCCAAATAGAAAATTTGCAGCCAGGTACAAAAGAAGAAGACCTAAAGAAATTTATAAGTAACATACTGTATCTGGAGGATCTTCGAAAGGCACTGGCAAATCGATTTGAGAGTGAAGTGCTCACGTTCTACCTGGGCTATGAAGAATCTTTATCCATCCTACTGAAAAACAAGGACCAAGCTGAAAAATCTGCCAAAGCTTTTTCTGAATGGGTCAAACGCTATCCCTTGTGTGGCGTATCAGGTGTTCAGTATGAGGTAAAAAAAGATGAAGAATACGACTCTTTTCAACTCCACATCACTACGACCAAATTTGGTCACAAGTTTTTAACAGTAGTGACTCAATCGTTTTCTGAGTCATCGGAGTGGAAAGAATTAAAAAAATTATGGACATCGCTAAATGAAGTTGCTGCCCTGCCCATAAAAATGACGATGGAGGGCGAAGATCCTACGGAATATTCATCCTACATGGATTTTTACAATTACATTATGGAATCGAGTAAAAAAGGCATCTACGTACAGCGATATAAGGGGTTGGGTGAGATGAACCCTGAGCAGTTGTGGGAGACAACGCTAAATCCAGAAAACCGAAGCCTGCTTCGTGTAACGGTTGAAGATGCTATGTCAGCAGATGAAACTTTTAGTGTGTTGATGGGCGATTTGGTAGAGCCACGAAGGAAATTTATTGAAGACAACGCCTTGTTGGCTGGCGAACTGGATGTATAAAAGGTTTGAATATGGAAACAGGTGAAATGAGTGGAATAACGAACGTCGATATTAACAAGGAGATGCGGGAAGCGTATCTCCAGTATTCGATGAGCGTTATAGTTGGTCGAGCTCTACCGGATGTTCGTGATGGTTTAAAGCCAGTTCATCGGCGTGTTCTCTATGCGATGTACGATTTAAATAACGTACACAACAAACCATATAAAAAATCAGCACGTGTGGTGGGGGATGTGATTGGTAAATATCACCCCCACGGAGATGTGGCCGTTTACGATACCATCGTTCGAATGGCCCAAGATTTTTCGTTGAGATATCCTTTGGTAGATGGTCAAGGTAACTTCGGTTCTATAGACGGCGACTCGCCGGCGGCGCAACGTTATACCGAAGTTCGGATGACTAAGATGGCTGAAGAACTCTTGGAAGATATTGAAAAAGAGACAGTCGCTTGGGGACCTAACTACGACGACTCGTTGATGATACCATTGATGTTGCCGGCAAAATTTCCAAATCTTTTGGTGAATGGTAGCTCAGGTATTGCGGTGGGAATGGCTACAAATATACCGCCACATAATCTAGGTGAAGTCATTGATGGGTGTTTGGCGATCATTGAAGATCCCGACATTAAACTCGATAAATTAATAGAAATTATACCGGGCCCAGATTTTCCAACGGCAGGCGTAGTCACGGGTACAAAAGGAATTATCTCTGCATACAAGAAGGGCAGAGGCGTCATCACATTGAGGGCCGTCAGCGAAGTCGTGCCTGTTAAAGATCGAGAGATGATTGTCATCTCAGAAATTCCCTACCAAGTAAATAAAGCCCGGCTTATCGAGAGTATGGCCAATCTTGTGAAAGACAAGCGAGTTGAGGGAATCTCAGATATCAGAGACGAATCTTCTCGTGAAGGCATGAGAATAGTAGTTCTCTTGAAAAAGGGAGAGAATGCCCAGGTCATTTTAAATCGCCTGTATAAATACACTCAAATGCAAACTAGTTTTGGTATTATTATGCTGGCACTAGATTCTCGAAATCAGCCACGAACATGGGATTTAAAATCCATGCTAGAGGCCTTTATTGAACATCGTAAAGATGTGGTCACTCGACGATGTATTTTTGATTTGAAAAAGGCAGAAGCTAGAGCTCACATTTTGGAGGGGTTAAAAAAGGCCCTCGATCAAATAGATGCTATCATTAAAACTATCAAGGGATCAAAAGAAGCACCGATTGCCAAACAGAACTTAATGACGGAATTTGATTTTTCTGATCGTCAAGCTCAGGCAATTTTGGAAATGCGGTTGCAACGCTTGACGGGCCTTGAGCGAGAAAAGGTTTTAAACGAGCTTAAAGATATTCTTGAGCGGATTGAATGGCTCAAAATGGTCTTGGCCGATGTGCGTGAGGTTTACAAAATCATTACTCAGGAGTTGACGGAGATCCGGGCCAACTACTCTGATGCGAGACGAACGAAAATAGAATCAGACAGCGAAGAGATGGACGACGAGGACCTGATTTCTCGAGAAGAAGTGATCGTTTCCATTACAAATAATGGATATATCAAAAGAACTCCGCGTGACCAGTATCGTGTGCAAAAACGAGGAGGCAAAGGAGTAAAAGGATCTGGCGCTCGAGAAGAAGACTATGTGTGGCGAATTTTTGCGGCCGATACGTTGACTACGATTTTGTCTATTTCTGATCGAGGTAAATTATACTGGCTGAAAGTACATCGAATTCCGTTGGCAAGTAGAATCTCCAAGGGTCGAGCGATAGCCAATGTGGTAAATACGTCGAGTGGTGAGAAAATACGGGCATTTTTGCCGGTAGAAAAATTCGACAATACTTCTCATGTAATCATGATAACGGAACAAGGTATTATAAAGCGAACTCGGTTAGACGCGTTCAATCGACCTCGCCCATCAGGTTTGATAGCTTTAACGATAGATCTTGATGACAATCTAATGGATGCGAAAATAGGCGGAGACCAGGGCGATATTTTTATTGCTACCCGTCAGGGTATGTCTATTCGATTCAACCAAGGCGATGTTAGATCTATGGGCCGAGCAGCTCGTGGTGTTAAAGCAATCACTTTAGGTAAAGATGATCGAGTAGTTGGCATGGAGGCTGTTCCCAAGGGATGTGATGATACGATTCTGATAGTGACTCAAGGTGGTTATGGAAAGAGAACGCCGTTGTCTGAGTATCGCACGCAAAGTCGAGGTGGAGTCGGTATTATTACCCAAAAAATCACAAGCAAAGTTGGTGAAGTAGTTGGTGCTAAAATGGTGAAAGAGACCGACGACGTTTTAGTGACGACCAATGAGGGACAGGCCATCCGAATGAAGGCTTCAGACATCTCTACGGTAGGACGAAACACACAAGGTGTTCGCCTCATTAACTTGAAGCCAGGCGAGCATGTCACTGGTGTAGCTGTGTTTAATGAAGAGGACGATGAAGGCGCAGAGGAGTAGTCTTACGAACAGCGTCTTTGCCATAATCAGTCTGTTGTTTATTGTTGGCTGTCAGGGTTCATTTTTAAAAAATGAGTTTGAACGGGGCGAGAAAGCCAGGAAGGAACAAGACTTTGAAAAGGCGTTGTCACACTACGACCGCATAATTCAGCGGGCGCCAGAAAGTTCTTTAGGGATAGAGGCCGGGCGACTGGCGGCCCATTTGTCCATGCACGAAATAAAAGATTACCAGAAATCAATTGGTTACCTGAAGTTTTTGATTTTAAACGCAACTGATCAGGATGATAGATTAAAAGCTCAAAGAGATCTGGCGGCATTGTATTTTGAAAAACTCTCAGACTATCAACAAGCAATAATAGAATATAATAAGTTACTGGCTGTTCGCGAAGACCCTGGCAACAAAGTGGGTTACCGCATGAACATAGCAAAAGCGTATTTCTACATGAGCAAGTTCTATCAAGCAGAAGTAGAAGTGCTCAATTTACTAAAACAAAATCTGTCAGAAGATCAAAAATTTACTGGCAAATTATTGCTCGCAACAATTCATTTCACAAACAAGGAATTGGACAAGGCCATTGTGAAATATGAAGAGTTAATGGCAGATTATCCAGAGCAGGCTCGGGCGCAAAATGTGCCAATGAATCTAGTGGTGTGCTATGAGGAGAAAAGTCAGTTTGATAAGGCGATAGCCCTTTTAGAAGGGTTTAAGCCGTTTGCCAATGAAGCTGATCTTTTGGATTTTAAAATTAAAAGACTGCGGGAGAGGAAATCCAATCAACCTGGATCACGAGGTCTTCGCAAGTAGTAAGAGAGGAAAATGAAGAGCAAGGGACTGGTTTTCGTCGGAATGGGTTTTGAGTTGGGAGCCGTTATAATTGGAGGCTTGCACGTGGGACAGGTGCTTGATCGCCATTTTGGGTGGCCTGGTTACGGCGTAAGCGGAATGGTGATTACGTGTATGATAGGTTGGTTTTACCACCTTATAATACTACTAAAGCGGTTTATGGACGACGATGATGACCAGACTAGTGACACTTCACCAAAGGGATCAAATTGATAGGGAAGCTGTTTCTCCTCCAAATAGCGGTTTCTGCTTTGGTTGTGACAGGAATCGGATTCGTTAAGGCGGCGCATCAATCAATGTCTGCCGCAGTGGGAGCAGTTTTGGTGACAGTGAGCCTTGTCCTTTTAACATGGGCTTGGCACTTGATATTATCCAAAAAACTAATTGCCTTAGCTGTAAGTGTCATTGTATTTAAGTACGCGATTTTCGGTACAATCATTTACATTGTCATCACAAAAGCTTGGGTTGATGGTGTGTGGTTTGTTGTGGGAGTTTCGACTCTTTTGCCGACAGTTCTGTTGTTTGCCATTTGGCAAAACGGGCAAAACAATCAACTCAATTGGTAGTTTAGCGAATGATTCATTTTAATTGGACCCAGTTAATTCCAGAAGTAGGCCACGACTACATACACGTGGCCACGGCCGCGGGTGCGGGCACTGTTTTGGTGGGCTTGAGTGTTTTAGGTAAAATGGCACTAGGCGGTGGCGAAACGGCTGTGCTGCCTGCAGACCGATTTTCACTGAAGGGTTTTTTCGAGGTTCTTACTGAATTTATTGTGGGCCTTACAGACATGGTGATCGGTGAAGAGGGTCGTAAGTTTGTACCTCTCTTTGGCGCCTTGTTTTTCTTTCTCCTCTTTAACAATATCGTGGGACTAATTCCGGGAATGACACCGGCCACAGACAATCTCAATACGACTCTGGGGTTGGGGTTATTTGCATTTTTAGCCTACAACTATTATGGCTTTAAAGAACATGGCATTGGCTATTTGAAGCAGTTTTTGGGGCCCTTGTTGCCGTTGGCTCCATTAATGTTGATCATCGAGTTAATCTCTCACTTTGTGCGACCCGCCAGCTTGGGACTCCGCTTACAGGGTAACATGATGGGTGACCATACCGTATTAGGGATCTTTCTTGATTTAGTGCCCTATGGTCTACCGGTCATTTTTTATTGCCTAGGTCTTTTTGTCTGTTTTATGCAGGCATTTGTTTTCACGTTGCTTACGATGATTTACGTATCTTTAGCAATATCACATGATCATTAAACACTAAGGGAGAAATAGATGAAAAAGGCCAAACTACTTAGCCTCTTAACATTATTAGCATCAGTGCCAGCATTTGCTGCTGAAGGGGAGCTATCTCAGAGTGCCCAGTTGTTGGCGGAAACTATGGGTAACTCAGCTCTTTTTGCCATCGCAGCCGGCATAGGCCTAGGTATGGCAGCCATCGGCGGAGCATTGGGTCAAGGTAAAATCGGTGCTGCTGCAATGGACGGCATTGCCCGTAACCCACAGGCTCAAAAATCTATGTTTGTGCCTATGATCGTTGGTCTAGCGCTTATTGAATCACTGGTCATTTATGTGCTTGTAATTGCATTTATGATTGTTGGTAAAATCTGAGAAATTGACCAAAGTCGAGAAAATAGCCTGTGAGCCGAAGAGGTTCATGGGCTTTTTTTTGCCCAAAAAAAACCACAAATTCCAGATAACACCCTATAAATCCTAATATTTTTTCAAAATAGTGCCGATATATGTTTGTGCAAAAGAGACTTTTTGGAACGACTAAAATAACTTTTGAAGAACGGGCCAGTCACAGGGGTTAGATGACAGATTCATCGAACAACTCATTTTCCAACCAAGAAACGGTCAATGTTGACGACATGATCGTTAAGGTGCTCATTATTTGTAAAGACAAGAGTCGTATGGCTGTGGTTTCAAACTTTCTTAATCGACGAGGGTGGCCAACTCATGTTGTTGATCGAATCGATCAAGCCATCAAACATTTGGCAAAAGACAAATATGATTATGTGTTGGTCAGCGCCAATCATCCGAATCCTAAATTAGCCGTTTTGCCAGTCTTTTTGGCCCAAACGTTTAATCTAGAAACCGTGGCCTTTGGGGAGGTTCTAGATATTCAAACCGTCGATAAAATCAACAAAACTCGGGCTGACCACAAAATTCTAAACCCCATAAGTGGTCCAACGCTTCACCGAAAAATCCTTCAAATTCTCAAAGAACGATTCGAAACGCCACAGGTTACAGAGGCTGCACCGGCAGATGTGCCGGTGACAGAGGCTCATCAAAATGCATCCTCGGGTGACGAGACAATTCCCACGCTACGTCAACGGCGGCTTGGAGCTTCGAAAAAGAAATCGGCCGCCGAGCGGGAAAAGGAGCGAAGAATTTTAGAACGAATCGATCAAGTGCTTAAACAGGTCAATGATGATCCAGAAACCATTAAAACACCCACTAATGTAGTCGGGGTGGAGAAAAAGAAAAAATCTAAAACGACGATTATCACAGGTAATCCCACCTCAAAACAAAACATGACGGCCCTATCAGTTGCGGAAGAAGGGGACGACAAGAAAAACGCAACACACTTGACGCAACCAGGCTCTGCAATGCCCGAAGCGGGCTCCAGCTTAGCAAAAGGCTACGGTAATCGTTCAGCCACTATCGTTCAAAAAGGTAAAAAGCGAAAAAAGTCTGGGTTGAATATCGTTGAATCCGAAACCGAATCAAACGATTTGCTTTTAAATCGAGGTGCAAAAAAACAAAAAGGCAATTTAACGACTAATCCCACCGAGTCAAACACAGAAGGAGCCATAGTTCAGAAGGGAGCTGACCCGGTCACCAAAGGAGCCTATGTACAAAAAGGGCCTCAAGGCACAGCCGGCACGCCGGCAACTGGATTGCCAGAGGCAGATAACAAAGGCAGTGACGTCATTCAACCTGGAGTCATATCAAATATTGAATCAGCGAGATCTAAATCGTCAGGCGACAAAGTGGGAACACAAATAGACGAAGGGAGAAATGAACCGTCAATCCTATCCAGCAAGTCTAATCCACTGCCAGGCAAAAATCAGAAACATGATGTGGCCTCATTGCAGGCGCCTCGCCTCGAAAAAGATTCCGATGAGGATCTTAGAAGCCTGATGTCTGAAATTATGGATGACACGACAGAAACAACTTCTGTCGAAGAGGCTTCGGCTGGAAGATCAATGCAAATGGATTTAGAGTCAGATAGTGAACAGGAAGGGGCCAGCCCCAGGGCTGCTGCTGACCTCAAGGTGACAGAGGCTCAACAAAAAACGGGGATAGAAGGGGCCATAGAGGCAGCATTAAAAAATGCCGTTGACCGACCAAGTTCGCAAACAAAGCACTTAGTTGTGGCCACAGATGTCTATGTGATCTCCGTTTTGTCTGAAGAGTTGAGTGGGTTTATCGTGGTCTCCACCTCAGAAGAGGGGGACAGCCAAACCGAACTTTTCAAAAAATTTGATGTTAATATCAAACAAGAGTTAGACAAATTTTTGTCACAAGGAAAAATGTCTAAAGGTGTAGAGATAAGCTGTGGAAATCTTCCAATTGAAGAATGGGCAAAACTAAATACAGATTTTCATTGTAAACAAAAGCATAAACGTGGAGAGGTGTTAGCCACCTTCTTTAAAAGCTCCGAAGAACTTCCGCGCTTCAAGTCGAGCACAATATTTGTTGATCGCTCTGAACTTTCTTACAGGGATATGCATGCAAATTTAGAAGTGCCTTGTGATTTGTTCTTATACATGTCAGCAAATAACAAACTTTTGCACTACGTGACCAAAGGGCACAGTTTAAATGAGCGGCAGGTTGAAAAACTAAAAACCGCAGAAAAAGAACTCCTCTTTTCTCAAACTGAAAAAGATAAAATGACGGCCGCTTTCATTAAGCGGATATTGTTCGCAAAGACGGTGTCATCAAAGACGGAAGACCCGGCAGCCTAGAGCATAGGGTCTACGATATCATAAATTCGCTTTTTTATATCGTTTAGGCCGTCTTCAGAATTAGATTCAAACCTTAAAACAAGCACGGGCTGGGTGTTTGACGGACGAGCCAACGCCCAACCATTTTCAAAACTAATTCTAAGGCCATCTATTCGGTTAACCGTATAGTCGTCACCCTTATCCCCAAAAACTTCTATTAGCTTATCGACGATTTGGTGCTTTTTTTCTTCTGTAGTATCTATTCGAAGCTCAGGAGTGTTAAATGCTGGTGGAAAATCAGACAAAAGTTCACTCATTTTTTTGCCTGTTTTTGCTAAGATCTCCACAAGTCGAAGTCCCGCATACAGAGCATCATCGTAGCCGTAGTTTCGGTCGGCAAAAAACACATGTCCACTCATCTCGCCACCAAACGGAGATTTTTCGTCTTTTATTTTTTGTTTTACAAGACTGTGGCCAGTTTTCCACATAATGGGTATTCCGCCATGGCGTTCAATATCAGCAAATAGGCGGTCTGAACATTTGACGTCACCAATAATTTTGGCACCAGGATTTTCTTTTAAAACATATCGGCTCCAAATAGCAATGAGTTCATCGCCTAGAATCATTTTGCCATTTTCGTCAACAACACCAATTCGATCGGTGTCGCCATCAAATCCAATACCGACCACTGCTGAGTGCTCTTTTACTGCCATTTTTAGGTCTTCTAAATTCTCTTCGACGGTGGGGTCGGGATGATGATTGGGAAAAGTTCCATCTGGGTCTTCAAACAATATAATAGGATCGAGCCCTACAGCAGCAAATAAGTCTCGGGCCACACAGCCTGCAGTTCCATTCCCACAGTCGAGCACCACCTTGGTGTTTGGTAGGGCTCCAAACTCCTGTCGATATCTAGCCAAATAACTCGGAAAAATATCGATGGTCTCATCAGAACCGTGCCCTTCAAAGAACTCACCGTTGTTAATTATAGTTTCGAGACGTTTAATTTTTTCTCCAAAGATCGTTGAAGGCCCAACTGAAATCTTAAAACCATTATATTCAGGCGGATTGTGACTGCCGGTGACCATGAAGGCACCGTTGACATTGGGCCACGTAAAAGTGGAAAAATAACAGATAGGAGTAGTGACAAGTCCCAGCCTTAAAACATTACCACCGCTCGAAGTAATGCCCTTAACCAATGCATCGACTATGCTGGGACTCGAGACTCTTGCATCATGTCCTATAGTTAGGGTTGGTTTCGATATTTCAAGCTCTTGGTGGATTAGGGTGACCAGAGCGCGTCCTAACAAGGTAGCAAATTCAACATCAAAATCTTGGTCTACAACGCCTCTAATGTCGTATTCGCGAAAAATTACTGAATTCATTTTCATGGGGTCGCTCCTGTTTTTCGCCGATGAATCAAATCAATGGCCCATTGAATGGCTAACGCCATAGACCTAGAATCAGCTTTGTTTAGACCAAAAATATCTTTAGCTGTACCATGATCCACACTGGTCCGCACGAAAGGTAAGCCCATGGTAATATGCACGCCAGACTCTTGTCCATGGATCATTTTGAATGGGATCAGGCCCTGATCGTGATAGGGACAAACAAAAACAGCATACTTTGTCCAATTCTGTTTGAAAAACGCGGCATCAGGCACCAAAGGGCCAACGACAGGAATATTTCGCTTTAAGAATTCATTGATCACAGAATTTATAACACTTTCTTCATCGCCGATAATTCCATTTTCCCCAGCATGAGGGTTTAGGCCCAGCACAGCCAGAGGTTTACGGTTGTTGGGTGACGGTAACCAGCTCCGCAACGTGTTAGATGCGGTTAGGGCAGCCTCCAGCTGTTCGAATGTTAATGCCTTAGCCACGTCTTTTATTGGAATATGTGAGGTGGCCAGTAACACATTAAATTGGTCGCCCACAAACGCCATAAATAGAAATTTTGACTTGGTGACCTTTGCTAATATTTCGGTGTGGCCAATCTGTTTGAACCCAGATTCTTGTATGGTCACTTTTGACATGGGGGCGGTGACAATACCGTGGATTTGTCCGAACATAGCCGATTTGGCGGAGATTTCGACCCATTCAGGAGGCGATAGGTCTGAGCAGATATCCACCAATCCGTTGCCATAGGGCATATCAATTGAAAGTGCTTCTGGCCAGCTGTTTACGGTAAGACGGTCAAATCGAGAATCAATCAAATCTAAATCATGAACGTTTGATTCGGGTGATCGCCAAAGAAAAAATTGAACTCCACTTTGAGGTCCTATCGATTGTAGTGCTTTGGCTGTGACCTCTAGGCCGATCCCGTCTTTATCTCCGGTTGTGAGACATAAACGAATTAACGATGCAGAGGTCATGGCTCATTGATACGGATAAAGGATTCTTGTCGTTTCTGTTCAAGCCAATTTGCGAACTGCTTATCAAACTCTTGGGCAAAGAGAGATTCCCGTAACTGCTCTTTATTCGATTCAAAATGAGGATCTGGCGCTAAGACCTTTTTGTTAACTTTAATGATGTGAAAACCCATAGGAGATTTCACCACGGAAGTGACGTCGTTTTCAGCTAAAAGCTTAATGGCTTGTTGAAACTCACTACTCAGTTCGTTGAGCGCAAAGGTCCCAAGTAGGCCGCCTTGTGAAAAATTTGGATCCTCACTAAATTGAGAAGCCATAGATTCAAAAGTCGCACCGGATTGAATTTTTTTTGAGACTTTTTCAGCTCGCTCTGCGCCTTGAGAATCAGGTTTAAAGAGAATGTGTGAAATTGTATATTTAAAAGTCAATGTGTCTTTGTTTGTAGAGTTTTGCACATAAAAATTGGCCACATCTTCGTCAGAGATTTTTATTTTTGACGAGACTTCACGTTCAATGAGGGATCTTCGCTCTAGACTTGATTTTACAAAGTCCTGATACTCGGAGAATTTTAGCCCCTCTTGCTCAAGTTTGGTTTTTAGCTGGTCTCGGGAGATTCCATTTCGTCGCGTAATGCTACGAATTTCTTGTTCCACCCGTTCGATGGGTACGGTCAACTCGAGTCTTTTGATTTCAGAATCTACTATGCGTTCATTAATAAGTTGTTCAACAAGGGCTTCTTTGTTGGCCAATATCTTGTTTTTATCAACCGATTTCAATAGTGCTTGGTCAACGAGCCCTCCTTTTTTGAGACGGCTTTGAAAATCTTCAATGTCCGATAAGGTGATAATCTCTTGATTCACTATTGCAACGATTCGCTCGACGATTTTTGCATAGCTCAGTTGAACGAGTAAAAAATTAATACAAATAAAAAAAACAAAAAACTTCAATGTTAACTCCGTGTTTCGACCTGAAGATGATTCAAAAACTCCTGATCTTTGTACACTCTCGTCTTCCGAATTTCCATCTCTAACCACGAGGTGTAAGCGGCTTGCTGTCGACGTTCAATTAAAATGCCCCTTATTTGATCTTTTACGTCACTCAATGCCAGTAGGCGCTCGTGCCTACTCTTCTCAACAACAAAGACGTGATACCCAAAAGGCGACTTAATGGGGCCACTTTTCTGTCCCACACGCATAGTAAAGGCGGTATCAAAATACTCAAAAGCGCCCTTCTCAATCCAACCAATTTCTCCCCCCGACTTACCTTCGGGAGTGATGGAAAACTCTTTTGCCAGATCTGTCATGCTTCTACCTTTTTTAAGTGCCTCCACAATGCGCTTTGCGTTAATCTCGGAGGCCGTCACTACTTGGCGAAGGTAAACTTGCGCAGGGCGCCTGTAGTTCTCTTTATTCCTATCGTAGTACGCCTTGATTTCCTCGTCAGCCGGAGGAGTTATGGATTGATTAATAGCGTTTGCAACCTTTGACTCCAAAATGGAGTATTCAATTTGATTCTTCCAGTCTTTAAACTCAAGACCCTCTTCGGCCAAAGACCTTCGAAAAGCCAAATCATCGGGATAAATTTGGCGAATGGAATTGATTTTTGCGTCGAGATCTTCTTTTTTTACAAAAATATCATTTTCCCGGGCGTATCGTCGAGTGATCACTTCGAGCAGAAACTCGTCAACCACGCTTTCTTTTGTGGCCAAAATAGTATCAGCATCCTTTGCTGTAAGAGCATCATAGGCGCTTAGCTTTTTAGCCAAACGATTGGCGAAATCTTTTGCATTTAAGGTGGTGTCATTAACTTTTACTACAATGCGCTCGGTGGCCTTTTTCTCGCCAGGTTTACACGCGACCAGAAAAAAAAGGGGCAGCAAGCAGAGTGCTGCCATTTTTTTGGGGATCATTGTTTAGTTTGTACTTTTCAAATTTTGAGTGCTTTTACTAATTTTGTATTGCTTTTTTAATTGTGAAAAATACTGATCAAATAGCTTTTTTCGTTTTTGATCAAAGACAGCTGCACGAATTTGCCGTTTATTGGCACTTGAATAGCTTCGTCGATCTGTGAGTTTTATAATATGAAACCCATATCTTGATTCGATGAGCCCCTTAATTTGATCTTTTTTCATTCCTATTGCAGCATCGTAATAGGTCGGTACAAGAGTGACTCGAGACTGAAATCCAATGTCTCCGCCAAAGTCTTTTGTTAAGCTATCATCCGTGTAAAGCTTCACTAGTTCTTCAAAGGGACGTTTGCTCTTCTTCACTTCAGCATAAATTTCTTCAGCACGCTTTTTTGCCGTTTCTCTTTGTTGCTTTGTCGCGCCTGGAGCAACTTCTATTAGGATGTGGCTTGTACGAACTTCCGGATTGTCTTTGTAGTATTCGCGCATCTCCTTTTCGGAAACTTTGATTTTTTCTACCTCTTTGCCAATAGCTTTCTCAATGAGTAGCTTGTACATCTCTTCTTTCATCTTCTGTTTGAAGAGAGGGTCATTTTGAATACCTTTTTTCTCTGCTTCTTGAACGCCCACTTCAAAACGCACCAAATCTTCTAGAAACTCTTTTGGGGTGGGCGGATTTATCACTTTATTTCGAATGTCTTCGTACTTATCGTTGAATTCTTTTAAAGTGATGTTTTTGTCATTTACCTTGGCCACAACTTGAGCTTGAACGCTAGTATTGGCGAAAAAGATTGTGACTAGGGCCAAAACCGTAATCGGGGTGGTTCTTCCAAAATATTCAGTTAAAAAATGCTGAGATTTTTTTGTCGGCACAAATAGTTGGACTGAGGAAACAAATTTTCGCAACATGATTTACCCTCTTAAATGATGAAATGACGCTACCTTAAAAACGCTAGCATTGGCCTCATAGTCCAGCAATGATTTTAGATGCTTGCTGGTTTGCATCATCCAGATCACGGGCCAACATGCCAGCCCATTTTTCTGCTTTGGGATCATCACTTCGCAACACAACACTCCACGGTTTGCCGAAGTAGATTTTTACTTTTGAAAAAGGAAGGGGCAAGTAGGTTTTGTTCCAAGATTTTTCAAACTTGAAGGCCGAGGAAACGGCCACGCCCACCGACACAATATGAGCACCCGTTAGTCGAGACAGTTCAAAAACACCGGGCTTAACCAAATGGTAGGGTCCTTTCGGTCCATCTACTGCCATAGAAGCCATATGGCCACTCTTCACTAGTCGAACCAATCCCTTGAGTGCAGATATTCCGCCTCGAGTTGAAGATCCACGTGATGTCGCTCCTCCGAGTCTTCGAATGACATAATCAATAAGGTGGCCATCGGAGCTTGTAGAAGTCATGGTGGCGAGACGATAGGGTTTAACAAGGTGAAGTAAAGCCAATTCATCGCCGTGCCAATGGGCAAGTATAATCGGTTTGCCATCCCGGTAGGCCAGCAGAGTCTCCTCATGCATATGCACTTTCTTTCGCCACGAGATGCTTAGTAGAAAATAGAAAATCCAAACGATTGTTGGAAGAATGTATTTTCTAAACACGTTATTGGCTTAGTAGGTTTTTAAATTCTTCCGTCAATTGCGGAACAACCTCGAGCGCATCACCAACAATACCATACGTGGCTTTTTTAAATATGGGGGCATCAGGATCTGTATTAACGGCTACAATGACTTTGCTGCCGCTCATTCCAGCTAAATGTTGAATGGCTCCATAAATACCACAAGCTATATAGAGAGTGGGGGCTACGGTTTTTCCCGTTTGACCCACTTGCATGGAGTGGGGGACCCATCCTTCATCACAAACAGCTCGAGTGGCTCCCACGGTAGCCCCGAGGGTGTCGGCTAACTCTTCCAACAGTTTGAAGTTTCCAGAGTTTTGCATGCCACGGCCGCCAGAGACGATAATATTGGCCTCCGTGAGATCCAGTTTTTCAGAAGTGCCTTTAACAATATCCTTAATCAAAGTTTTTAAGTCATTGGGTTCAAAGGGTACAGACTGGACATTAATTTCACCAGAGCCATTGCCTTCACCTACTGGCAGTTGGTTTGGGCGCATCAAAATAATTTGCTTGTCACAATTTTGGAACTTCACCTCGGCGCTGCATTTACCGGCATACAAGGGACGGCGCACTTTTACTTGACCGTTCGTAAATGAAAGTTCTGTACAGTCACTAGCTATGCCAGCGGCCACTTTTTCAGCTACCCTCGGAAATAGATCTCGAGCCATTGCAGTGGACGATGCGAACATCATGTCGGCCCCGGATTGTTCAAAAATTTTCGACAACACTTGAGAATAGGCTTCAGGATTATATTGGGATAGTTTTTCGTCGGTACAGACAAAGGCGGCGCTAGCGCCGTATTTACCCATTTCAGCTGTAACTTGATTTGCAGCCAGCCCAATGGCGGCAGCTGAAATTTGGCCACCACAATTTTTTGCGGCACTCAAAAGCTCCAAAGAGCCTTTTTTAAGTTGGCCATTTGCTACTTCACAAAATACTAAGACATTAGCCACGGGACACTCCTTTAAATTACTTTGGCTTCTTCGCGAAGCAGTTGAACCAACATTTTAGCTTGTTGAGAGGGATCACCATCGATCATTTTTACTGGCGGCTTGTCTGCCGGTAATTGAAAATTTTCATGTAACACTCGTGCCGCAGAGCCCTCAAGGCCCAGGTCTCCGAGCGTTACTTCCTTCAAGGGCTTTTTCTTTGCTTTCATGATACCCATGGGGTTGGTGTAGCGAGGTTTATTTAAACTTTTAGTGGCCGCGACAACTGATGGGCCACGCATTTCCACAACTTCTCGGGCGCCACCTTCGATCTCTCGTTCGACGGTGCAGGATCCTGAAGCAAAGTTGAACTTTGAAACCACAGTTGTATGGGGGACGTTGAGAATCTCGGCCACCATTTGGCTGACACTTGCAGCATTATCATCGATAGCCAGATGGCCGGTAAAACACAGATCCCAACTGCCTTCGCTCGAAATCACTTTTGCCAGGATCTCAGCCGTTTGGTGCGCATCAATCGTGTCAGGCGCATCTATTAAAATGGCCTCATCAGCGCCCATGGCCAACGCTTCGCGAAGTGTGGAAGTGACTCTGGCTTTCGGGCCAACGCTAACAGCCACTACCGTGCTGTCCGGCTGGGCCGCCTTAAGCGTGAGGGCTTCTTCCACACCGTTTTTGTCGTAAGGGTTCATAATCCACTTAATTCCCGAGGAGTCGATGGATTGACTGTCGCTGCTCAAATTTATTTTGGTTTCCGTGTCAGGCACCTGTTTTACGCACACTATGATTTTCATGGGTAGACTCCTTAATGATTCCTCAGCTGTATTTACGAAAATAGCATCAGCCTAAGACGCATAAGCCTCGATGGGCCTTCGGAACTATAGACAAACCTTCACTAAAAGGCAAATTCACGAGCAGCAGTTTGGGCCATGATCAGATGAGATTGCAACGCCGCTTCACTGAAAATAAAGTTGCCTTAACTCATTGAATGTACGAACAATTGTGATGCTCTTTTAGCCGGCAACAAGGAATATAAAAAATGTCAGGATTTTTCTGTTCTACGATTGGTCGAAAACAAGTCGTTGGCATAACTGGTCTTGGATTGAGTTTGTTTGTACTGGCCCATGCCTTAGGAAACGTGCTGATTTTCATTGGGCCAGAGGCATATAATCTCTATAGTTATAAACTCATCTCCAATCCCTTTATTTATGTTATCGAAGCGGGGCTGTTGGCCATATTTTTGGTTCACCTGGCGCTCGCATTGGCTTTAAGTTTTTTGAACGTAAAAGCTCGCGACCAACGCTATGCGGTAGAGGCCTCGGGCTACAAGGCGACTAGTCAAGTGACAAAAACGATGCGGCACCAAGGAATGGTTATCTTGGTCTTCGTGATTTGGCATTTGCTGACCTTTAAGTTTGGCAAGTCAGGACCGGACTACATGGCTGAATATGGGGGTGTAGTTGTTAGAGATCTATATCGCCTTGTCATTGAAGTTTTTCAAAGCCCCTTGTACGTCGCTGGCTACGTGGTGGCAGTAGCTGTTTTGGGTTTTCATTTAAGTCATGGCGTGAGTTCAGCCATTCAAACTTTAGGGTTTAATCACCCTAAGTATACGCCCAAAATCGAGTTATTTGGTCGGGCGTATGGTGTGGTCGTAGCGGGTGTTTTTGTTTCGCAACCAGTTTATGTGTTTTTATTTTTATAAGGTGAATGGGATATGGCAGATATCAGTTTAGATGCAGGGATACCAAATGGACCTATTCAAGAAAAATGGGACCAACATCGTTTTAACTTAAAGCTTGTAAACCCGGCAAACAAACGGAAGTACACCATAGCTGTGGTTGGAACGGGGCTGGCCGGAGCATCGGCCGCGGCATCGTTGGCCGAATTAGGATATAATGTTCAAAGCTTTTGCATTCACGACTCACCAAGAAGAGCTCACTCAATTGCGGCTCAGGGCGGGATAAATGCTGCAAAAAATTATCCTAATGATGGCGATTCCATCTATCGACTATTTTACGATACTGTAAAAGGAGGCGACTTTAGGGCCAGAGAAGCCAATGTCTATCGATTGGCGCAAATATCTAACCACATTATCGACCAGTGTGTAGCGCAAGGTGTGCCATTTGCTCGTGACTATGGTGGAATGCTTGATAATCGATCCTTTGGAGGGGCTCAGGTTTCTCGAACGTTCTATGCAAGAGGGCAAACAGGACAACAGTTATTAATTGGGGCATACTCGGCATTGATGCGCCAGGTAAATAAAGGAAAAGTGCAACTTTTTCCTCGCCGAGAGATGTTGGATTTGGTTCTCGTTGACGGCGTCGCCCGTGGTATTACGGTAAGAAACTTGATTAATGGCGAAATTGAATCTTATCCAGCGGATGCCGTTGTATTAGCGACAGGTGGATACGGCAACGTCTTTTTCCTATCTACGAATGCAATGAATAGTAATGCTACGGCGGCATGGAGATGTCATAAGAAGGGCGCCTTATTTGCCAACCCCTGTTTTACTCAAATACATCCCACATGCATCCCCGTCTCGGGAGATTACCAGTCAAAACTCACTTTGATGTCTGAATCTTTGCGGAATGATGGCAGAGTGTGGGTGCCCAAAAATAAAGACGATAAACGTTCACCCAAAGATATACCTGACGAAGACCGCGATTACTACTTGGAGCGAATCTATCCCAGTTTCGGAAATTTGGTTCCACGAGACGTCGCCTCCCGCCAGGCAAAGTTTCGATCTGATGAGGGACGTGGAGTAGGGCCAACTGGTATGGCGGTGTATCTTGATTTTAGAGATGCCATTCAGCGATTGGGTAAACAAGCCGTTAGCGAAAAGTACGGCAACCTTTTTCAAATGTATGAAAAGATAGCCGGTGAAAATCCCTATGAAGTGCCCATGCGTATTTTTCCAGCGGTTCATTACACGATGGGTGGTTTATGGGTGGATTACAATTTGCAAACGACCATTCCTGGTTTGCACGCCTTGGGCGAGGCGAACTTTTCCGATCATGGTGCTAACCGCCTAGGAGCATCGGCATTGATGCAAGGGTTAGCCGATGGCTATTTTATTATTCCCTATACATTAGGAAATTTCCTGGCGACTCACAAGTTGCCCGAAGTGACTGCGGAAGACAAAGCCTTTCAAGACAGTCGTGCGCAAGTGAAAGAACGGTTGGACAAGCTTTTGTCCGTAGATGGAAAGCAATCAGTGGATGATTTTCATCGGCGCTTGGGTCGCCTCATGTGGGAGCATGTAGGAATGTCTCGTAGTTCGCAGGGTCTGAAAGAAGCCGCAAACCATATTCATAACTTAAGAGAAGAGTTCTGGGCTGACGTTAAGGTGGCTGGAGACAAAAATTACAAAAATAGTGAAGTGGAGAAGGCGGGACGGGTGGCCGACTTTCTGGAGCTGGGTGAGCTCATGGCCAAAGACGGCCTAGATAGAGAAGAATCCTGTGGTGGACATTTCAGAGAAGAGCATCAGACGCCAGAAAATGAAGCAAAACGTGATGACGAAAAATTTTGTCATGTATCGGCTTGGGAGGCGACTAGTAACGGGAACTCCATTGATTGGAGAAAACACGTTGAATCATTGCAGTTTGAATACGTGAAACTTTCAACAAGAAGTTACAAGTAAGGAATACAGTTATGAACCTTAAACTCAAAGTATGGCGGCAAACAGGTCCTGATAAAAAGGGTGAGTTTATGGACTATGAGGCTAAAGATATTTCGCCAGAGATGTCTTTCCTCGAAATGCTTGACGTGATGAACGAAGACCTGATCAAGCAAGGTAAAGATCCAGTTGAGTTTGATCATGACTGTCGCGAAGGAATCTGTGGGGCGTGTAGCCTCGTGATAAATGGTTGTGCTCATGGTCCGGATAGAGGAACAACGGTTTGTCAGTTGCATATGCGGAGATTTAAAGACGGGGACTCTGTAACTGTAGAGCCATTTCGAGCCAAAGCATTTCCAGTGGTACGAGATTTGGTGGTGGACCGATCAGCTTTTGACCGAATCATTCAAGCTGGTGGATTTATTTCGGTAAATACAGGAAATGCGCAAGATGCCAATTGTATCCCTGTGCCGAAATCAGACGCTGATCTTTCTTTTGCAGCGGCGGCGTGTATCGGGTGTGGAGCTTGTGTTGCAGCTTGTAAAAATGCTTCAGCCAGCCTGTTTGTTTCAGCAAAGTTAGCTCACTTAGGTCTTCTTCCTCAAGGTCAGGCTGAACGAGACGCTAGAGCCAGAAGCATGGTTCTGCAAATGGATGAAGAGGGTTTTGGAGCTTGTACTAACACAGGAGCTTGTTCAGCAGCATGTCCTAAGGAAATTAGCCTAGAAAACATAGCCATGATGAACAAAGATTTCCGCTCAGCCATGTTGAAGGCCCGGGATTAGTTGAGTAACTAAACCTATATTTAGTGTCCAATGCCATGCAAAACTCTAAATTTAGTGAGTTGTGTACATTGTCCACAGGGATATCCACAAAACGTTGCCGGATTTGCTAAGTCTCTGGCCCGGCGAGCCAAACAAATTTTAAAAAACAGGCTAACCCCTTTGGTAAAAGAGGAGGTCGTTTATTTAGGGGCGGGGGCCTTCATCTCGACGATCATCATTGATTTCCCTCAAGTTATGATTCTGCCAAGCCGAGGGGTCTTAGATGAAACACGTCGGTCAAATATTAGAAGAGCTGGGATTTAACAAAGAGGCACCATTATCAACTCAAAAAGCATTTTTAAAACATCTTGAGCAGGCCGCCCAAGACCTTCGGCCGGTGAATCATGTTAAGCCCGAACCTCAACCAGAAAAAAACCGAGCATCACAACCACTGCAGTTGAGTTTTGATTTCGACGCTCCCAACCAATGCCCAGCTGAAAAGGCGAAATCCGCTTAGCTATACTTCCCTTATCAAAGTCCAATTTTTTTCTAATGCTTACCCAGTGTGTGGTCTAGCTGGTACCATTTTGGAACTGAGGTAATTTTTCTTCCTTGTTACGCCACGGAAGGCATCTAGTTAACGACCATGGGAGGTCATCTATGATTCATCAAAAAGCATGGCTATTAGCGGCAGCACTCACGTTGTCACTAGCGGTCAATGTCGCTCGAGCTGACGCAGAGTTTGTACCTGGTGAGTACGTTGTTAAACTCAAAAATCCAAAGACCATCGGAGCCCTAGACAATATAGAAATTAAACTCAATGCAAAAGTAGTTCGACGAGTTTCTGAAGCCTCAGGCGCATTACTTGTAAAAAGACCTTTGATTGAAACGTTGTCATCAGGCCTAAAGACTCTCAAAGAGAATCCTTTAGTCGAGGTGGTAGAGCCAAACTATATATATAGGATAAATCGATTACCGAATGATCCAGATCTCACCCAATTGTGGGGGCTTCTCAATGTGGGGCAAGCCATAGGATCGCAAAAAGGTGTCGAGGGTATCGACATCGATGCAGAAGCGGCCTGGGACATTCAAACGGGTTCAAAAGATATAGTCGTTGCCGTGATTGATACGGGAGTTGACTACACGAATCAAGACTTGGCGCCAAACATTTGGGTCAATGAAGCCGAAGCCAATGGTGAGGCTGGTGTCGACGATGACGGCAATGGCTTTATTGATGACGTTCATGGATATGACTTTGCAAACAACGACGGTGACCCCTTGGACGACCAGGGTCACGGATCACACTGTTCAGGCACTATCGGCGCCAGAGGTGACGATGGTTTTGGAATAGTTGGAGTGAACTGGCAAGTCAGCATCATGGGCGTTAAATTTTTAACAGCCTCTGGAAGTGGAACATTGGCTGATGCTGTGAGCTCCATTGATTATGCAACTGCCATGGGAGTTGATATTATGAGTAACTCATGGGGTGGCGGCGGCTACAGTGAACAACTGGCCGACGCTATTCAAAGAGCCAGCGACAAAGGTATTTTATTTATTGCAGCTGCCGGCAATGATGGCACCAACAATGACAATTCGGCTCACTATCCTTCAAACTATGAAATGTCGAACGTACTTTCTGTAGCGGCAATAAACAATCGCGGAGACCTGGCTTACTTTTCAAACTACGGACGGGAAACAGTAGACATAGCGGCCCCCGGTGTGGACGTTTACAGTACAACACCCGATGGCTATAAATCGTGGAGTGGTACATCAATGGCAACACCCCACGTATCGGGCGTTGCAGCGCTTATGTTAGCACAAGAGCCCAATTTATCTCCAGAGCAGGTGATCGAACGCCTGATCGCCACGGCCCAACCGTTAGCGGCACTTCGAAACAGACTTGTAAGTTCAGGCTTTGTAAATGCCTATCATGCATTGACAAATACTCCACCGCCACGGGATCCCAACGATCCTTCGGGTTGGAAATCTGCGCCACACGATCTTTCTACGCCGCACCCCTATGAAAACGGAACAGCCCTTTCATTTGAGGTATCTGTGCCAGGAGCTAAGAAGTTCGCCGTTTATTTCTCGAAGTTCAATACCGAGAGAAATTATGACTTCGTAGTATTTAAAAATGAAGCCGGTGACGAGATAGGTCGTTGGAGCGGCAATCACGATGAGTCTTTCTCACCTGCCGTCAGTGGTGAAAAGATGATCATTGAATTGAAGAGCGACAAAAGTGTAAATCAATATGGGTTTGACATAACCGGAGTCGCCTTCGAATAACCACCAGTAGAAATACAAGGAAAAAAAGCCAGGCCCGAGAGCCTGGCTTTTTTTTACCCAATCGATAAAATATTATCACTAGAATTTGGAAGGTCGTCGGCACCCGAGAGGGGGGCGTGCGGTGCCATCCCGCAGTGTGCTCCCGATGTGCATGGCGTATCCGGGTTGCGGCACGCAGTGACGCAATCCGAAGACGACATGCGGCCACTCGGGTCGCCACTGCGGGATGGCACCGCACGCCCCCCCTCTCGGGTGCCGACGACCTTCTAAATTTCCAAGCGGGTCAATAAGCCAGCGCTTTTAAGAACTTCTCTATTCGAAGATTTACGTATTCAGGCATGTCCAGTTGTGTACAGTGAGAGCCATAGGGCACCATCAAGAATTGACTGTTTCGGATTTTAACATGCATTTCTTCTTGATACTTTTGAGGTGTGACGGAGTCTTTTGAGCCGCCAATAATGAGCACGGGAACATCGATTCGGTCGAATACAGGGCGGCCGTCATAGTTCATCATATTTTCAAACAGTCGCAAGAAAGCTTCCAGGTCAACAGAGCTGATACCTCGAGAATAGATCTCAATATCTTTTAAGTGAGTCAGGTTTATATTAAATCCACCAGCTAGAGCGCTGAGTTGTATGGCTAGAGAATTATTAGTTGTCACTCGCCACAATTCGCGAAATGTTTCGGGCAAGAAATCATAACCTTGTTTTATATTTTGAAAAACCTTGGTGACGAGGTCTGTGCCGAACATGCCACGAATGGGATTAGATGCAAATCCGTTAATGAATATAAGATTATCGAAGAACTGAGGGTATATATCAATGCAACGAATGAGGACTTGTGTGCCGAAACTGTGGCCGAAAAAGCTCGCTTTACTAATTTCGAGGTGATCTAGGAGGTATTTAATATCTCGAGCTAAGGCGTCGATACTTATATTTGACCTATCCATAGGGATTTCACTGTTGTGGTGAGCCCGGTAGTCAAAAACAATCGTTTGATAGTTTTCTGAAAAGTATTTGATTTGATGTTGCCAGTGATTAATAAGGCATCCAATACCGTAGGCCATAACGATAGGCTTTCCCTGGCCTCGTATTTCGTAATATATGCGTGAGCCATCAAAGCTCTTTACGTATCCTGTTGATTTTAAGATTTTGCTCATTGGCCGAAACTAATCCTGATCCAAGTATTACCGATTTTAATTAAATCACCATCTTTTAACATTTCGGCAGAAGTAGATAAATCATTTAGGGTTACTTTTAGCGGGTGATCGGTTAAAAAGCGAGGGCTCCCATTTTCTGAGTGAATGGAAAAGGCCTTTTCAGGTAGTTGTTCATCAGTTAAATGGAGGTCGATGCCGCCGGCTCCAATATCCCTAGGACCATAGCCGAGCGTCCATTCGGTCATCAATTGAGGGCCCCGAATAAATTTCAATTTAACAGGGGTTGAAAATGGCTGGACGACCTGTTCTTTGTTCATCGTTTTGGGTTTTTGGGTTTGCAGATAGTCACTAAGGTTTTGGGTCCAGGGTTTAGCTCTAGGTTCCTCTCGTTTTTTTGGGGCCGCTTCAGGCGCAAGCTGCACTTCAAGGTGGGAGTTGCCTATCTGCACAGTAGTGCCGCGCGTCAACGCGACCTGATCCACCCGTTGGCCGTCAATTTTTAAGCCATTTCGCGATTTTAAGTCGACTAACTGGAATTCCCCGGTTTTAGACCGACGAACTTCGGCGTGTCGGGAGGAGACCTTCCCATCGTTCAAACTCACATCCACCCCGGCCCGTCCCAATATGCTGCCTTCTTTAATGGGAAACACATGGCCGGCCAGAGGCCCACTTTTTACATAAAATACGAGTTCCATAGCCATTTATGCAGTATACCTGCTTGGCTTCAAAATTTGAAGACTCGTTGTACTTGTGTCGCCGCAATGAGCGTGCTACAAGATCGGTCTTCGAAATCCTTGCTCCAACTTAGTTTGGGGCTAATAAACCATAAGGAGATACAGTGGAATTAAACGTCCAAAAACCCCTACGAAAATACGAAGCTGTCGTCATTTTGCATCCTGACGTCTCAGAAGAGCAACAAAAGGAACTTTTCCGCAAAAATGCAGGAATTATCAAACAATTTGGTGGCGACGTTAATCATATCGATACCTGGGGAAAGCGTCGTTTAGCAAATCCCATTAAGAAACTAAAAATGGGAAATTATTTTCACACGACCTTTGAATCTGGCGCCGAATGTATACATGAGCTTGAAAGAACAATGCGAATTAATGAAAACGTGTTGCGTTTTACCCACGTCCGCTTGGATGATCGCGTGAGTCTCAGTCAGCATCTAGAAAAATTTAAAAACGTGTTGGCTGAAACAAACAAGCGTGAACAAGAGCGCGAAGCAAAAAATGCGGCAAAGCGTGGCGGTTTTAGCAAGCGTCCAGGAGGCCCTCCCTCCCGCGAATCCAAGCCCGTCCGGTCTTAATCTTTAGTTACAACGAACTAGACAAGGCAGGGTGATTTGTCAGCACGGGCTCATATTCAAAAAACCTTGATTCTGGTGGCCATGGCTGTGTTTCTCACAGCCACCACGGGAATTCTAAGTGGTCCTCCGCTTAAAGCCCTACGGGTTAAGCTGGGTCGAGGTCCGTTTGTTTTGACTTTTGCGGGCTTAACCACTTTGTTTTTGGGTTTGGGCTGGACCATTGGAGCGATAACCTTTTTTGTAATGTCTTTTTTTATCGCCGTGTTTGTGGAGTTTGATGAAAGAGGCGAAGAACTTTTCTATTCAGGCCTTTATGCCACATTGTTTTCAATGGTCCTTGTGACCATTGGATTTGGTGTTTGGATGGCGAAAACAGGTTCTGAATGGGTTGGGCACCTGACGAGTGGGGCGCAGGCGATTATAGACCAGTACACCGGAGCAGGAATAATTGCTGAGGCAACGATTTCGGCTCGTGATTTGCTGGTACAAGCGCCGTCGGCGGTAGTCATAGTTCTTTTGATATCGTTGTTGTTAGCCTTGGTCTTTGAAAATGGCATTCATCTATGGGCTGGGTTACCACTCATTAAACGTCGTGGTCTTAAAGATTTCAGGCTTCCAGAAGCCACAATATGGGTCTTAATAGGATCAATGGCCGCGGCCTATGTGAAACACGATATAAAATGGCTGCAAGCCGTATCAGTAAACCTATTTCATATATGTTTGTTGATTTATTTTTTCCAGGGCTTGGCTGTCACCAGTTACTTTTTTACGACGTTCAGGGTGAGTCGCTTGTGGAGAGTTGTTTGGATGGCCATATTGGTTCTCCAATTGTTTCTGTTTGTGAGTGTTTTAGGGTTGTTGGATTATTGGGTGGATTTTCGAGGGTGGTTTTTAAAAAAATCAGCCCAGTTGGACAAGAAAGTATAAATTTAATTTTGGATATTTATCTAAAGGAGTGAGTCGAATGAAAGTGGTACTTCAAAAAGATGTTAAAGATCTAGGAAAAGTAGGTGAGGCTGTAAACGTAACTGCGGGTTATGCTAGAAATTTTTTATTTCCCCGAAAGCTTGCGGTAGAAGCCACTGAAAATCGGATTAAAGAATGGGAACACTTGAAAAAGGTGGCCGAAATCAGAAAGAAAAAAGCCGTCAATGATCGCAAAGGTCTTATTGAAAAAGTATCTGGGGCCACAGTGACCTTCAAGGCGGCCGCTGGCGAAACAGATAAGCTTTTTGGATCCATCGTTGCCAAAGATATATCTGATGAACTTGAAAAACAGGGTTTTTCAATTGATCGCAGAGATATCAAGGTGGAAGCAATTAAAGTTTTGGGCCAACATCAGGCTGTAATCGATCTTGGCGATGACCTCAAAGCAGAAATCGTTGTGATTGTAGAGCGAGCCGACTAACTCAGCCAAAATTTATTTAGAGAACTCGTCTCTGGCCTTTAACAAGACCTCTTGCAGGTAATCTGCGAGCACGAGACGAAGTTCATCGAGGGAGATAGTTTTTGGACTATACCCTTGATTGATTATTAGAGTTTTTATTTCACCCAGTACGAGGTGCTGAGGCAAATTCGTAGCCTCAGCTAAATTATCAATCAATTTTTCGCCTTCCATAGCCATCCCATCCGTGGGTTCAGGTAAGTCCAAAGAGTTCACCCCTCCAACAGAGGTCAGCCCCTCATAGAAACCTGGAGGCACGAGTGGCCGCATGTCGTCTTCGGATTGCGTCACTTTCGTGCCGCAACCCGGATACGCCATGCACATCGTGATCCAGGTTTCTATGAGGGGCTGACCTCTGTTGGAGGGGTGAACTCTTTGGCCCAGGTTACCAACAAGTAGCCCATTCTTATGACTCACTTATTACAGCAACTGGTTAAATGGCCTTCAATACAAAGTCTAGAAATCTAGACGTCGGGAGGGGCCTACATACTTGGTGCAAAATTTCTCGGCTTGCCACCGGGTCTGGGTGCCGAAGATATGCCTGGTCCAGGTGGAGGAGATTCTGGCATGGGTGGATTGGGGCCAGAGACGCCTTCAATGTTATTAGAAAATCGTCCGATGTTTGGGTGCCAGCGAAGCTTGACGGTACCGGTAGGTCCATTTCGCTGTTTACCTATAATGACCTCAGCAACACCACGAATGTCAGGATTGTCCCGATCATAGTAGTCCTCACGGTAAATCATCATAATGATATCGGCATCTTGTTCAATGGATCCCGATTCACGAAGGTCTGACAACATGGGTCGTCGGTCGGAGCGGCCTTCCACTCCCCGGTTGAGCTGGGCTAGTGCAATTACTGGAACAGATAGTTCTTTAGCAATGGCTTTAAGCATTTTTGAAATCTCAGAGACTTCGCGCTCTCGGCTTTCCACTCGCTGTTTTAAGCTCATGAGCTGAAGATAATCGACGATAATCATGTCGAGGCCTTCTTTTGCCTTTAGCCGACGGCACTTTGCTCGCATTTCAAATGGACTGATCCCCGATGTATCATCAATAAAAATGGGGGCTTCACTCACTTTAGCAGCGGTACTTATAAGTTTTGGCCACGCCTTATCATCAATGGCACCCACACGTAAATCAGAGAGGCTGATCTTGGCCTCACTCGCCAGCATTCTTGTCATCACCGCCTCTTTGCCCATTTCCACTGAAAAATAGGCCACCACCTTTTTCTCTCGCAAGGCCGCATGGGTGGCGATGTTGAGACTTAGTGCTGTTTTTCCCATAGACGGACGTGCGGCCAGAATTGTTAATTCTCCCGGCTGAAAACCTGCCGTCATTTTATCGAAATCAGAGAAGCCACTTGATACTCCGGTGACTTCACCCTTTCTGGCATACAAAATTTCAAGCTTCTGTAGGCTGGCTTTTACAAGTTCGCTGGCATCAACGAGCCCTTGCACGCTCTTTTCTTCGGCTACAGCAAATACAGCGGACTCCACCTCATCTAAAAACGTATTTACATCTTCGAACTCTTGTTCGTAGGCCTTGACCACAATGTCTTGACCCACGTGGATCACTTTTCTCAATATGGATTTTTCTCTAACGATATCAGCATAACTTGCAATATTTGCCGCCGTAGGAGTTTGATCCATGAGTTCAGCAAGGTAGGTGGGGCCGCCAATTCCATCGAGTTCTTGGTTTTGCATCAATAAGTTTGATACAGTCACTAAATCAGTGGGTTGATTTTTATTGTTCAAATCACGAAGGGCAGAGAAAATTTTTCGGTGAGAGGGCTGATAAAAGTCATCCTCGCGAATAATATCGGCCACCTGATCCCAAGCTTCTGGGTCGAGCATGAGTCCACCTAATATGGATTGCTCGGCACTTATGTTTTGAGGTGGTAGACGCGTATTCATTGGCCCCGTTCATTCAATTTAAATTTGAAATACAAAGGCGGGACTATGCATGGTGTGAGTCAAGGGTGGCCCGCTGATGCCATCGTGTTCTGCTAAATTAGAAACGAAAAATCGCTTCTAGTTATCTTTGACTCTTATTTTGTAGGTATCTATCTTTTTTTTCAAGGTATTTCGATTGATGCCGAGCATGCGCGCTGTTTTAACTTGATTGCCATTGCAGTTGCTCAGCGAAAGCTCGATCAAGGGCTTTTCCACTTGTTCTAAAACAATGCTGTATAGACCGCTTAATTCCACTTGGGCCTCTTCTTGCTGTTCGAACAGAACGGCGAGTTTGCTTTTCACAAGCTTTTCTAGACTTACGTTTTTTAAATTTGCTACGAACAGGTTGTTGGAGTTGTTCATTTCAGCCACGTGCGATCCCCCTACAAGCTAAACACCCCTTTTGTCTGGAGACCAAATATACTTATGCAGCTGCAATTGCAACCGGACATTGGATTTTTGCGAAAGAATTCTTTCTGCAAGCCATTTTGCATCAATTTTTTCGTGCGAGGGGCTATAGAAGATATTAAATTTTGAGGTCAGGTCGTATTGGCGCACAAAGTCTTCGGCCCAAATAAAATCGTTTTCGGAGCAGATGACAAATTTAAATTCTGTATTGACATTATCAAGCTCCAGATTCTTCAACTTAAAAGCGTCAGGCTCACCGCTGTCGGGTGTCTTTATGTCGACCACTTTATGAACGCGGGGGTCCACAGAGCGACAATCAATATCGCCGCTGGTTTCAAGTGATACATGGGGATATCGGTCACAAAGGGCAGATAACATTTCAAAAGATTCTTTTTGAAGTAGCGGCTCTCCGCCGGTCACGCAAATATGACCACATTTATACTGGTCTACAATTGTGAGAATTTCCTCTAACGCCATTTTTGTACCATCGTGATAGGCATATGTCGTATCACAATAGGTGCATCTCAGATGACACCCAGACGTTCGTATAAAAACAGTGGGCCAGCCCGTAAGAGAGCTCTCTCCCTGGATGCTATGAAAGATTTCGTTAATCTTGATCACTAAGCTTCTCCGTAAAACCGGACTTCAATTCTGAGATGGGCTTGCTAAACTGTTGTAATGGATCGTCTATTTAAGCGTTTTAGCAGGGATATCATTGGACTTCTGTGGGTGGCAACGGGAATTTTTTTAGCCCTGTCGTTATACAGCTATCTTCCAGCTGACCCGTCATTTAATTCAATGGGGCGTACGGCGCCCGTTCATAATTATTGTGGCTATTTTGGGTCATTTCTTGCGGACCTGATTTTTCAGTTCCTTGGTTTGTCAGGATGGATTTTGCCAATAGCTGCGATTCGCCAGTCAGTGAAAGGTTTTCGAGGCGAATCAACCAAACTAGGAGTGTATTCCTTGATATTGGCCGGACTACTCTTGACGACGTTATCTAGTTTGGGTTCGCTCTATTTGCCTGATTCTTTGTGGTACGGAGATCAGGTGAGTGTGGGCGGGGTTTTAGGGGCAACTGTCACAAAATATCTTGTGGGCGTGTTTAACTTCGCTGGAGTTTCAGTGATTCTTTGGACGGCCACGTTAGCTTTCATGGTTTTTTATACAGAGAGATCTCTGAAAGATTTGATTCATTGGCCAATACTCACTACCCACTTTGTATTTGAGAGACTACCTCTTCTGGAGTCGGCTTCTCTTGTTTTCAATGTAGTAGCAGGGTCATTGTCTAAATCCTGGTCTGCGATATGGCACAGAAAACAACAGCGACCAGTCGTTGTTGCCCCAGCAACAGAGTCGCCGACATCTCGATTTTTTCCAATTGATAACAATTTCGAAGACGTGGAGCTATCAGATCTATCTGATGCTGAAGCTGATGAGGATCCGCAGCCCAAATTGTTTTCATTAAAGAAAGTCAAATCTCAAGCAAAGCGAAAAGTCAGTTTAAAAAAGAAGGTGCAACGAAAAATTGAAAACTGGGAGTTGCCAAAACTTTCATTGCTAGCAGATCCACCGGCGAGTCGCTTCAAGGTGGACGACAAAGAGATTAAAGAAAAAGGCCGGCTTCTTGTTAACAAAATGGAACAGTTTTCGGTGCGTGGTAAGGTTACAGGGGCAAAGCCTGGGCCAGCCGTGACGATGTTTGAGTTTAAACCCAATGTGGATGTGAAAATCAGCAAAATTACTGATTTGGCTGATGATTTGTCATTAGCCCTCAGTAGTGAATCGGTAAGAATCATTGCCCCTATTCCTGGTCGAGATGTGGTGGGCATTGAAACTTCAAATGCCGCACGAGAAACGGTTTACCTCAAAGACATTTTGGCGTCGGATGAATTTTGGGATGAGGATATCAAGTTGCCTTTAGCATTGGGGTGCCAAGCTGATGGAACACAAAAAGTGGTAGACCTAAGAAAAATGCCTCACTTGCTAGTAGCCGGGTCCACAGGCTCTGGAAAGTCGGTGTTTGTCGTCTCAATTTTAACAGGACTGTTGTTTCGGCACTCGCCGAAAACCTTAAGGTTAGTGTTGGTAGATCCAAAGCAAGTGGACCTAGCCGCGTTTAACAATATACCTCATTTGCTAATGCCGCCGATTCGGGATGCGAAAAAAGCCATAAATGCTTTGCGCTGGGCTATTAAAGAAATGGAAAAGCGTTATCGATCAATGGCTAAGTTTGGAGCTCGCGGTCTAGAGGACTTCAACTCAGCCGTAGAGGAATTGTCTTCACAAGTGATTAAAGAGCATGAGGAATTTAACGAACAATTAGAGGGCCGAGGCATCCTTGAGTCCTATTATTTTACACCACAACCTTATATTGCTGTGGTGGTGGAAGAGTTTGGTGATCTCATGGCCGTTGATAAAAGCAACGTGGAGCAGGCAGTGGTTCGATTGGCTCAAATGGCACGGGCTAGCGGGATACACCTTATTCTAGCGATGCAGAGCCCGCGTAAGGATGTGGTTACGGGCCTTATTAAAACAAACATTCCCGGTCGAGTGAGTTTTAAGGTGGCAAGCAAAATGGACTCACGCATTATTCTTGATGAAAGTGGTGCTGAGCGCTTGCTATCCCGGGGCGACATGTTGTTTTTGGCGCCAGGAGTGTCTAAGCCCCAGCGTCACCATGGTCCTTGGCTTACCGATAAAGAGATTAATCTTGTCACCCGCACATGGACAGAGCAGGCCGAGCCAGAGTTTGATGCTTTGGCGATGAGAGCTCTCGAAGGATCTGGCGGTGGTTTTGATTTACCTGGCGGTCAGGACTTTGAGGTTGACGATGAGGAATTTGATGATCGGTATGATGAAATATTGGCCTATGTTTCCACCCAAAAAGCAGTGAGCGCATCGTTAATACAACGTCGGTTTCGAATAGGATATCCGAGGGCGGCGCGCCTTATCGAAGTTTTCGAGAGTGAGGGAGTCGTCGGCCCACCTAATGGCAGTAAACCTCGCCAAGTTTTAGTCTCCGAACTGAAATAGCTTCGAGAAACCAACGCTGTAGCGCAATGAGTAATTAGAAAGTGAGCTTATCACCTAGCCCCCAATGCGCTGCACTATAGTTGGTTGTTGCTGTTTCAACAGTAGCTATGTTTGCATAGTAAGAATCCAAAAAATACTCCACGGGAGGGGGAAATTATGTTTACGAGAATACTCGGATTACTAGTGATGTTGAGTGCGACCACTGCATTGGGTGCTTTAGACAAACCAATCTACGATGTTTCAGTGTTTGCAAAACAAGTTCAAACTCAAATGGCCACTCAGGCTCTTAACTGGAAGGTGGGAGACAGTACTGACCACAACCTCAATATGGGTTTTCTTCCTGGCACTATGCACTCTGAGGTGCGTGAAGAGACTTCCAACGGCTTCTGGATTCAACAAGATGTTGAATTAGGCTTTGGACAAACACAAAAGATCGAAGTTCTATTTGATAAAAATACCGGACAAGTTCTTGAGGTTCGCGTTAACGGCGAAAAGCAATCGCCACCTGATGCCGGCAACATGGAAGTGGTAGACATGAAGGAAGCGTCAGTGACTGTACCTAAAGGCACCTTCGATTGCATTTATGTGAAAATTCGTGATACCAAAAAGAACGAAGAATCAGAAGCTTGGATCAACCCAGAGCTGATCCCAATCAATGGCCTGATCAAGACAATTGCTCCAGGACCATTTGGAGAAGTCGTTCTTGAGCTGACAGATTATCGCAGAATGTAGGAAATGACTGATCGACTTTTAATTAGACTATTTAAATGGACGGCTGCTTTTGTAGCCGTCTTTTTTTTATTCACGGCTTCAGCGGTTGGCCCTAAAAAAAATTCGTCAACGATACAACCAGCCATTGAACAAGCTTATTTGTTGATGGAAAAGGGCCAGAGACAAGAGGCACTTGAGTTTTTAAATGCAACAAAGTCGAAGCCCAACCTCAGTGAATCCGATAAGTCGCAATTGGCGTTGGCTGTAGACAAAATTTCTAGAATGTTCCTTACTGAAAAAGCCCAGAAGTCTTTCGAAAGAGCAGAGTCTTTCTATTTTGAACAAAAATCAGAGGCGAAGGTATTTTACGAAGAAGCTCGTGCAGCAGAGCCGAGCAACGTGTTGATCGCTCTTGGATTGATTCGATTCTACTTGCAGCAAGAGCAGTGTGGGCCCGCCGCAGAGATAGTCAGTCAGACTAAAAAACAGCTGCCCCTCTCTTTTGATTTAGAATTTTACTCTGCAGAGGTTAACCATTGCTCGGGTGAGCCCTCAGAGCCCCTTTTGATTGTACCAGCTAAACCGACGGGTCATATCAAAGCCGTGGAGATCAATGCCCTCTTATCCCAACAAGCGTTCTTATCGGGACAATTTGAATTGGCACTGTCAGAGGCCGACAAGGCTGCACAAAAAGATTCGGCCTATCCCGAGGCTTATTATTTGGGTTGGCAGGCTCGTCAGGCTCTGTTGAAGCCGGCGCTGGATCCAGCAAAGAGGTATTTATTGTTGTGTCAGTCAGTGACAACTGGACTTCGTCGTAAATATACTGCGACTCCTCTTCTTTGTTCTAGAAAGGTCAAGGTGGCTGAATATGTTAAGGAGCATGAGAAACAAACTAATTAAGCTGGAATTGGTGATCTCTATGGGCGTTTCTATCAGCGCATGTGGCATCAAAGGGGATCCATTGCCCCCAGAAAAACCGGCAGAAATTAGCCAAGGGCGACCCACCTACGAGCGATCAACAAGAGAAGACACCGGCGTGCAAAAAAACAAAGTGAAAAAGAAAAGAGCTAATGATGAGTAATTTTGACTTTAAGGGAGTGATTTCAGCATTGGCCACACCGTTTAATCAGGGCGAGGTGGACTATGAATCATACCGTAAATTGTTACAATTTCAGTTCGGTGCCGGGATTCAAGGTGTAGTCGTTAATGGGACCACGGGTGAGAGTCCAACTCTATCGGCTGAAGAAGTCGAGAAGATGGTTGTTTTGGCTAAACAAGAAGCCCAGGGTCGCGTGCCCGTAGTGGTGGGAACGGGATCCAACAATACAAAAATCACAATAGACTTTACGAGGAGAGCCAGCGATTGGGGGGGCGACGCCGCGTTGGTGGTTGTTCCGTATTACAATAAACCACCACAAAGAGGCTTATTGCAGCATTTTTTAGCAGTGGCAGATGCTAGTCCCATTCCTGTGATTTTGTACGATGTGCCAGGTAGAACGGTGGTGCGGTTTACTGTAGATACGATATCTGAGTTGAGTCGGCATCCAAACATTATCGGTATTAAAGATGCCACTGGCGACCTCGAAAGGGTCGACGAAATTCGAAAGGCGTGTTCGAAAGAGTTTGTCTTGAGCAGCGGCGATGACAACAGCTGTATGGAGTTTATGGCCAAGGGAGGAGACGGCGTGATTTCAGTGGTCTCTAACATTATGCCAAGCCAAATGGTCCAATGGTCAAATAAAGTGCGGTCGGGAGCTGGTCTCGCCGATGATGAGGCGCGAGCCTTTACAGCACTTAATGATCTTGTGGTCTTTGATACCAATCCAATTCCGGTAAAGCAGGCCCTTCATTTTATGGATGTTTTTGCGTCTCCTGAAATGCGATTGCCTCTGGTGGCAATGGAGCAAGACGCCTCCAAGCAATTGATGGATAAAATGCTCAGCATGGGGATGGTGTAGAGTGAGTGTTCGAGTGGCGATCAATGGATACAAAGGCCGTATGGGCCAAGAGTTACAGGCCATCGTTGATGGTGATGGCCAATTCGAAGTAGTGGCAGGTGTCGATTTGGCTTTAGGTGGCGGGAGTCGGTCCTTGTCTGAAATCGCATCCAATCAACTCCGAGATATCGACGTAGTTATAGACTTTTCGTTGGCTGAAGGATTTCAGGAGGTCATTAAGTGGTGTGAGAAAAACAAAAAACCGCTTGTTAGCGGAACAACAGGATTAAATGATGATCATTTTGCAGCTCTGGACCAGGCGGCAAAAAATATCCCTGTGCTGTGGGCGCCTAATATGAGTCTCGGTGTATCCTTCGTTTCACATCTATTAGAGCAGTTTAATGCTGTTGCCGATCAGTATGACTTTCAAATAGAAGAGTTTCATCATCGCCATAAAAAAGACCGACCTAGCGGCACGGCTAAGTGGCTACAAGAGACCTTAAAAAAATCTGTTGGCAAGTCACTGCCCGAGGTCATGGTGGCCCGTGGAGGCGGAGTTTTCGGCGTGCATAAGGTTTGGGCCTTTGGTGAAGAAGAAACAATATGTATAGAGCACACGGCCCTTAATCGTCGGGTTTTTGCCAGAGGGGCATTACAAGCCGCTAAATGGTTAGCGTCAAAAAAACCAGGGCGATATACGATTTCAAATGTCCTAGGCTACTAAGATGTCAGCGATGATGAAATCAAATGAAGTTTTGATCTCCGTTCACGCATTCGCCAGCGACGGTGAAGAGTTGATGAAGAAAGTGTTGTCCGGCCTGAGCCTTCATTTAACAGTGGGATCCATCTCGTCTGTTTATAAAGTTCATAGAACCGCTCATCATCCGCAACACATCCACGATTTAAGACGCCAGACCACTTATGCAGGCCTTAGCATATCGCTTCGCGGCATAACTGATCTGAGTCCATCAGAGCTATTGGCTTACCTTCAGCATTTAGAGCGTCAGCTTCGAAGTCAGGTTCTGCACCAAAATCTCAGCCTTAACCTGCTCGCCTATAATGACGAAAGTATTTTGACGCCAGATATTACCCTTCCTCACCCGGGATTTCACAATCGCCCTGAAGAATTAGTCCCATCAGCGGAAATCTGGCCTGACTATGTTCATCCGGTATTAAACACATCCCTTCGCGATTTGGCATCATCATATGATTTAGCCGCTTGGGGAGAGTTTTTTAGTCAGGGAAAAAGCCTACTTGATTTTTGCAAGCCAGAAGCTTAGACCTGGTCACTAACCATATCTTAGGCGGCGCTCACTAACTGGGGAGAAGCGAATATGAAATTTTATATTGATACGGCAGACATTGAAGAAATTAAACATGCCAATGAACGAGGATGGGTTGATGGTGTAACAACGAACCCGACCTTAGTCGCAAAAACAGGTAAGCGCCACGAAGATGTTATTCGTGAAATATCACAAGAAGTAAGTGGACTTGTATCTGCCGAAGTAATGGGTTTGCAGGCCGACCAAATGGTGAGTGAAGGACTAAAGCTGGCCAAAATTGGTGACAACGTGGTCGTCAAGATTCCAATGACTGAGGATGGGTTAGTTGCTGTAAAGCGTCTATCGGCCGAGGGAATCAAAACAAATGTGACTTTAGTGTTCTCACCCCTTCAAGCGTTATTGGCGGCAAAAGCGGGTGCCACATTAGTTTCACCCTTTGTGGGTCGAGTGGATGATATAGGTACGGAGGGCATGAGTTTGATTAGGCAGATTACTCATATTTTTGACAACTATGATTTGGATACTCAAGTTTTAGTGGCTAGTATTCGTCACCCTATGCACATCCTGGAATCCGCTATGATAGGGGCTGACATCGTCACAGTGCCGTTCAAGGTGCTCACAGGTTTGGTTAGTCATCCACTCACTGACAAAGGTATTGCTCAGTTTTTAAAAGATGCAGAAAAGGTTCCTCAATAAGAGATGAAATGGATATTCATCCAGGTGCTCACCCTGGCCGCTTTGGCGGGGTGTGCCACTGATAAATTTGAAATAGAGAATCAACAATTACCCATATCTGAGATTCAGCAGGCCATTGTGGCATCACTTCCCAACGGTCAGCGCAAAGCTGTTCAGGGAGGAAGAGAGTTCTACTCTAACTTTTTTGTGCCGAAAAGTGGACAGTACTCATCCCAAAAAGACTCTGTGAGATTTTATGCTTACGTTGTTATTTTGGGTGATCGTCGCCCCTACGATATTCAGATTACTGTCTACCGCCAAGAGCTAAAGGGGCGCGAATACCACGACGTTGGGGTAGACAAAGGCTTGGGACGAATGGTGATGCGAAAGTTGCAAAGCGCGCTCTCCAAACGTCGTGGTGAGCGGGACTTTATTGACGATTTTCGAGTCTTTTAGCTAACATGTAGTTATAAAGTTTAGCTCACAAATCTTTAGAGCAAAGGTTTGTTGAGTGATTAGTTGGGGCATAAGGCTTCATTTAAACCCTATGGAGGGGGACAGTGTCTTCGGGCTTTGGTCGTTACAGTTATTATCGCAAGCCCAACGCGCGGGAAAAACTCGTGCGTGCTTTGGTTCGCTATGGCTTAACCATAGTTACAGGTTTGATTCTGTCACCAGAAAACATAGCTCTAGTGGATTATCGGGGGATGGCGCCGGCTCTCGTTATTCGAATGGACCTCCACTCTCCCGCAATGGCAGCTCTTGAAGACATTCGATCAGATCGTCTGAACCCATCGGCCCAATCAAAAGCAGACACGAAATTCGAACGGCAGGTGTTGACGGCAAGTGGTGAAGACTCCGGATCATTAGATTGGCTAGAACCAAATGGTGGCGTCGGAGGAGAGTCGACCATCAATAAGGCGAATGATGAATGGGTGGCCGTACAAGGCCTGACAGTTTCTCAGTACGACAACAAGATTCATGAAGAACCAGTAATCATTAAGCCAGAGATAGAGCCCCATTTTGTCGCAACTAATGGGATCGAATATCCTCCGATCAACCCGGGACATGAAAATCTCACAGTGAGCCAAAGCGATAATCAAGCGGCAGCGGGTTTGACGTCGCAGGCCACACCCCCAGAAAAGCCACTGTCGGATCGCGAAAAATTAGTGGCCTTTTATCGTCAGTTTGACTGGAGCCAACCAACAGTGGACCAGGCGGCAGATAAAATCTTAGCCGAAAAAGGTATAGTTGAACGTCGAAACGCAGCGGTTGTTTCAACGGAGCCCTCAAAAAAAACCACCCCATTAAACAACGTAACTTTGGGCGGAGATATCCTCATTTCTGGAGGCGTAGCCTTTTTGGGAGAAGAGCAACATTTAAAAGTAACTCATAGAGCGGACGGCCATCCGGAAAAAGAAGCCCACGTAGATCTGATAGAAGGTCGATTTGGTGTGGAGTTAAACTCACTTGAGGGATTTCTCGTGGCCGAACTAAAAGATGCACAAGGTGATCTTATTGGGGCGGGCCTACTCAATTTATATGATATTAAAAAATCAATGAGCTCTCTGGACCAGCTGACTCATCTCGATCTTGAAATCACTCCGTACTATCAAGGAGTCAACGCCATGGTCGATTCGGCTCTGTCTATGGCAGGAGCGGCACCGACTATTGTCAACGCCTCTTTGAATTTACCCGATTTGAACGTAACTGTTGTTAAAGATGAATCGGGGCAGTTTGCAAACACTGATTTTTTAGATGCTTCCACCTATTTACAGGCCACCACCGCCGAGGGGCATTGGCCATCAATTAGTTTCGGCACAACAGGTGTGAAAGGTCAGATACACGTTTTCCCGGAGTCGCTCATTGAAAGTCTATTTGGACTAACCGAAGGTTATTACGATAGAAATGAAGCTTTGAGGGCTGGCATTATCTGGGGCCGGGTTATAGAGAATGGCAAACCCAAAGAGGGTGTATCGGTTGAGTTGGCCAATTCATCGTTAAAACCCATATATTTTACGTCTTATCTTCCCAACAAAAACTCGATGACCACATCAAAAGACGGGATGTTTGCCTTTGTTAACGTCGACCCAGAGGCCAAAATCATACGTGTATTAGAAAAAAACAATGAATATGCCGTCGAGTTGATTCCCGTTGAGGCTGGTCATGTCACCTCATTGGACCTAGTGCGGGGGCAAAGAGTTTCGGTAGAACTTTCAACGAAAAATGCCATAACTCAACAATCCGTGGCAGCCAATGTTTCCGTGGTTGGACATAAAAGCCACTGGACAACCGCAACTGAAGGTAGAGCCGTGGTCTTGTGGCCGAAACAAAAGGGACTTTCAGTCGTTGAGGCCACTGGTCCAGAATTTACTCCTGTTCGCCTGACAGTGGCGGATCAACGATGGCCACATATAGAAGTGCCCATGGTTAAAACAGGATGGATTGAGGAATTTTTAAACAAATACCAGGTGAATCACTCATCAAGAAAAGCCATAGTCGTCGGGAATGTTCAAGGCGGGGACTATCGTGCGTTTATAAATTCAGGATCAGAAGAATCAAAAAGGGACATATTTTACTTTGATACAAATGGTAACCTTACAGATCGTCCTCAAAACAGTGTGGGGTTTGTGATTGTTAATGTGGAGCCTGGCGTAAATAGCATTACTGTGGTCCCTACCGATGGTGTAAAAATTCACACGCAAGTCGTAGTGGCTGATACAGATGTAGTGAGCGTTCTGAAGGTCAATTTAAATCAATAAATCAAGTGGTTAGTTAGAACCAATAAACTGCGAATTGTGGGGCAGGAACACACGAAACCCTTTGGGCAAGCGAATGTCATTTTTTATGGCCCGTTTGATGTCATGATTTAAATCTTTAAGGTCGTCTATGTTTAAATTGGCCAATTTAGCAATTTGACTGGGCCGCATAGATCGATGCAGGGTCACCATTTGAGCATTCAAGGCAGGTCTGGGTGATATTTCGTCAGAAGAAAAGATCTGATCCTTATACGTTTCGGCATGAAGTGCTGCCAAAAAAGAAGCGTAGAAGTTTGATGAAGCAAACCCAAAGGACCCTCCTCTATAGTGACTAATCAATTGAGTTAGATGAGTGGATTTTGATTTTCTGAGGGACTTTCTAAGGCCCCCAATTCCATGGTTGTAAGCGGTTACAGCCAAGCCCCAAGATTTTAGGGCTCTAAAATTTTGCTTGAGAATTTTGCCAGCCACTTCAGTAGCTTTGATTGGAGAATTTCGTTCATCTATGTGTGGAGTGACTTTCATATAGGCCTTACCAATATGTGGCATAATTTGCCAAATGCCACTGGCTCCTACACGGCTTTCGGCCTTTTCATTGAAACTACTTTCAACAAATGGAATGCGTAGTAACTCTTTAGGCAATCCTTGTCGTTGAAATTCGGCTTCCATAAGAGGCAAATATTTTGGACTGTTTTTTAGACCTTTAACGAAAAAGTTTCTCTGGCCAGTTTGAGACCGAACTTTTTTGCTGGCAAACCGATACACATTGCCTCTGGGGCCGCCGATTTTTTGAAGAGTCTTCTTTAGATGTCTTTGTAGCGGACTAAGACTTTTGCTAAAAGGTTTTGAGGCTAGGGATTTTAGTTCCTGGCGAATGATCTTCCTGCGAAGCTTCACATGATCCAGTGCCTTTTTGTTCTCAAGCCAATGGGCTTGTTTCTTTTTAAAAAACGACGACGTATCTACAACCTCAAATACTATCCACGGGTAGCGGCTATGATGGATGATGTGATGGGTGGATGGATATTTAGTGTAGACATCAAACCAGAATCCGACCCTCTTCATCATAACAGGTTTCACTCGGAAGTCCGACGACACTAGCTGGGCAGGGTCTTTAAGGAAGTCTTTGATTTCACTTGTGGCATAAGCCAGCGGGCTGCCGAAAAGCGTAACAGACATTAAAATAGTGATAGCGAAGATTTTTGTGGTATTCATCGTACATCCCAGGGGAGCAAAACTGATGCCATTGGTAGCTATAATTTTCGAGTGATTTCAGGGTGTTATGTGTAATCCCTGGACGAAAAAGCTCCCCTGAGAGACAATTATTGTTACTCGGCGTTTGGATTGTGGACATTGAGCATTTTTGGAGGGTTGTTGGAACTGCCGGAAGACATAGGAAGCGACTTTCATCAGGCGAAGACCACTGTCATAGTCAGTGATTTGCATTTGTGTGAAGCCGAGCCACTGCACCCAAAATATCCATTGTGGAAAAGATATAAAAGCAGAGAGTTTTTCTTCGACAAAGAGTTTTCGCAATTTCTCGATCACATACAGGAAAAATCTAGAGGTGAGTCGATAGAGCTAATACTCAACGGAGATATTTTTGATTTTGATAGCGTCACGTCGATTCCGGAGAACCCGATTTTTAGATTGACGTGGCTAGAGCGAACCCGGGGATTGCATCCACAAGAAGAAAAATCAAAGTATAAAATAGATGTTATATTAAGAGACCACAAAGAATGGGTCGATGCTTTGAGAGCGTTTATTTTAAACGGGCACAGGGCTATTTTTATAATTGGCAACCATGATTTAGAATTGCATTTTCGAAGGGTCCAAGAGTCGTTCTTGGAGCACTTGAATTTGCCACAAGACTATACTTCCCAAGTGCGGTTTTGTGAGTGGTTTTACATTTCAAATGGAGATACGCTTGTTGAGCACGGCAACCAATATGACCCCTATTGCATGGCTCAAGATCCGGTCCATCCGTATTTATTGAGGTTTAATCGAATTGAAGTTCGCCTGCCGTTCGGGAATCTTGCCACTCGATACATGATTAACTCTATGGGTTTTTTTAATCCCCACGTGGAAAGCAACTACATCATGTCAGCCGGTGAGTATGTGAGGTTCTTTTTTAGATATATGTTGAGAGCCCAGCCGCTGATTGTAGCCACGTGGATAGGAAGTGCTACAGTGATATTGTTTCAATCCTTCGTTGATCGACTTCGACCTTCACTGGCCGATCCATTGACCATTGAAGATCGAATCGAAAATATTGCAGCCAAAGCAAATGCTCCGCCAAGGGTGGCAAGAGAACTTAAAGAATTATTTGTGGCTCCAGCGGCAAGTTATCCCACGATTATTGCTCGTGAGCTATGGTTAGATCGGGCCTTCCTCATATTTCTAGTGTTTTTTATTGTTCTTGAAATCTTCTTGCTGGTGAACAAGGTGTTTGGTTTGTCATTTTTTTGGATTTTTATCCCTCTATTTATGTTTTTGCCGTTTTTTTTGTTTTATTCAAAAAATGTGACATCCACGGTGCAACAATACAAAGAACCGAAAGAGAGAATCCTGAGCGCAGCGGCGCTCATCGCAAAAGTTCCCCGAATAATTTATGGTCACACTCATATAGTGAGGCACGAGTTTATTGGCGCCGTGGAGCATTTGAACAGCGGTACTTGGTCTCCTGCTTTTTTGGATGTGGAGTGTGAAAAGCGTGTGGGCCAAAAATCCTTTGTATGGATATCGCCCGGAGCCGAAGGGGAGGGAAGGGTGGCCCATCTTATGGCGTTTGAGAACAGTGATTCCTATATGGTTTTTAATCCTAAACCTCGGGATAGCCGAAAAAATCGGACGCTCGCTAAGGTTTAACGCAATAAGATAACGCTCTGCGCACCATCAACTCGAAATTATGATGTGTTCGCACTTGCTATCGGCCCAAAGTTGGGCATGATGAACAGAAGGTTTATCTGGGCTGAAAGTGCCTTTGATAGATTTTGACGAAGATTTCAGTCCTAAAATTACCATAATGGAGGTTTAAGATGGCTGATGTGTTGGTAGTTACAAGCAAAGTAAAAAAATACATTAAAGAAAAAGGTGAGTGCAACACTTCCTCTGAGACCATTGATGTTTTGAGCAAGGCGGTTGAGCGTCTTTGTGAAAAAGGGATCGAAAGTGCCAAGTCCGATGGCCGCAAGACCGTCATGGCTCGCGACATTGTTATAGACCACATTTAGTGTTTTTTAGCCGGCCCGTTATTATGGGGCCGGTTTTCCCTTGAGCATGTCTTGAAAGGTTTCCCAGTCGATTACTGGAACCGAAAGTTCTTGTGCCTTATCTAATTTAGAGCCCGCATTTTCTCCTGCCAAAACATAGTGGGTGTTTTTGCTAACAGAGCCGGGACTCTTTCCGCCGTGTTTAATAATTAAATCTTTAATCTGATTGCGGTCTTCAGGAAGGGTGCCGGTCACCACAATTGATAAGCCTTCTAGGGTCTGGTCTTGCTTTGCCGTTTGACTGGGCGCCTCAAACTCAACCCCTAATTTACAGAGATCCTGAATTTCTTTTAACAGGTCTGCATCTTGAAAAGCCTGATAAATAGATCCGGCAACGACAGGACCCACATCCTCGACTTCAGTGAGCTCTTCAATGCTTGTATGAGCTAGGCGGTCTATAGAGCCAAAATGCCCGGCTAAAATTCGAGCGGTTTGTTCTCCCACATGCCGGATCCCTAGAGAAAAAATAAACCGTGCCAATGTGGTTTGTTTACTGGCCTGTATGCTTTCTAAAAGATTATTTGCCGATTTTTCGCCCATTCGTTCAAGGTCAATCAATTGCTCAAACCGAAGTTTATAAATATCAGAGAAATTTTTGACCAGGCCAACATCGTTGAGTTGCTCGACTATTTTATCTCCAAGCTTATCGATATTCATAGCCCTTCGGGATACGAAATGTTTAAGCGTCTCTTTTATTACTGCAGGACAAAGTGAATTCACGCACCTGGTGACCGCCTCTCCCTCAGGGCGAACAACAGGGTGGTTACATGCGGGACATCGGTTGGGCATCACAAATGGTTCGCTATGTTTAGACCTTTTTTTGAGGTTAACGCTAACAACTTCTGGTATGACATCTCCGGCTCTTTGTATGACCACCCAATCGCCCACGCGAACATCTTTGCGATCAATTTCGTCTTGGTTGTGTAAGGTGGCATTTGCTACGGTGACACCGCCCACTTTCACGGGAGTCATTATGGCCACCGGCGTGAGCGCGCCCGTTCGGCCAACCTGCACGATGATATCCTCTACCTGAGTTTCTGCTTGTTCGGGTTTGAATTTAGCAGCTGTAGCCCATCGGGGACTTCTCGCGACAGTTCCGAGTTCTGTTTGAAGATCAAAGCTATTTACTTTTACTACCGTACCATCAATATCAAAGGGCAGCTGGTGGCGCACTTCATTGATAAAATGATAGTATTCCACCGCACCAGCGGCATTATCACAAACATAGCCAAGTGCGGGCATTTGTCCTTTTTTTAAATTACTTTTTGCATCACTTTTGAATTTGGCAAAATCTTTTTCCGAGGTGACCCCAACAGTCGGCAGTCCCAGCTTATTCAAAAGCAATAAAAACTCTTTTTGCGCTTTAACCTTGATCCCATCTATCGATCCAGGGGCGTAGCAAAACATACGAAGTGAGCGTTGTGCCGTCACTCGTGGGTCCAGTTGCCGAATACTGCCAGCAGCGGCGTTCCTTGGGTTTGCGAAATACTGCTGGCCAGCTTCTTCCTGCGCTTCATTCAGGCGAACAAAATCTGATTTAAACATCAATACTTCGCCCCGAACTTCAAAAAGAGGCGGGGGTTTAGAACCATGCAATTTTAAGGGCAGACTTTTGAGGGTTTTGATGTTGGCTAAAATAATTTCGCCAATGTGCCCATCACCTCGAGTGAGGGCGTTCACCAGAAGACCGTTTTCGTAGACGAGCTCCACCGCCAGTCCGTCGAGCTTGGGTTCGCAAAAATATTGCACATCGGATGCGGTGTTGAGATTTTTTTTCACCCGTTCATCAAAAGCCAAAATATCTTCTGGCGAGAAGCTATTTTGCAAAGACAACATAGCCAGGCGGTGTTCGCCCTTTTCAAATTTTTCTTGAGCGTGACCAGGAACTCGCTGGGTGGGGGATTCAGGGGTGATCAGCTCAGGGTGTTCATTCTCGAGTTTTTCTAATTCTTTGTAGAGCTGATCATATTCGTAGTCGGATACGATGGGTTGGTCCAAGCCGTAGTAGAGGTAGTCATACTCGTTAATGAGGTCGATGAGTTTTTTGTGGCGGGCTTGAGGATTTTTCATTGTACCTATGTATTTCCAAAGTGATTTCAAAGTCTAATTTTTAGGTCAGCCCGGGTTAACAAAAATTCGGCCAACAAATGCATCGCGTTATAAGACAATTATCGTCAGCGAATTGCCTCCCTAGAGCAGTTCCATTACAACACAAGCTCTATAATATGCCGATGGATTGAACAATAGGGAACTTGTAATGATCGATATCGAAAAAGTCGTCAAATTGGCCCGCCTGACGATAACAGAAGATGAGGCCAAGCAATATAGCGAACAGATTCCTGCAATACTTGAGTATTTTGAGAAAATCTCAAAGGTAAACACGAAGGGCGTAGAGCCTTTAGTTACGCCGACCCCAATGGAACAACATTTAAGAGAAGATAAAGTGCAGCCCGGATTGGGAGCAGAAAAAGCGTTGGCGAATGCTCCAGAAAAATCAGGACATCTCTTTAAAGTTCCCCCGGTCGTGTAAGGAGAGTATTCGTGAATGTACTAACGGCAGGCGTGAGTGAATTAGCTGACGCTTTGAAAGCAAAGACAATTTCAAGCAAAGAAATCGTGCAAGAATATAAAACCCAAATTGAAAAGTGGGATGCGCAGATCAATGCGTTCATCTCCTTGAATCCGTTGGCTGAAAAAATAGCTGAGGCCTCTGATGAAGACAGATCCAAGGGTTCCTCTTGTGGACCTTTGGCAGGAATACCCGTTGCAATAAAAGACCTACTTTGCACAACAGGACTCCAGACGACTGCGGGCTCAAAGATTCTCGAAGGATTTGTCCCCCCATATTCGGCCACAGTTGTGGAACGGCTCGAGAGCGCTGGCGCCATAGTTATTGGAAAAACTAACTTGGATGAATTTGCTATGGGATCGAGCACTGAAACCTCGTATTTTGGCCCGTGTAAAAATCCCTGGAACTTGGACTGTGTCGCCGGGGGGTCAAGTGGGGGATCGGCTGCCGCAGTGGCGGCTGGTATGGCACCACTTGCTATAGGCACAGACACTGGCGGGTCTATTCGTCAGCCGGCCAGTTTTTGCGGTATTGTTGGTGTTAAACCGACCTACGGGCGAGTGAGTCGATACGGAGTTGTGGCGTTTGCATCTAGTTTGGATCAAGTGGGACCAATGACTCGGTCGGTTCAAGATTCAGCATTGATGTTAGAGGTTATTTCGGGCCATGACCCTATGGATTCCACGACGGCGAAACAGTCCGTACCGGAGTGGTCGAAAAATTTAAAACAACAATTGACGGGAGTGCGGGTCGGTCTTCCAAAAGAATATTTCACTGATGCCACTCAGCCTGAAGTGATGGCTGCCGTTGAGCGGGCGATTGAAATAGTAAAATCGTCTGGAGCAGAGATCGTAGAGGTTTCACTGCCAAACACAGAATATGCCGTACCCATATATTACTTGATTGCGACAAGTGAGGCCTCGAGTAACCTTGCGAGATACGATGGCGTTAGATTTGGCCATCGGGCGGATTTTTCTGATATGCCGGCAAAAGATTTAGAGGACTTTTATTGTCGAAGTCGGGGCGAGGGGTTTGGCTCAGAGGTAAAAAGACGAATTGTCTTAGGCACCTATTCATTGTCATCAGGATACTATGACGCCTACTATAAGAAAGCCTGTCAGGTTCGACGAGTCTTGCAACAGGATTTTATGCATGCCTTTACACGATGTGATGTGTTGTTAAGTCCGGTGACCACATCACCGGCATTTAAAATGGGTGAAAGAATTGAAGATCCCTTGGCGATGTACACCAATGATATTTTCACTACATCTACAAATTTAGCGGGGCTTCCAGGGATGAGCGTTCCAGCTGGATTTACCAGTGCAGGTCTACCCGTTGGTGTGCAGCTGACAGCGAGTCCATTTGAAGAACAAAACATGTTGAATGTGGCGTACGCCATTGAACAGAGTCTCAACTTGAAAGAGCAGGTGCCAGATGTCTTACGGTGATTGGGAGCCGGTAATAGGTTTAGAAATCCATGCTCAACTCCTTACAGAGAGCAAAATGTTTTCGACAGACTCGACCACGTTTGGCGCCGGGGATAACGTCAATACGAGTCCAGTGAGTCTGGGGTTGCCAGGTGCGCTGCCAGTGGTGAACCATCGGGCTATAGATTTTGCGATCAAGCTGGGCCTCGCATTGCGGTGTCAAATTCGTAATAAGTCGGTATTTGCTCGGAAAAATTATTTTTATCCCGATCTTCCGAAGGGCTACCAGATATCACAATATGACGAACCGATTTGTGAACATGGTGAAGTGGAAATATTTATCGATAACGAGGTGAGGCGTGTTGGTGTGACAAGGGCCCATCTTGAAGAAGATGCGGGTAAATCAACCCACCACGGTGATCACACACTCATTAACCTTAACCGCGCAGGCATTCCCTTACTAGAGATAGTGTCGGAGCCCGATTTAAGAACTCCGGCCGAGGCGGCAGAATACGCACGAACTATTAGGCGCATATTGAGATATCTAGAAATATGTGATGGCAACCTTGAAGAGGGGTCGATGCGGTGTGATTGCAACATTAGTGTAAGAAAAAAGGGCACCGAAAAATTTGGAACAAAGGTGGAACTAAAAAATATTAACTCTTTTCGATTTGTAGAAAAAGCCATCGAGTATGAGATCCATCGGCAAATCGATAGCATCGAAGCCGGCGGCGAAATTATGCAAGAAACACGACTCTATGATTCGGCAAAAAATAGAACATTTGCCATGCGGTCAAAAGAAGAGGCTCACGATTATCGATATTTCCCCGATCCAGATCTGCTGCCCTTAGAGCTCACCCATGAGTGGATTGAAGGTATTCGCAAAACTTTGCCGGAATTGCCCTTTGATCGGGCGCGAAGGTTTCAGAGTTTTTATGCGTTGCCAGAGTATGACTCCTTCGTTTTAACAGCCGAAAAAGAAACGGCAGACTTCTATGAATTGGTTGCTGAAGAATCTAAAAATCCTAAGGCCGCATCAAACTGGATTATGGTTGAACTCATGAGAGAGCTCAAAGACCATAACGTGGAGATATCAAAATCGCCGATCTCGGCAAAGGGGTTGGCAGAGCTGATTCAAATGATTGATAGCAACGCGATTTCTGGAAAGATTGCTAAAGCCGTTTTTAAAGAAATGTGGTCGTCTGGAGAAAGTCCTGAAAAAATAGTCAAGGCAAAGGGAATGGTGCAGATCACTGACCCGAAAGCCATTGAAGAGATTGTGGAAAAAACACTGGCGGCAAGTCCTGCCCAGGTTGAGCAGTACCGTTCTGGCAAAGATAAACTATTTGGATTTTTTGTGGGCCAGATTATGAAAGAAACTAAGGGTCAGGCCAACCCGGAGTTAGTTAATGAGGAACTTAAAAGGCAGTTGAAAGGAGACTAAATGAAGGTTGCAGCCTTAGATTTAGGGTCTAATTCATTTTTACTGCTTTTGTGTGAGGTAACAAATCACGCAGTGACGAAAGTGTTTCAAGATGAAATCACAGTCACTCGATTGGCTGAAGGTGTACACTCAAACCGCAAATTTTCAGAGGCAGCACTTCAAAGGGCTGAAGCTTGTCTTAGTAGTTACAGCAAAGAGATTTTAAAGTTTCAACCGGAAAAGGTATTAGCCTTTGCGACGTCGGCGGCTCGAGACGTGACCAACAAGGATGCACTCTTTGCGCTAGGTGAAAAATACGGGATACCCATCAAAGTGATTCCCGGGGAAAAAGAAGCCGACTTGACCTTCGCAGGTGCTACTTATGATAAGAATGACCTTGAGGGCGTAGGGGTAATAGATGTGGGTGGCGGCTCTACGGAAATAGTGGGTACCGAAAATAAAGGGGTAAAGGGCGTAAGTGTCGATGTGGGAAGTGTTCGCCTTACAGAACTATTTGTCGGCGGTGATCCGGTGAGTGCTTCAGAAATTTCAAAAATGGAAGCTTATGTTATCGAAAAGTTCGGTGAAAAGAAGCACCTGTTGCCAAAAATAACGAATATAATTGCTGTGGCCGGGACACCCACCACTTTGTCCACCGTTATACAGAAATGTGACTACAGTGATGAGGCGATAAACGGACATGTGTTGGATTTAGCCGAAGTCGGGGCCTTGCGTGACCAGCTTGCTCAAATGCCATTGAATGATAGAAAAAACATAGTGGGTATGGATCCGAAAAGGGCAGATGTGATAGTTGCAGGAACAACCATATTAAAGGTCATCTGTGAGCAGTTAGGGATGGGTGAGGTCATTGTCAGCTCTCGTGGAGTACGGTTCGGAATGGCTTGTCTATGGGATCAGCTTTGAAGGTATTGGTTCTTTTTGTCATTTTATTAATGCAGCCTTTTTCAACTCTAAAGGGAACAGCGGCTGAACCCAGTCTGTTTGGTGTAGGCAAAGTAAAGATAGACGTACACATTCTCAATGTGGAGGTGGCCGAGTCGGACAAGGCCCGCGAAAGGGGCCTAATGGAACGATCGAGTCTTTCTGACACCCAGGGAATGCTATTTGTCTTTAAGGATGAGAAAGTCAGACATTTCTGGATGAAAAACACCTACATTCCGCTATCAATAGGATTCTTTGATAAAAATAAAACATTGGTGGACATTCAAGATATGGAGCCCATGAACTCGCCAATGGACCAAAAAGTTTCAAGGTATACGAGTATAAAACCTGCGATGTACGCGTTAGAGGTGAACCGCGGATGGTTCAAACGCAAAAATTTAAAAATTGGCGCCAAGCTGGTTATACTAAAGTCGAGTGCATCCACCAACTGACATACGAAGGGCTTGAATAAAAACTATTTTGTTCACCAATTCCGCTTTGATATGATTTAATAATTAGAGGAACAGCAAAGGACTGCACAACTTGAGGGCACGGAGATGCTAAAAAATATCCTATTACTATTGGTTTTATCTGGTTTCATCAGCAGCGTAACAGCTTGCTCATCTAACAAAGAAAAAGAGGAAGACCCAGCGGTTGCTGAAGAAGTCTCTGGCGAGTTAGCCGAAGGCGGCGGCGTAGCGGGCGATGAATTCGGCGATGGCGAAGTGGATGACTTCGGTGAATCATCAGGTGATTCATTTGCCGAAGGCGGTACTTCAGAGTCAGCTCCCAGTGAAGAAGTGAGCGAGGCAGCAGACGACTTTGGTGATGATTTCGGCGACGGTGGCACTGTGGACGGCGATGTGGCAGAGACAATGGACGAGCCCATGGCTGAACCCATGGAAGCCACTGAGCCCATGGATACAGCTATGGATGATTCAGGGTTTGCCTCTGAAGCACCAATGGAAGAGCCTATGATGGCTGAACCCATGTCAGAAGAGCCATTGATGGCCGAAGAAGCTCCCACGGCTGAACCAATGATGGAAGAGAGCTATGGTGAACAAGCTTCCGATATGGCCATGGATGAAACCCAAAAATCCTGGATTCCTGTGAAGAAAATCAAAGATGTTCCCTACCGACGAGCTGGCGTGCTAGTGAATGCCGTTTATTTGGCTCGGCCCGGCGATGATGTGACTGGTGTGAGCCAAAAAATCTTTGGTAGCGATAAATCAGAAGAGCTTTTGTCAATAAATCCTTGGCTCTCTCGAGGCATCAAAACAGGAGATAAGATTTATTATCATTCTCCTCAGCGCCCCAACGATGACTCGCGTATTTTAACTTTCTACGAAGATGCCGGTCTGCAACCTGAAATCTATGTAACAAAAGAAGGCGACAATATTCGACAAGTGGCCTCGCAATTACTTGGTGACAAAGACAGTTGGAAAGAGCTGTGGGCGACAAACCCAGATGTGGAATCAAAGGGAGTTGTAGAGGGTGGTATAAGCCTTCGCTATTGGGCCGATTCGTCTGTGTCGACGCCACCGCCAATGATGGCTGAAAACGATGCGCCGGCACCGCCACCCATGGATGATGTGCCACCGCCTCCGTCTACTGACGATATTCCGCCTCCGATGCCCTCTGGAGACTCTATGTCTATGGCCGATGCGGGAAATGAACCGCCACCTCCGCCAAGTATGAATGAGCCGGCGCCTCCGCCACCTCCTCCGGTTGCATCGACTATGGAGCCGCCATCACCACCACCACCTCCTCCTGCGCCACCAAAGTCTCGTCGTTCGTCTCCCAACGCCACCGCCGCTGGTTCAGATGACGGAGGAATTTTGGGTAACAAAGATCAGGTGATGTTTTTGGGTGTTGGCGTAATACTGCTCTTGTTGGCCGTGGTGTTAATCATCATCATTCGCAGGAAAAAAGCCCAACGCACAGATATGGATTTCTCAACAGCGACCCATACTCATATTGAATAGTAACGGTTTTTGAAATTTTGGAATTAAGAAAGCACCTCGAATGAGGTGCTTTTTTTAGGAAACCTTCTTAAAGATATTGTCCAAGATACTGCGTTGGCTTTTTCTTGAACCTTCGACGAAGTACATTAGGTCGTCGACGATCTGAACATCGCGATTATTTGAGGGCAAAAATTTAAGGCCGCAGCCATTCTCAGCATGCCACACCACTTGGGCCGTCACCTTGCGCTCCCGACCGCTGACAACGAAGCGAATCAATAGCTTGTCGTCTTGATTGAGGTGCCGGGCTTCTAGGGTTTCCAAAAAGGCGCCGGTAATGCTGATATTACGCAAAACACCGCTTTCGCCTTGACGGGCATAACTTCGACGAAACTCGACATCCATCGTCAAAGGCAGCCGCTGGGCTGGGGTTTGGTTTAGCTCAACACTCATAAGTCTCCTCCTATCAAAGGTCGTATCGGCAGTTTTCCGTATAAATTAAGGGATAGTGGCAATTTTTTTTTCCGGCGTAAAAAAGTTGGACAAAAAACAGAAGGATTTGTCTCATCTTGAGACAATAGGGCCTGAGTGGCGCACGAGGCCCTCAAAATCCCAGATATTTTTAATATAGCCCTTGAAAATGGCTAGATTTTCAAGCAGTATGGTGCCATGTTCAAAAGGTGGCGAGCTGAGGTCTATTGACTTTCATATTAAGTTGCCGCTAGCAAGGGGCTGTTGAATGAACGCCTCGGAACAATGAATCAATCAAATATAGGTTAATTTAAGGGGAAATAAAACAGCGCTTCAAGCGCGGTTTTCCATGGTCTTTCAATCCAATAAATCTACACTAACAAAGTTGGAAAAAAATGTCTGAGAATATGGAATCAGAAGTCGAAGCAAAAGAACCTGCCGAAACCGGTGAATCAAAGGAAAGAAATCGTCCACGTAGGGCCAAAGGTGAATCTGGCGATCAAGAGAGCCGGGGCAGTAACCGCAATCGGCGGCACCGGGGTCGAAACGGAGACAATAAAAACAGAAATCGGCGTGGTAACGGTGGTCCCCGTAACAATAATCAAAACTTTGATATGGAAGAAGAAGAGGTGGTCGAGGCCGCACCACCAGTAGATTTAAGTGACATTCACCTCACTGATGAAGAAAAAAACGACCTCAACTCAAAAGATCTAAAAACCAAAAATATCCAAGAGTTAACTGACTTGGCCGAAAAGCTTAAGATCGAGAATGCTGCTGGTTTGCGGCGGCAAGATATGGTTTTTGAGATTCTAAAAAGAGCGGCTCAATTGGGTCTCGATATTTTTGGAAATGGGGTATTGGAAATTCGGCCTGATGGTTACGGATTTCTTCGATCTCCCGATTACAACTATTTGCCAGGACCTGATGACATTTATGTCAGTCCCTCCCAGATTCGTCGATTTGGCCTACGTACTGGTGACACGGTCAGCGGAACAGTGCGTCCGCCCAAAGAGGGCGAACGCTATTTCGCTCTGCTAAAAGTAGATACCCTGAACCTAGAGCCTTCTGATAAGGGCAAAAACAAAATCTTGTTTGATAACCTCACACCCCTGTATCCGCAAGAAAAGCTAAAGCTGGAATACAGCCCGGGTGAATACACCACTCGGGTGGTGGATTTAATGGCCCCATTGGGTAAGGGGCAACGGGCTCTCATCGTCGCTCCGCCAAGAACGGGTAAAACCGTTTTAATGCAAAACATTGCAAAGGCCATTTCAACAAACCATCCAGAAGTGAAGTTAATTGTTTTACTTATTGATGAGCGTCCGGAAGAAGTGACGGATATGGCTCGAAACGTAAATGGTGAAGTGGTGAGCTCTACATTTGATGAGCCACCCACTCGTCACGTTCAGGTGGCTGAGATGGTCATTGAAAAAGCAAAACGCCTTGTGGAGCATAAGCACGATGTGGTGATTCTGTTAGATTCTATTACTCGATTAGCGCGAGCTTACAATACGGTGGTACCCACTTCAGGTAAAATTCTTTCTGGTGGTGTGGATTCAAATGCACTTCATAAACCAAAACGATTTTTCGGAGCAGCCAGAAACATTGAAGAAGGCGGAAGCCTAACGATCATTGCCACGGCTCTCGTTGATACTGGATCTCGTATGGATGAAGTGATTTTCGAAGAGTTTAAAGGTACGGGTAACTCAGAGATTCATCTTGACCGAAAACTCATGGAAAAAAGAATCTTTCCTTGTATGGACATTAATAAATCAGGAACTCGAAAAGAAGATTTGCTGATGGACAAAGGCGATCTCAATCGACTTTGGATATTACGCAAAGTATTATCCCCAATGAACGTTGTGGATAGTATGGAGTTTTTGCTGGATAAGATTAAGGATGCTAAGACCAACGCAGATTTTCTTAAGGGCATGTCAAGCTAGTAACCCATTGAAATCATGAAGAAATTGCGTGTCAAAGCAAAGTGACAACGGCGCCCAGAGCAAACAATGCGGGGCGTTATAAGACTGTGGATTAGATGTGGATAAATCGGACCGATGCCGGCCTTTGATTTAATCAATTTTTACACAGAGCTTTGTTTATATTACACACGTTTTTTGGAGTAAAGCTGAAAATAAACAGTTTAGATATTTTTTTGCGGGTACCATGTTTAAAAAATTAGATGAAGTCGAAAATCGCTACGAACAGATCAATCAACAGTTGCAGGAGCCTGGCCTTGCCGATGATCAGAAAAAGTACCGAAGTTTGATGAAAGAATTGTCTGACTTGGAGTCTGTGGTTTCCAAGTACCGACAGTTTAAAAAAACCCAATCAGACCTTGAGGGCAGTCGTGATCTGTTACATTCAGAAAGCGATCCAGAATTAAAAGAACTGGCCAAAGAAGAAGTGTTGGCATTGGAGTCCGACCTGGAGAACATCCAACAAGACCTGAGGTTGGCCCTTATACCCAAAGACCCTAACGATGACAAAAATGTGATTTTAGAGATTCGAGCTGGCGCCGGCGGCGATGAAGCCAGCTTGTTTGCTGAAGAGCTCTTCAGAGCGTATTCGCTTTTTGCTTCAGCAAAAGGCTGGCGGGTTCAGTTGTTGTCCACTTCACCCGGCAATGTAGGTGGCTTCAAGGAAGTCGTAGCCAGCATCACTGGAGACAAGGTTTATAGTCTTTTAAAGTACGAAAGTGGTGTTCATCGAGTGCAAAGGGTTCCAAAGACAGAGTCCCAGGGGCGTATTCACACGTCCACTGTGACGGTTGCAGTGCTTCCCGAGGCTGAGGAAGTGGACATCAAGATCGACCAAAAAGATTTAAGAATCGATGTTTATCGGTCAAGCGGACACGGTGGTCAATCAGTCAACACCACTGACTCGGCTGTGCGGGTGACCCACATTCCAACGGGTACCGTGGTAACTTGCCAAGACGGTAAGTCGCAACTGAGCAACAAGCAGCAAGCTTTAAAGGTATTGTATTCTCGACTCATGGCTGTTGAGGAGGAGAGAGCGCGCAAGGAGGCATCAGATGCCCGATTGGCGCAAATAGGAACAGGCGATCGATCGGAGAGAATTAGAACTTATAACTTTCCTCAATCTCGCATGACCGACCACAGAATTGGCCTCACTATTCACCAGTTAGATGACCTTATGGGTGGTCATTTTGGTTTGGTGGTAGACCCACTCGTGACACACTATCAAGCCGAGGCGTTGAAGCAGTCTCAGCCATGATTATCAAGGACGTACTGGGTCGAACAACAGAACATTTTAAAAAATTAGGTTTGAGCACACCCCGACTTGATGCTGAACTTCTTATCTCAAATGCTTTAGGGTGGGAACGCATCGACCTATATATGCAGATAGAATATCCCTTGGATGAAGAGCAATTGCAAAAATGCCGGGCGGCGGTGCAGCGGCGCTCAAAAGGTGAGCCCGTAGCCTATATCTTGGGCTATCGTGATTTCTACAAACATAAGTTCAAAGTAAATACAAATGTGCTTATCCCGCGGCCAGAGACAGAGTTGCTTGTGGAGTTGGCACTCGACTACCTTAAACATGCAGGGCTTGAGGGCGAGACCCATGTGGTCGACTTTGGATGCGGAAGTGGATGTATTGGTCTAAGCATTGTAAGCGAACATGAGAGCAGTCAACTTGTGGGGATTGATCTTTCTGACGGAGCAATCCAAGTGGCCAAAGAGAATAGTCAGGTTATGGGGCTTGATCACCGCGTCCAATTTGTTAAATCGGATGTCACTTTGCTCGACGCCGTCAATAATCAGAATCTACAAAAGAACTGTGCAAACATTGTCGTCATGAACCCTCCATATATTGCCCCGAATGATGAAAACCTGGATCCAATGGTGAAAAAGTACGAGCCTCATATGGCCCTTTTTGCAGAGGATAGTGGAATGTCTGCGATAAAAAAATGGGCGATGATTGCAGCTAAGATGTTGGTGTCTGGCGGCTGGCTGGGAACGGAAGTCGGCCAAGGCCAAGCTCGGCCAATCATTGACTATTTAAGCCAGTCAGGATTGTTTATTGATGTTGAGGCGAAACAAGATTATTCCGGCGTAGATCGATTCGTGATAGGAATAAGGGCCTAAGAAAAGAAAGGACCCAACTGATGGATGCAATGCTTGTTGAGGGCGGCCATGTATTAAATGGAGAGATCGCCACTAGTGGTTCTAAGAATGCAGCACTCCCCATATTGTTTTCCTCGCTGTTGGCTGATGGTGAGCACGTTTTTCACAATGTGCCACGCCTAAAGGACATTGATTCAACCTGTCAGTTACTGGAGCTGCTTGGCTGCGAGACTCATCGAGATGGTCACACTGTTAAAATTAAAGTTTCCCCTCTAACAAGCTATGAGGCCCATTACGATATCGTAAGAAAAATGCGTGCAAGCATTTTGTGTCTCGGGCCTTTGCTAGCTAGGCATGGCCGCGCCAAGGTCAGTTTGCCCGGTGGTTGTGCCATTGGTACACGACCGATTAATCTCCATTTAGAAGCAATGAAAGCCCTCGGTGCAGAGATTGAAATGGCTCAAGGGTATGTCTATGGTAGTTGCAAAAGACTTGTTGGAAACACTTTGTTGTTTGATGCCGCCACGGTGGGAGGCACTGAAAACCTACTCATGGCAGCAAGTCTAGCTGAGGGAAGAACCATCGTTGAAAACGCGGCCAAAGAGCCAGAGGTAGTAGACTTAGCTAATTACTTGAACAAGATGGGCGCAAAAATTTCCGGTGCCGGCTCAAGTATTATAACCATTGATGGTGTTGAAAGGCTAACTCCGGCTGAACATCCCATTGTGGCCGATCGAATTGAGGCGGGCACATTGTTAATTGCTGGTGCAATTACAGGCGGCGAAGTGACAGTGACTGAATGTGAGCCAGATCACTTTCATGCGTTGACTGAAAAGCTTCGTGAAAGTGGTTTTAAAATTTCGGTACAGGGTAACGCAGTGACTGTCCATCGGTGCAACCAATGGCGGGGTGTGGATGTGACAACAGCACCTCATCCGGGATTCCCCACCGACTTGCAGGCCCAATTTATGGCGTTGATGACTCAGGCTGAAGGCACCAGTGTGATTACAGAAACTGTGTTTGAAAATAGATTTATGCATGTTCAAGAGTTGGTGAGACTTAATGCAGACATCAACCCAAAAAGTCGTGTGGCCGTAGTTCGAGGTCGACGAGGTGGGCTCAAAGGAGCCCCGGTCATGGCCACGGATTTGCGTGCCAGTGCCTGCTTAGTGTTGGCAGGATTAGTGGCTGAGGGTCAAACACAAGTAAACCGAATTTATCATTTAGATCGTGGATATGAGGCTCTTGAGCAAAAACTCACAGCCCTTGGTGGAGTGGTAAAGCGAGTTAAGGGTGACTAGATTTATTTAGGTGATCCTAATGACTAGTGCACCCGAGCTTGTTCAGAAAATCGAAACTCAATTTTAAGTTCGTCAGGTCGGAAATCTTCAAATGCTAAGTTATTAAGCATTCGCAATTTATTGCGTCCCGTTTGTGTGTCATAGGTGCTGTGGGATGAAGTGTAGAAGAACGAAGGAATTACTCGGTTCTTTTCTTCCTGAACCAGAATTTTTTCCAAGATGTCGCTATTTACGCGAATGATATTTTCAGTAGCCAACACATCAACCAGTTGTCGAGGCTGCCAATCCAATCTTACAAATCGGCTATTGATTGCACTCAATTGACATGGCAGATGCCCATCAGCGATCACAAGTTCACACTCACTAAGATCTTCTGAGTAGCGAACTATTACATCGCTATTAGTAATATGTACTGTGTCTACCATTGACTCGTATGTCACTTCAATCTGAGCGGCACGTTCTAAATCAATCACAGTCGCATGAGCAACCGACCCTAAAGAAAGAGTAAGGAGCGAAGACAACAATCCAAAGAGAATCAACGCAGATTTCATAAGTACTCCTTTTTATTAAATATTTGATAACCCCAGAGGCCCTTCAATTAACCATATTGCTCCACAAATAAGCAAGGAATATGCCTCTAAGTGCAGGGATTACAGGGGGAATGAGGCAAAATTGAACGGAAAATCGAGGCAAAATCCAAACTAAGACTATAAAAATTTCATGGTGGCAAATTTTTCAATCCAGCTACCTTGTTTCAAAACTCCACCCAGATATCAGGGCAAAAAAAAGCCCTAATCTGGGGGGAGATTAGGGCTTCTTAAATTTCGGTTGGAGTCACTGTCGCCAAGGTTAGGGGCCATTAGCGCCAGTGTTTAGGGGACCAACCGGTCATCTAGGGGAATCACAATCGAGGAAATTCTCACCTTCCAGGGGGGACTGGGTGTTACTAGATTCTGCGCGAACAAAGCCGGCAAAAAGTAGTACTGCGAGAATGTAAACAGCTATCACAAGTCGTTTCACGAATTCCTCAATTGTTGCCTAGACCCTAGAGCAAATCCAATGCCAAGAGCCTACTGCAACCTATTGATAATACAGGGGATTTTGCAAGGCGGCATCAGACAAAGATGGACCCAGATTGGAACTGGGCCCTGGTAAGCTTGAGAAAAATACAATAAAGTTAGTGAGTTAGCGGAAGATCCAAAAACGAGACTGGCGCCAATGTGGTACCTTCTGGCCTCAAAGCCAATTAGTTTGGGCTTGGATCGTGCTTCAGATAGGATATCTAAATGGGCAAGGGCACGAAGAAATGGCTGATCAAACTTTATGATGGAAGAATCAAAGGACCATATTCCACATCCGAAGTGCTATCAGCCATCAGCCGCGGAGATTTTTCAGGTGAAGAGACTATCAGTCTTTACCCAGGTGGCCGATGGGTCCCCATATCTCAAGATCCTGTTTTCTACGATAAGCTATTGGAGTTTTTGGCCAGCGATGGCGCGCAGGTAGGCTTTGAGAACCTGGAGAAAACAGCATCAGGAGTCAATGAAGATGTTGAACCCGATGCGGCTGTCGAAGAGCCCCCGCCGGAAATGGCTGAGTCATCAGAGCCAAAGGTAAGACAACGTCGACGAGGTACGGCGAAAAAAGTAACTTCTGCCAAAGATAAAACCGAAGGCCCCTCTGATTCAGTAAAGTCTAATGATGTCGGCGATGCGGAAGAAAGCGATGAATCAGACGATGACTTCGATGACGACGATGTTTTTGAACTGGGCAAGGTGGATGACATTGTTCGAACAAAGAAGGCAAAACGGGCTATTTTGCCCATAGTCGTTAGTGCTGTCGCCGTTTGTTTAGCATTAGCGTATCTTTTATTGTCTGGATCAGATTCAGGTCAACGCACTCGCCTTATGGCGCCCCGTGAGGGCCAGCCAGCTATGAACCAAAACGAAGTGGCCACACTCATGGTGAGGGCGAGCCAAGCCTACACGGCAGATACGCGCAGTGGTTATCTTCAGGCGCAGAGTTTTTTGGTGCAGGCTATTGAGGGTGACATGCGCCAGTCAGCAGCGATGGCTTTATTGTGTATGACCCACTTGGAGCTTTGGCCGTTTGCCTATCAAGATCAAGCAGATATAAAAGTGGTTGGTCGTTTAGTGCGCTTGGCAGGGCAGGCCGATGCCGGAGGACTCAACCATGCCGCTTGTCGAGTGGTGCAGGCCTTAGTGCGTGGCCAGATTCTTGAGGCCCAGACATTATCAAATCTTGTCTTAGACTCTTTTGCCGGATCAGAAAATCCGCCGACTTATTTCTATTACCTTCGCGCTCGGATATTAGACGTTCAACGTGAATATGCATCGGCCGCTAGATATGCCATTTCGGCCCAGCAGCTTTGGCGAGAATGGCTGAGAGCCTACGTGCTAGAAGCAGAAATGTATGAAAAACAAAATCAACAAGAGCGGGCGGCCACCCGATTTCGACAAATATTAGATTCGAATCCAGGGCATGTGATGTCAAAAATCCACCTCGGGGCTATCGAATTCAAACATTTTAATCATCCTGAAAAGGCGAAGGAGCTTTTAAAGGAGGCATTGAAAGTGGACCGCGGGGCGCCGAACAAGTCACTTTCCTTGGCCTATCAAATTCTAGCTGAAATAGCTGTTTATGAAAATGATGGCAGTCGAGGGCTAGAGTTGGCTAAAAAATCTTATAGTCTCAACTCGCTCAATCAAGAAAGCAAGGCGCTCATAGAGCAATTAGGTGGTCGCGTGGACGATGTGAAGCTCAAAGATCAGCAGCTGGTATTTGAAGGGGACCAGCTGCTTCTGGCCGGAGAATATTCATCTGCACAAGCTCTGTATAAAACAGCCTTTGAACTAAATAACAAAAATGGAATGGCGGCGCAAAAGGCGGCAGAGAGCCTATGGAGGCTTGGGTTGTCAAAAGATGCTATCAGTTGGTTGAATAAAGCGACTTTAGCTGACCCCAAACTTATTAGCGCCTATGTCTTACTCGCAGACTATTATGCCCAACAATACAATTTTGAAGCGGCCGCGAAAGTTTTAAGCAAAGCCAAACGGATATCTCCAAGAAGTTATGAAGTCGATCGAGGTTATGCACTTGTAGAGCTTCGCAGAAACAATCCCAAGGGGGCCATTGATTGGGGGACCCGAGCCATCAAGCTGTATGAAACCGATGTGGAAACACACGTCATATTGGCTAGGGCCTATGGAATGATGGGGCGAGAACCGAAGGCTTTTGAGAACGCGTATTTTCATGCGTCGCAAGCCATAGAGCTGGATCCAAGTCATCGAGAAGCTCAAGTGGTCTATGCACAGGCTCTCGGAGATATTCAGGGGATCGGCACGGCCATTAGCTACTTATCTAAACTCGTGCAAGCCTATCCTATGGTGGCAGAATTCAGTTTGGGTTTGGCAAAAGTGTACAGTAAGGATATGCAATTTGATCAGGCTCGTCTGGTTTTAGAAAAACTCATTCAGGTGGCTGACGAGCCTAAAGCGGCTTACTTAGAATTGGCAAAAATATATCAAGCACAAGAGCATTTTGAGAGCGCAAGAGATGCGTATCTGAAAGCCGCCGTGCAAGACCCAGCAGACGTAGAGCCGTTATTCTATTTAGGGCAACTGTATTTGAGTATCAATAAGCCCTTTGATGCTCGAACTCAGTTTCAGAGAGTCAAAAGTTTAAATAGCCGCTACCCCCTGGTGAATTATTATTTGGGGCGCGCAGCCCTGTTGATGAATTCACCCAATGAAGCGTTGGAACATGCCCAGCTGGAAAGGCGCTTGAATCCCAAGCTGGCTGATCCCTATTTGCTGGCAGCAGAGGCCTACACTCAATTGAAGCAATTTAACTTGTGTGCAAGGGAGTATCAGCAGGCCATCAAATTGCGCCCGGTGGGTGCAGAAATTTATGTGAAAGTGGCGCGTTGCTATAGACTCTCCGGTAACCTCGATGCGGCCACTTCGATGTTGGACCAGGCGAAGGCGAGAGAGTCTGGGAATGCTGAAATTTACAAGGAGCTAGGTGCCGTTTACTTGGTTCGAGGCGATTGTAGCCGTGCCAATTTAGCATTTGAACAGTATTTTGTACTCGACCCTAACGCTTTGGATAGAGAACAAATTGAAATGAAGCTATTGGCTTGTGGCCGATAGGTGTTGTAAACCCAGCATCAAAGGAGTGATTAATGGGTACCTTATTAGATACGGTAAATACGCGAATCAAACACAGTTCTACGAATCTATTCATTTATTTCCTGCGCTTGGTTTCTGGAATGGTTTTGGGTCTCACAGTGGCACTTATAGGTGAAGAGATTATAGGGTATGGTAGCTTGGCGTTCACATTGGTGCTAGTCACGGTGACTGGCAGTTTCTTAAGGATAACCAGAAATTGGGGTATGGCTTCGGTTTTAGTGTTTGATCTTGTTTGCGTCTTGGTCGGGCTATTGCTACGTATGTATATCTTGGTCGCCCCCGGGGCTTAGAATTAGAGGAAAAGAATGATAGATATTAAGGCGCTTGAAAAAGACGAAGATGGGTATCGTGAAAGGTATCGAGAAAATCTAAAAAATCGTGGCGATAGCCCGGAGTCTGTGGACCAACTCTTAGACCTCAATCAAACACGTAAAACACTGATCTCTGAATTCGAAGAAGCGCGGGCGCAGCAAAAAAAAGTCGGACAAGAAATAGCGCTTAAGAAAAAAAACAAAGACGATGCCACTTCACTTCTTGATGAAATGCAGGCTCTGAGCCAAAAGTTGAAAGACATGGAAAAATCTATGGCTGACGCTGATGAGGCTGTAAAGGACCTACTTTTGCGTTTGCCGAACCTTTGTGACCCGGACGTACCGGTGGGTCAGAGTGAAGAAGACAATAAGGTGCTTAGAACCATAGGCGAAGCGCCAAAATTTAGTTTTACAGCCTTGGAGCACAGTGAACTGGGCGAAGCCTTAGATATCATTGATTTTGAACGAGCCGGCAGAGTGACGGGGTCTCGGTTTGCTTTTTTGAAAAAGGCGGGTGCGCAAATGGAGCGCGCCCTGATACAGTTCATGCTTGATGTCCACACGCGGGAGCATGGCTATGAGGAGATGTTGCCTCCATTTATCGTGAATAGCCGAAGTTTGACGGGAACGGGACAGTTTCCAAAGTTTCAACAAGATGTATTTGGCCTTGCAGGCACCGATTACTATTTAGTGCCCACAGCTGAAGTGCCGGTGACCAATTATTATTATGATGAAATTTTAGATGAAACTCAGCTGCCACAAAGCTTTGTGGCGTATACGCCGTGTTTTCGTTCGGAAGCCGGAAGTTATGGACGAGACACCAAAGGGCTTATTCGTCAGCACCAGTTTAACAAAGTAGAATTGATGAAATTCGCTCACCCTGAAAATTCAGAAGAAGAACACGAAAGACTTACGAATCATGCCGAGAATATTCTCAAAAAACTAGAACTGAGTTACCGTGTGGCGAGTCTATCCACTGGTGACATTGGTTTTGGCGCAGCCAAATGCTATGACATTGAAGTGTGGTTGCCGGGGCAAAATGCCTATCGAGAAATCAGTTCATGTTCGAATTTCAGAGACTTTCAAGCGCGTCGGGCAAACATTCGGTTTCGCTCTTCGGGCGGTAAACCCCAATACGTGCATACACTTAATGGATCGGGTCTGGCGGTAGGAAGAACTCTCATCGCCATACTAGAAAACTATCAAACCAGTGAGGGCACGATAGCCATCCCCGAGGTGCTGCAACCCTATATGGGTGGGGCAAAGACCATCACTCGTTGATGCCGCTCCGCGTGCATTCATAGAAATTTTCACACCTGACTCTTGCCACATCTCTCAGCGGACAATAGATTGGCCAGCGGAGAGATGGCTGAGTGGTTGAAAGCACCGGTCTTGAAAACCGGCATACCTTCGCGGGTATCGGGGGTTCGAATCCCCCTCTCTCCGCCACTTCGTCCGAAGATGACTCTATGACTTTACCACTCACAGTTGTTCGATAAGACCCCGAGATCTTACTTGCGCTCTTCAACGGGAGCGGGTGCATTAACCGTCTTGGTTTTTCTCACTAAAACTTCTTTTGAGTAAGCTCGACTAAAAACCACTGGGTCGTTGCCATTGATTTCTTTGGCAGCTTCTTTGTGGCTTTCAATAATCCGGTCTGACTTGGGTTTTTGGACCACTGCTGAGAAGTCTTCACCGCCAAAAGATTGTTCTTGGAGAGCTTCTTTTGAGAACTCACCAATATAAACCTGTTGAACTTTGCTATCATTCAAACGAACAGTCAGCGCATAGGCATTGTTGTCATCAATAACGACACACGCACGAGTTAATTCATGTCGGCAAGCCTGACTATCAATGATGGCCTTCATATCAGCATCAGACAAGTGAACCCTTTGATCATCACCTATAACTACGACTCCTTTTGAGTCGACTTCTGCCACAATGTTGCTATCAGAGTAAAAGTCATCTTCCAAAACAAATTCACTTAATAAAAACGGCGTGTTGTTTAGAAAAAGATCTGTTTCATCCCGAAATACAATTTTAATAGAAGATTGAGTATCTACTTTTTCTTTTTTCTCAGAAGTAACTTGTTCAGTCCTTTTTTCGTAGGTCGTTTCTACGGTGCCTCGTACGCCGCCTGTCTCTGACTGCCCTTTTCCTTCAGTGCGAACTGTTTCAGTCACAGAATAGGTGCCTGAATCCGCTTTTGGAACTTTCGTAGTCACAACACGTGTTTCAACCACGCCCTCAGCGACTTGACTAGTGGTAGTCACGGTTGTCACATTGTGCGTTTTGGTGTCGTTAGATTCTACTGAAGAGGTTGTATTGGCAGATGTCGGTTTAATATCAGAGACTGTTGCCGATGGGCCTGAAACACTAGGCTTAGCGTCTTCTTTTTTATTGTTGGCTTGTGGAATTCCAACTACAGCGACGGAGCTAGATTTATCATTGCTTTCGACTTTGGCGCTGTCTGCATTTGTCGCCGCCGACTCATTTTCTGATCTCTTTTGGGTGGTTTGGGCTCCACTTCCACCGCCGCCTACAGCATTGGTTTGGGTAACGTCGGGAGCAGCATCTCCTCGTTTGGTCATTTTTGCTTTTTTGCCACTGCAACCTTGAATGGCAAAAATTGAAAAAGCGATGAGTAATATTAAACCTGATTTTTTCACGATCAACCTTCCTTAAAAAATTAAGACCATGTCTCCAGTGGGGCAATATGCAGAGGTGATGCCATGGGCTATTCTAAAATAACGGCCATTGAGCTATTTTGAGTGCAGAAACAGCGACAAATCTTGTGAGAAGTGACAATTTTGAGCCAAATTCAAACGCCCCTCTCGTTCTAAATCTGTGGGGTCGGTGTGGGTTAAAAATTTTCATTTAATTCAAAGTGGATGGGAGGGCTACGAAAGCCAAAAGTGTGGCCTTGATGGTTCAATGAAGCAATTCACCGACACGACAGCCAATGATTCGGAGAGCGAGACAAAAAAGAGAACACATATAATAGAAAGATGAGCGTCATTTTCGATTTATAGAGTTCTATTTAGATTGGCAATCTGCATAGGCAATGACGGTGCGGTTTTTATTTGCGACAGAGGCTAAGTCATTGGAAGTCGAGGGATTAAGAAGACTATTTTCTGCCGTCCGCTGGGGTATAGAGATTTCAGAAATTAATTTTCCATCGGTTGTGGATCTGATTAAATCCATTATGGGACCTCGGTTCCCCACCAACCCCTGATCTGAAACGGAATAGTCCTTAATAATCTGTACTCCAGAATTTTTGACATCTTCGCTGGAGGCTTGCCGTGAAAAAGCATAGAAGTTGTTTTGAGTCAGTGAGCTTTTGTGGGAGCGCATTCGATAAAGGGTGCATGTCCAAGATTTAGACCCCAGTTGAGAAATATTAATCTTTGATGAGGCACCAGAAAACCGCTCTCGAAGTAGAGATGCCGGGCTAGTATTCCCAGGTTCCCCAGAAGAGGCATTTGAAACGTGGGTGCTAAGAAGGATTAACCCCAAAAACAACGAAAATATTAAATTGAGCTTACGTACAACCACGAAATACCTTTCTTCAGCATTGCCAAAGAACTGCGTAGCAACGGCAATGCCGAGGTGAAACGCCCATATATTCATGGATCTCTGAACGAATTTCAGAAGGAGGCCTTAATTGTCACTCGAATCTGAAAACTTTGATAAATGGCGGATTGGTCGACAGTTGTGTGATTTCAAGGAGTTAAGTGGGCAGTCAGGGTAAAGTCAGGTTGAACTCTGGCACTCAAATTGAATTTAGGGTAAATAGCTAAAATAGGAACCAATAGAGGCAATAAAGAGATGGCCATTTTAATTAAGTTTTCGACATTACTGACAATTTTTGCTTTTTCGTTGCAGCTATTTGCCGCAGGCACAGTCTCAATACCGAGCCACCATACGCTTGGGCACAGATTCAACTTCCTATTAACTCACATTAAGAGTGTTCGTGTTCCTCGGGCCGATAGGTTTGGCTTTCTCAGAGTACCTCCTGATACTTTTCCATCGCAATTTCACCCCCGATGTCACCATCCAAAGGCGGCGATAAGCTTTACCCAGTGGCGTTGGGGCCTTCTGGGACGTTCCCATCCTACTCGTACCGTCCAGGATGCTAGCCTCCTCGGTTCGCATCACTCTTGTTGCGTCCGTGATTTGAGTGGGAAATTTCTTGGTATGAGGAATCGAACCGACAAGCTTCGCTCCCTCGCCCCCTTGGGGCTCGGTCGCTCGTCTTGCTTCCATGGTTCGTTCTTGATGGTGTCTGTAAGATGTATGTGTCATCTTGGTCATAAACCGAGTAGCCAGGGCGCGAAGCCCCAGCCCTCACCGAACCGGACGTGCACGTTGAATGCATCCGGCTCTTTCAACTTAAAACAAGTGTATTTGGACTTGTTTCTGGCGAACTAAATCTGGAATGACTCTAACAGGGCGAAATCCGATCTTCAAACTTCGCAATAGTGGCCATAGCCTGCGCCAAGCCACTGGACGTCGTTGCTGGCGGTACTTGCGTCTGAGGTATCGCACCAAAGCTTTGTGAACAGACCTGACCTCGCGGTAAAATACCCGATTGGCATTGCTGTACCTAAAGTAGTTGGCCCAGCCCAGCCATATCTCCTTTGCTAGCTTGCGAGCCTGCTCCAGAGTGTGGTGGGGCAAAAGCTTTTTCCTTAAGGCCTGATGCAGTTGCTTACGGGCTTTCTCCGAGGGCTGTCTGGCCACCCAAAAACGCTTGGGGTTGTCACGGAATGCTCTTAAGTGGAACTTAAACCCAAGGAAGGTAAATTTGGCGTCATGGTTTCGGCTGCGGTTTTTCATGTTCACCCTGGTGGTCTTTGATCCCTTAAGGGTGAGCTTTACTTCCCGCATCCAGTAGTTGAGCCACTTACTAGCAAGGTCCAGATCCCTCTTTGTTCTGGCCGCGATGACGAAGTCATCAGCGAAGCGAAAAAGATGTATATCCAGTCCTTGCGCTTTCACATCCTCGACTTTCTTATCCAATCCATAGTGGAGGTAAATATTGGCCAGCAGGGGCGACAGGGGGCCACCTTGTGGTGTCCCTTCTGGTGTCGGCTGCCAGGGTTTATTGACCTCTTTAAATCCTGTTTTGAGGATTTGGTGGATAAGATGGAGGATTCTTGGATCGACGATTTGCTCTTTGAGCATGCCAATGAGCTTTTTGTGTGAGACGCGGTCAAAGAAAGACTCAATGTCCGCATCTAGCACGTGGCGATACTTGAAGACCGTGTTTGCCACATCTGCGGCGCAGTCTACGGCTCGTCTATTCGGTCGGAACCCATAGGAGCAAGGCAGGAACTCTTGCTCATAGATAGGCTCTAGTAAAATGAGAAGAGCTGTCTGCACCACCCGGTCTTCGATGTTAGGTATTCCCAAGGGACGCTCTCTGCCATCCGCTTTAGGGATGTAGACTCTGCGGACCGGACCTGGTTGATAGGTCTTCATTTTAAGCTGTTTGGAAAGCTTCGTGGCGTAGGACCATTCCTTACCTTTAAGTTCTTCCACACCCAGACCATCGAGACCGGCAGAGCCGGAGTTATCGATCACCCTTTGTATGGCGTCACATAGTAAGAACGGGTCACACAACCACCTGAAAAGATCCCAGTGTTTGCGCCCTTGTTTTGTTTGAGTTGCCAGTCGGTGTTGCACTCGAATGGTTTGCGGGTGAAGGGACTTGCGCTTCTTCGCCCGGGCGGTATTTGTGTTCATTTTCACTTTCCTCCTTACCTACGAGTGGAACAACGAACTTGCGTTGAACCTGACAACCCCTTCCCCTTATCCTCCTTGAAGTGTAGTGGGCTTTCCCCAGCTTCTGAGTACTATGGGTGTCTCTGACTCCTGCCCTGGCCTCTGTTGCCTTATGTGTTCGGCTTTTGAGTGGGGTGGCTTACCAACCCAGCCACCTCCTGCCAGTCAGGTCTCACCAGTTAACATCATCCTCATACATCCGATCCTACCTGCCCGCACTCTGTGCAAGGAGCCGTCCTTTAAGATGTGATCGCTTTAAGTTCCACGAAGTTAGTGGGGCCTGACGATCACCCAACCAGACACCCTAAAAGATGTAGCCTTCCACGCCACCATACGCTTGGGCACAGACTCAACTTCCTATTAACTCACATTAAGAGTGTTCGTGTTCCTCGGGCCGATAGGTTTGGCTTTCTCAGAGTACCTCCTGATACTTTTCCATCGCAATTTCACCCCCGATGTCACCATCCAAAGGCGGCGATAAGCTTTACCCAGTGGCGTTGGGGCCTTCTGGGACGTTCCCATCCTACTCGTACCGTCCAGGAGGCTAGCCTCCTCGGTTCGCATCACTCTTGTTGCATCCGTGATTTGAGTGGGAAATTTCTTGGTATGAGGAATCGAACCGGCAGGCTTCGCTCCCTCGCCCCCTTGGGGCTCGGTCGCTCGTCTTGCTTCCATGGTTCGTTCTTGATGGTGTCTGTAAGATGTATGTGTCATCTTGGTCATAATGGCGGAGGAGGCGGGATTCGAACCCGCGGTACGGTTTGACCCGTACGGCTAATTAGCAATCAGCTGGTTTCAGCCACTCACCCACTCCTCCGCAGACGAGCAATTTGAAAGGCCGACTCTGCCACAAGGCCTTTGGGGAATCAAGTTTACACATAGTTTTCTGGGAAGAGCTCGCGCTCCACAGTTTCAATCACGGTATGGATGATCTTTATGTGCATTTCTTGTATTCGATCCGATGTATGGGCAGGAATCACGATAGCTAAATCCACAAGATCCTTGAGCTGACCGCCGGTCTTTCCGAGCAAGCCGACGGTTTTAATACCTTGGGTCTTTGCTTGCTTGACGGCTCGTATCACATTTTCTGAATTGCCGCTTGTGGAAAGGCCAACCAAAAGATCGCCCGCGCGGCCCAAGCCCTCCACTTGCCGGCGAAAAATTTCCTCAAAGCCATAATCATTGCCCACGCAGGTCACATGCGAGGGATCCCCGAGGGCCAGTGCACCTAGGGCGCGACGATCCTTTCGGTATCGGCCAGTGAGTTCTTCCGCAAAGTGCATTGCGTCACAGTGGCTGCCGCCGTTACCGCAGGTCATAAGCTTGCCGCCCTCACTGTATGTGGCCAAAAGCATTTGTGTGAACTTCTGGCATTTTTGCAGTTGATCGGGATCGGCTAAAAAAGCTGTTGTCACATCACGGGCCTCAGTGAGAGCCAGGTTCCAGATATCTGTGATATTCATAGTTTGCCCCTAAACAGGTTGGTCAATGGCACACGCATAGACTTACGAGAAATCTCAGAAAATGCCCATCAGATCTTGCATTTATGGCCCAATATGTCTAAAAACGGTTCCTTAATAAGGTCTTCGTGCGCGCCCGTAGCTCAGTTGGATAGAGTACATGACTACGAATCATGTGGTCGGTGGTTCGAATCCATCCGGGCGCGCCATTTTTAAGAGGTCAGCTTTGAAAACCTCCCTTATCGTTAAATTGAATTTTCTCATTTTGGGTTTGGCCCTGGCCGTTTATTTTATATCCGATCTAAAGAAACAGGGATTGAGTTCCACGGCCATAACTGTGATGGGACTTGAAGAAAAATCTCCCTCTCGAAGCGCTCGCTTGAGGGGTGCCGTTGACTGGTGTGAAACTCGAGTGAAGCAAGTCAGCCTTCCCAGCGGACTAAGAGTGGTGCAAGAGGGTATGAAGTGGTTGGCCTACAATGGCGAAGCCCAAGAGCTAAACTTTGTAGAAGTTGAAAAGTGGTTTGGTCGCTTTTGCAAGGTAGAGGCAGAGTTTGTGACGCCTGATACCATTGAGGCGGCCACCCTGATGCCGGCACTGGGTGTTCAGTACATCAAGGGTGCGGATAAAACCCTGGAGAAATCGGTGGATGGCATTTTTGTTTGGGGCAAACAAGTGTTTCGCTCTCAACAAATGGAAGAGGCCATTGCAACACTCGAGGGTCTTCCCGTGAAGAAAGTCAGCCAATAACAATCCATTGACAACGCAAGGCGCTTTAAATAATTATCAATGACTCGCGTTCAGGTGTAGCTCAGTCGGTAGAGCAGGTGACTGTTAATCACCCTGTCGGGGGTTCGAGTCCCTCCACCTGAGCCAATTTCCTAAGTTGCCCGGTTGAACTTTGGGCTCTTCTCACTTAACTGTTGGTAACCCCGAAACCCTAATTATTCATTGCGAACTTCAGAGCTGGGGTCTTTTGTACTGTTTGGATCGATGGCCTATGGTTGAGTCGTCTTTACATTTGGGCCCATCAGTTGTCTCCTTTAAACAGAATCTGCTTTAGAATGCGTTTTAAAAAAATCTGTCGAGCTTGCTATTGACATCATCTGTACGCCTAATGTACGCTTTTTGATCTATGGGTACAAATTTAACGGCCAAGCAACTGCAGTTCATTAATTTTATTCAGGAATTTAAAAAATCCCAGGGGGTTTGGCCTTCCCAACGAGATGTGGCTGAGGGGTTGGGGTTTCGATCTGTGGGTACGGTTCAGCGCTATAAGGTGCGTTTAGAGCAGTTAGGATTGTTACAGGTGAGTAACAATGGACGCGGATTAGAGCTTATTGAGCAAGAGGCTGTGGTCGAGGCCGTTGAATTGCCCCTGTTGGGGCGAGTGGCCGCTGGCATGCCAATTGAAAGGTTTGAATACGATGAGTTTATAGAGGTGCCCAAATCTATGGTTGCAGTGGGGGCACCACATTTTGTCTTGTTGGTTGAGGGCCAGTCCATGATAGAAGACTGCATTATGGACGGTGACAAAGTGGTTATTCACCAACAGGCCCATGCGACTAATGGACAGATTGTAGTGGCGCTTATTGATAATGAGGCCACTATTAAGCGTTACTATAAGAAACGCGGTCGAGTTGAGCTTCACCCGGCAAATCCGGACTATGACATCATCCAAGTTGATCCAGCTTCTGAGTTCACAATAGCAGGGGTGCTAAAAGGTGTTATCAGACATGTGGATTAATGACTATGGCATCATTAAATGAATTAAGAGAACTCATTGGTGCTCAAACTTTTCAGCGTGCGTGGTGGCCTCATTCTTCTTTGAGAAGTGGAATACCACAAGGAGCCATCACTCAAGTCGCCGGCGCCGGCAAGACAGAGTTTGTTGTACGTTTTTTGGCAGAAAACCCTCAGCTAAGGGCCGCTTGGGTAGAAAAAGAGTTTTCTATTTACCCTTGTGGAATCATACAGCGGCACGTACAGTTGCAGAGAATTTTGTTTGTAGAAGCAGGCACGGTGGCTCAGACGATCTGGTCTGTTTTGCAAATATTAAGAAGCCAATTGTTTCAAGTGGTGGTTGCTGATGTGCCCACGCCAGAGTTGAAGGTTTTGCGAAGACTTCAGCTGGCTTCAGAAAAAGCGGGTGCAGCATTGATTATGTTAGACGAAAGATTAGCTAATGCTTGGCCGATTCAACTGCAAGTGTCAGCTTATAGAGAAAAAATTTTTAGTTCAGCGGAGGCAAAAGCTGTAAAACAGCGAATGCAAAATGATGAAAGATTTTAAAGAGTCCACATTTTCCACAGACAAATCCACAGGTGACCTGCGGGTATTGTGTGTTTTGCTTGGCGGAAACAAGCAGGGGCAGGCTTTTGCAGAGAGCTGTCTGCGGTGGACTCCACAGGTGGCTGTCGGTGAAGAAGCTATCTTTCTTGAAATTGGTAAGTGCAGCCATATTTATAGTGAAGAAACCATTGTTAAGGGCGTTTTGGCGCTAGCAAGACGATTTGAGATGAAGGTGAGTATTGCGTTAGATCAAGACATACCCACATCTTTGGCTAAGGCGCGCTATCATAATCAGATAAAAGAAAAATCAAATCTACCCATAGAAATTTTAAATGACTATTTGAGCCCGTTTGTTCGCACTCATCAGCTCGACAAAATGATTATCTCTCTAAAGCTGCTTGGTATAAATCAATTGGGTCAATTTATGGAAGTGAGGCCCAATGAGCTGGCTTCTCGTTTTGGCAAAGATGGTCTTTTTGTCTCTATGCGTGTACGCGATGCGCGACATATCCCGTGGCCTCGCTTTAAACCAGAAGAATTTATAGTTGAAGAGCAGCAAATAGAGAGCACACAGCCGCTCACTAACTTGGAGCCTCTTACATTTGTTTTGCGAGGACTCATAGATAAGTCTATGGCCCGGTTGCGAGGCCGAAGTGAAAGAGCCACTGTGGTGGAGCTCATATTAGAGCAAGAGCCGTACTCCACGGTAAAACAAGCAAAAAGAAGATGGCTATTTGAGTTGGCCTTGCCGCAAGGAAGCACTCGAGGATTGCTAGACATTATAAAAGATCGATTGGCTCGAGAGTTACAGGTTACACCCTTAGAGGCCCCCTTAACGGGGGTAACTTTTAAAGTACTTTCCACAGCTCCAGGGGCCGCCAGTCAGAAAGATTTTTTTTGCAAAAAAGAAGAGCAAAAAGAAATCATGGCCGCCTTGGTCAGTCGTTTAACAGAGAGGCTTGGTCCCCATCAGGCTTTTGTGGCCGAATCAGTAGAAAACTATCGTCCAGAAAGGTCTTGGCTTAGAAAATTTGCTGAAGAAGACAGTGAGGCCTCAGAAGTGGTGTGGCCAACACCTGAGCGACCATTGCGTCTTTACAAAGAACCAAAAGAACTCAGTCAATTTGGTGATATTTTAGTGGCTCAAGGTAAGCGTTGGAAGGTCGTAAAAATGTTAGGTCCGGAGCACATCAGTGGTGATTGGTGGAATAACCAATATGAACGAGATTACTTTCGAGTAGCTACTGATACAGGAGAAGAGCTTTGGGTTTATAAAGAAGATAAAGATTTATATCTCCATGGCATATTTGACTGAGAGCTTTTTTAAAAAATACGCATTTTGCAAAATAGAATTAGAGCCAAAACAAACTGAGAAGCCAACTAATCAAGTAACGTATTAACTAAGTAACACATTTTTATAACGTGTACGCAGAACTTCAATGTAAAACCAATTTTTCATTTTTACGAGGGGCTTCTCATCCAGAAGAGCTCATCGAAACAGCCGCTAGTGTCGGCTTAGCGGCTTTGGCAATTACAGATAACGATGGGGTTTATGGTATTCCAAAAGCCTACTGGGCTTGTCGCAAACACTCGAATTTAAAGCTCATAGTGGGGGCGGATATCCGTCTATTAGACCATCCCCGCATAACATTACTTGCCAAAGACAGAGCGGCATACGCTACTCTATGTCGACTCATTACTCGTTGCCATCAAGATCGAGATAAAACTGACCCCGGAATATCGCTTAAAAACTTCTGCCAACAGATCCCAGAGTCCTCTGGTCTTGTTGCTCTGCCAGCAGAGGCTTCAAACTATAAAATGTTAAAAGATCTATTCGATAAAGATTTATACATACCACTTGGTCGTTTTCTAGATGGATATGATCAGTTTAGAACAATGTGTGCAATGAAAATCAGTGAAGAGTTTCAACTGCCGATTGTTGCCACAAATGACGTGCATTTTCATAAAAAAAACAGAAGAAAACTACAAGATGCAATGACTGCTGTGCGCGAGGGCACCAGCTTAGAGCGAGCCGGGTTTCGGCTTTACTCCAATGGAGAGCGTTATTTAAAGTCTGCTTTTCAAATGCGACAGCTCTTTAAAGACATGCCAGAGGCAGTAACTAGAACTCTCGAAGTGGCAGAAAAGTGCAGCTTCTGCCCCAGTGAACTACGTTACAGGTACCCCAGTGAGTGGATCCCTAGAGCTCATTCTGCACAATCCTATCTTGAAGAGCTCACCTGGTCTGGAGCAACACAGCGCTATCCGCGGGGCACACCAGATGCTGTGAAAGCCCAGATACATCATGAACTGGATCTTATTAACAAAATGCAATATGCCGATTACTTTCTAACCATTTACGACATAGTGGATTTTGCAAATAAAAAAGACATACTCTGTCAGGGCCGAGGGTCAGCGGCAAACAGCGTTGTTTGTTACTGTTTGGGCATTACAGTCATTGATCCTGTGCGAATGAACTTACTCTTTGAACGTTTCATTTCTGCTGAGCGTGATGAGCCACCTGATATTGATGTGGATTTTGAACATGAACGCCGCGAAGAGGTGATACAGTACATTTACGAAAAATATGGTCGGCATAGAGCCGCCATGGTTTCAGCTGTGGTCACTTATCAAAAGCGTTCCGCCTTTCGGGAGCTGGGTAAAGCATTGGGACTAGAGGTAGGAACACTCTCTGCCAAGGCTTTACAAAAGGAATTCGATCATATTCCAGCAACGATGGAGGTCCCCAGTCGTCGCGAACTTATAGAAGAGCTTTCCTCTGAAATGAAGGGATTCCCTCGTCACTTGTCCATCCACAGCGGGGGGTTCACACTTTCGGCTGACCCCATCATAGATATAGTTCCCGTAGAGCCAGCCCGAATGGAGGGGCGAACCATTATCCAATGGGACAAATATGATCTTGATTATCTAGGGTTATTAAAAATCGATGTATTGTCTCTGGGCATGCTCTCTGCTTTACAAAAAACATTAAAAGCAACAGGTCTAAAGCTGCATGAGATACCCGCCGATGATAAACGCACATACGCGATGATTCAAAAAGCCGACACAGTGGGGACTTTTCAGATTGAAAGCCGAGCCCAAATGTCGATGCTAGGTCGATTGCAGCCTCGAAATTTTTATGACCTGGTTATAGAGGTGGCTATTGTTCGCCCAGGCCCCATAGTGGGTAAGATGGTACACCCCTATCTAAAAAGAAGACGGGGAGAGGAAGTCGTTTACTACCCTCATCCAAAAATAAAAAAAATTCTTCAAAAAACTTTAGGTATTCCCCTCTTTCAAGAACAAGTGATGAGCATAGCTATTGAACTAGGAGGATTTAGTCCCGGAGAAGCCGATGAGCTTCGGCGGGCCATAGGTGCCTGGCGCTCAGAGGATTCCATTAGTGAAATGGGCAAAAAACTAATGAGAGGTTTGGTAAAAAATGGCCTTTCCATAGATTATGCAAAAAGAATATTTGAACAAATTCAAGGGTTTTCAAAGTATGGTTTTCCAGAAAGCCATGCCGCCAGTTTTGCAATATTGGCGTATGCTTCTTGCTATTTAAAGTGCCACTATCCATCAGAGTTTGCTTGTTCGCTGATTAACTCTCAACCCATGGGTTTTTATGCAAACCACACGCTTATAGACGATGCCAAGCGGCACGGTGTAGAGGTTTATCCACTAGATCCCAACACATCACACTGGGACTGCACTCTAGAAAAGTCAGGATTTCGATTAGGGTGGAGGGTGGTTAAGGGCATTTCAAAATTCGAAGTTGAGTCGATCATGAGCGCGCGCCCTTTTGCAAATCTATTTGATTTTCTAGGCCGTACCCGAATGCGAAAAAATATCTTAGTCCGCTTAGCTATGGGAGGAGCCCTAGAGGTGTTTGGTGAAGATCGAAGGACAACACTTTGGAATATACTCTCTTATCATGTTAAAAAAAGCCAAAGTCAGCTCGATCTTTTCTCGTCATATCATCAAGACACGGCGGAAACCCAATTTGCGGATCTCGATCTCTTTGGCGAAATCCAAGAAGATTACATGGCCATGTCCTTGTCTCATCGCGGGCACCCCATGGGCGCATTGAGATCGCAGGGGGCGCTGCCGTTAATGTCTACGGCAAAAGCGCGCTCATTACCTCCCGGGTCATGGATACGTCTTAGCGGCCTACTGCTAGTACGACAAAGACCCAGCACAGCAAAGGGAATGACTTTTTCTACCCTAGAAGATGAACAGGGCTTTTTAGACTTGGCTTTAAAGCCAGATGTCTATGAAAGATACAAAGACGTTTTTTTATTTAATTGTTTTGTTACTGTATCAGGTCGCATTCAAAGAGACGGTCATTCCGTAAGTCTGTTGGTGAAGAAAGTCGAATCTTTGTGGGACGACTCGGATAATCAACTCAATATCGAGCCCACGCAGTACTTTTTTTAAAAAAGTGATCGGCAAAATCACAACGAAAATCCAAGCTTTTGTAGGAGACAGACGGCGAGAGTTTACTGATAAAAGTGATATTTTGACTTTGTTTAGAAATGTTCCAAATATGGATCTTGAAAAAATTAGAGCCTATGCAGAAATATTTAATGTATGGAACGAAATTCAGGAAATAAGAAAAAAAATATAGATTTTGAGACATATATGAGCCTCATAGAGGAGCTCTTGCAACTTACAGGTCGCAAGATCAAGCCTCGCCCTAAATTGAATGAGGACAGTTTTCATTTATAGGCACCAAAATTCTCAGACGAACCTCTCGTGCCGTCTCACAACAAGACGGACTGGGGTTTTCCGTCCAAAATTTTAAGGTTAAATTGTGAGCGCCTCAACGGCACCATCTTTTTTTATTCCTTGATTCTTTATACAGTGGCCTTCAACCAAAGGAGGTCAATATGGAATTACCTAGTGGACAATTGTCAGGCAAGGAGTTTTGGCGAGCCCATATCAAGGCGGCCGAAGCATTCGATGGCACAGACAAAGAATATTGCGTACGCCATGGGCTGAACCTGGGCAGCTTCAGTGGTTACAAAAACAAACTGGGGTTTTCTCGCCGCAGAAAAACCACAAAAAAGCCGACCGGATTTTCTGAAGTGCGAATCAGTCCTGAAGAGCCTATGTTTCAATCGTAACCACTGCGCGATTCGCGTTATTGACGGATGGATCTCGCGTAGGCTAGGGGCGTCGGCACGTGAGCGCCTCAACTGCGCCATCTGTTTAGTGAATGACAGCGCCTTCTTTTTTTCGGCAAGATTGAGGGTTTTCCGGTGATAGCAACAAGTAGACAAGCCTTTCGTAGTCGTCAGCCGACTCGGCTGTTGGCAATTCCTTAAAGATTTGGACCATCACTTCAAATGGGCTTTTCCCATTGAGCTTGGCTGTGAGAGCTAGGCTATACAGAACGCTTGACGCATTCGCTCCCTCAACGGTATCGCAAAACAACCAGTTCTTTCTGCCGATCGCAAATCTTTTGATTTGCCTCTCCACCCAGCCGTTGTCGATTTCATAGCGACCATCCTTTAAAAAGGCGGTGAGTTCTTCATACTCGTTCATGTAATAGCTTATAGCGTTACCCAAGGCTGAACTTGGAAGGACTTGAGGCTTTTTATCTTCACACCATTTCTTGATGGCTTCCATGCTCGGTGCGATCTCTAAATCTCTCCAGTGCTTTCGCTCTTCGGGCGTTAGGTTTCGGTCTCTGTAGCTTTCTTCCTTGTCATAAAGGAACCTAATCATTGCTAAACCCTCAGCCGCAAGACCGGGTTCTCTTTTGGCCTCAAGCCACGCTTTGTGGAACCTTCTTCTTGCATGCATAAGACAACCCAAGAGCGTTAGATGGTGCTTTTCTAGGGCTCCATAGCCCCTGTGGGCGTCAGCCTGCAGGGCACCCGTGTAGCCCGTCACAAGCCTTTTGGCCGCAGCACCTCCACCAGAGACATCATAATCAAAAAGAACTATACCTTTTTCAGGTGAGCCCCTGACCCACATGCTGGACTTCGTTTGCGGCTTTCGGCCTTCTTCCTTTAACACCTGCACCACTGTGGCATCCATGGCCACATAACCACTGTCAAAGACCATCTCTTCTAGGATATTCCATAAAGGCATAAGCTTTGAGGCCACTTGAACGAGCCATCTGGCCATCGTTGACCGCGTCAGCTCTATGCCACTTAAACGATAGAACTCCTCAAGTCTGTAAAGCGGTAGACCTTGAAAAAACTTGCTAAATATCAAAAACGACAACAACTCAGGCGTTGCAATTGTGCCTGGCAAAATCGATGAACTCTTGGCCTCAGTCATGTGCGACTCGCAACAAGGGCAAGCGTACTTCAGTCGCCTTTCTATGATCACAGTACTTTGTGCCGGAATAGTCTCAAGCTTTTCAGTCACTACAGCACCGATGCACTCAAGTGCAGTACCGTCATGAGGGCAGATCTTTTGCTCTTCAGGTATATCGATGATTTCTTCTCTTCGCTGGACATCTTCGGGGATGGGACGTCTTTTGCCCTTGCCCTTCTTTTTTCTTAAATACGAGATCTTCTCTGTCTCTGGAGGAGATGGCAGCTTTGCGGAAGCTTCGATTTCATCAAACACCAAGGCCAACTGATCTGGTGATAGATTTTCAAATCTCTCAGACTTTGGACCAAAAATCTCTCGCTTCATCTGCAAAACAAAAGCTCGAAGCTTTTCGTTTTCTTCGCTTAAAGATAAAACCCGTGCATTGAGGCTTTTGTTTTCTTCAATGAGAGAGGCTTTCGTTGTCTGCATGAAAGCTCATTATCAAATCACTCGCTCAAAGCAAACCTTTTCAAAGCGCGTCCAAACATTTACTCCATCAAGCAACAATTTTAAGTCATCTGCCGTCATCTCAATGGACCCATCTGACATAGAGCTTTTCGCCCAGGCAAATTTCGAAGACTCAAGTGACTAGCCGGGAGTTTTACTACCACTTACTGTGTTAATAAATCATTTGCAAGCAGCTTGAGCGTCGGTTGAAAACTTTCTGGTGCCGGCGGCTTTCCACCCAAGCTGCTGTGCGGCCTCTTCGTATTGTAATGAACTCTCCACCGTTCGATAAGTATCTTTGCCTCAAGCAGCGAACAAAAAATTTCTCCATTCAAAAACTCATACCTCATTTTACCGTTGAAAGATTCGCAGTAGCCATTTTCCCAGGGGCTACCAGGTTGTATGAATAGGGGCTGAACATCAAGGCTTTTGATCCATGTCACTAACTTCTTTGCAATGAACTCCGGCCCATTGTCTGAGCGAATATGTTTCGGTATCCCGTGCTTTAAAAATAAATCTGCAAGAACTAAAATGACATCCTGAGAACGAATTCTTCTGGCAACATAAGAAGCTAAACATTCACGAGAAAACTCATCAATGATGTTCAGGATTTTGAACTTTCTGCCATCGTGGGTTTGGTCAGAGACAAAGTCGTATGACCACACGTGGTTTTTAAACTGAGGTCTTAGCCTAATACAAGATCCATCGGCTAGCCAAAGCCTTGATCGCTTTGGTTGCTTCTGTGGCACTTTCAAACCTTCTCGTTGCCAAATTGAAAATACTCGATCTTTTCCCACGCTCCACCCCTCCATGTTAAGCATATCAGTCACCTGTCGATAACCATACCTGCCATACTCTGTGGCGAGTTCTATAACTCGACACTGAAGTTTTTCTTGCTCTTGATTCAGCAGTGGTTCATATCTTTGCGTTGATCTGACTTGTCCAATCGTTTTGCATGCCCGACGCTCGCTGACTTTCAGCTCTCGCATCACCATTTGAACCGCATCCTTGCGCTTCGCCGGGCTTAGAAGTTTCCCTTTGAAACTTCTTTTAAAATCAAAATATCGAGAGCTTGATCAGCAACAATTTTACGGAGTCGGCTAGCCTCTTGCTCAAGTTCCTTCAAGCGTTTAGCCTGGTCAACTCGAAGACCTCCAAATTCTGATTTCCATCGGGAGAGAGTGACAGGAGATACCCCAATTTTTCGGGCCGCTTCTTCTTGTGTGGCCCCCTTACTTTGCTCAATCTCTGCCGTTCGCAGATGCTGAATGATTTCCTCTGGCGTGTATCGCTTTCTTGCCATAATTTGGTCCTTTCTGGTCCAGATCATAACACACTACCTGGACCGGTTTAGCCCGGCCAGGTCAAAGCCCAGTTAAGGCGCGAGAACAAGTTTGCTGGAACCTCGCTTTCGCAGCAATAAATTTTTCCAACCAGTTTGGCTTAGTAAACATATGTACATCTAAGTTTAAATCGAAGTAAACTGGCGTTACATTCTTCTCATCTTCAAACTGCGTATTATCACCCAACAAATAAACCCGTAAAGATTCAGACTCCACCTCTGCAAACAAGTGATTCGCTGGAATACTCCGCTTGTAAGAAAAAGCAAGAACCGTTTCGATCATTAAATAATGTAATTGATCGAGAGCATCTTCTTTCATTTTTAATGGAGCCTCCGAATTATAACCTGGTTGAATTTCAAATGCAGAAATAGGAATCTCATAAGTATCAAAAGGGATCGCATAGTGATTGAACTTTATAACCGGCCTTACCCAAACACTTTTTACTTTAGCCGTAGTCCCCGGTCCTGCCTGAGAGCTTAAACCTGTTACCCAAACATTGTTATCTCTGGCTCCTTTTTTAGGGTAAGAAAAAGTTCTCTCTTCATAGTGATAATGCAAACTTCTATCGTTAAAACCCAAAGGTAAAATGGCTGACTCTTGAGCTTGTTGTTGACTAGTAAACGCATTAATAATGGAAGCTTTCATCAAAAATGATTTTCCCCACTCTTTAAGTGCTTGCGTTCTTTTTTGTTCGTGACTTAAAGAATGACTGTAAAATTGTTTTGTTAATTTCATTTCATCCAAAGCCAGGCGGAAGTTAAAAATATAAATTTCACCGCCCCCTTCATTTCTATAACGAAAATCTTCAGTATTGATTGGAAGTTGTGGAAAAAACCTACGTCCTACTTCTAGTCTTGTTGATAAACTCTCGCCGAGGTCCGTATCATAGTGCCTATTCCCTAAACTGTCGTAAAAAAACAAATCTCTGCCACCTATCCACTCCGTGACAGCTATTGCGTTTAAAGATAATAAAAACACCAAAGTGAACCCAAGAAACTTCTTCATCTAAAACCCTTAACTCTTTAAAAATACGAGTTTTTATACAATCTTATTGTTTTGAACGAGGCTTAATATATACTTTGGACGCGTTATGTCAACAATTATGAATGGGTAATTCTTGAAACTCCCAAAACACCCTTTAATTTACTTAAATTCTGCATAACTTGGCTCAGTTGGTCTGTACCCTTTACACTGTTGTCAAATACACAGATAGCTTTTTTATCACGGGCCTGGGTCCTCAAATCGCTCGTATCCAAATAACTCCCTTACGTGAGTGAAGTTTTTTTGTTCAACAAAACAGTTGTCGTTTTTCTTATACGGCCTCGATCTAGTGAAGTGGACTCTTGTGCCATACTGAGTAAACTGGAGCATGTTTTTATTTAAAAACTCACTACCTGAGTCTGAGTTGATGGCCAGTAGTTCAAACGGCAAATTTCTTTCGATATCGCGGAACATCTTTTTCACCTCAACGCCGCGTTTAGTAAACATGGCCCTGTTTTCAGTCCAAGGGCTAAAAATATCCGTGACAGTAAGAGAGCTAATAAATGGCCCCAGAGCACTGTTGCCACAATGAGCAACTGTGTCTGTTTGCGTATAGCCTGGCTTTGTGATCTTAGAGTCTAGTGTGTTGATCGGCATTTTGTTCTTCATATACCGTGCTGGACAAGTCGTCGAAAGCCCCCTAGTTGGAACCTCGCTCGCCCTAATGCCCTTTAAGTACCGCCCTAGGGTTGTGGCACTCATTCTCTCCAGTTGAACTTTAAGATGGGGTTCGCAGTTCTTGTATTTCGACAACCATAGTCTAAATGCTGATTTCATCCGCTTCGCTGACACACGCTCCATTTTATTCCATAAATATTCAATGTGCGGCGTCAGTGCTTCACGAGAATAGACGTACGGGCGACCAGCGCCTCGAGTTATGCCAGCCGCAGTTTGATGCATTTTACCTAGCCTTCGAATCAGCTGTTTTCTAGAGCGTTTGGTGATCAACACCGCATGATCTAGAAGTTTACTCTTCGTAGCCTTATCTCCTGCTTGATATGCATCGTAAATTGCGTTCAAATACTCATTAACAGCCTGGTGTCTCATATAGAACTTCCTTGTTTTATCCGTAAAAATTTTGATCCAACGTCTCAATTTGATACGGACCAAGGTTAATGTGGACCAAGGTTAATGAGTCCACCAGGCTGAACTTCATAATGCCATCACTGGCCTTTTGTCTTAATTCGATGCGTTTCGGTGTCGATAATTTCGGATCAATCATATTGACCCATTTACTTGAGTTACTTTCCTGCATTCTGTCATTTCGTCTGGTCATGATGCGTTCCTTATGGGTTTGAAGTTCACTAGCTTGAAGAAGCGATTGACCTTTCTGTCGAGAGCTTCCTTTAACGCAAAGGGATTGAGGTTGTCGTATTGCCGCTTTAGACGAGCTTTCACTTCTGAGGATATGGTTGGTTCAGCCATGATTCGGTCATAGGGTGTCATTGGTTTTGAGTATTCTCGCTTGTACTTTGAACCTATTCTTGTCTTTCTGATTAACTTCATCTGCGGCATAAAATAGTTTTGCAACTGTGACCACTCATTAGCGTAAATGTCGTTCATTAACTCTATGAGTTCTTTTTGGTCTATTCTATGGTAACCAAAAAGCTGCCGTACATGAGTGTAGTTCTTCTGCTCAACATGGCACTGATCGTTCTTGCGGTATGGACGACCACGCTTTATCTTGTGTGCCTGGCCAAGTTGAGACATATAGTTGAGCAGCTGGTGATTCAAGAACTCAGAACCATTGTCGCAGCAAAATTCTTTAATTTTGAACGGAAGATTTTCTTCGATATTTGTAATACCGTTGACCACTCCTATGCCTGACTTACCCCATTGGGCTCGCACTTCTGTCCAACCCGTCTTAACATCTGTTAAGGTCAGACTCCAGGCAAAGACTCCACTTAACGAGTCGCCACAATGAGCGACTGTATCCGCCTCAACGACCCCAGCTTCATGGACGTTGTGATCCAGCGGCTTAATCGGGATCCTGTTTTTAAAGTAGTCACTGACAGGCCTCGTGCCAGTATTGTTTTTTCGCTTAAGTTGAGCTTTGTAGCTTCGCAAGTAGCGGTCTATCGTACTTGCCCCCATGCTCATCAATTCTTCCTTTATCGCATCGCTGCAGTGGTTATAATCTTTTAACCACCGTGGCAGTGCCGCCCGCATCCGTTTAGAACACATTTGATCCATCTTCAGCCATACCTTTTTCAGATGGATTATGGCTCCCGCTGAGTACTTCCGCTTTCGACCAGGGTGGCTCTTTCGTTGACTATCTGGCCGATTCAAAGCCCTAATCACAGATTTTCTATGCCAACCAAAATTAAGACCAACCACATCAATAATTTTTTGCTTTTCTTGGTAAGAAGTAACTTGGTAACTCTGTCTCAAAAGTGTTAAATATTGATTTACAGCTCCGCGATCCATCGGTGGTTTCCTCCGTTGTTTCAATGCCTTAGCAATCACAGTTGTGGTAACCGTTATTATGAGGCAGCGGAGCTGTTTTTCACAATACCAAAGTCTCGATAGTAACCCCTTAAAATAACTAGTAACTCTCATTTTGAGGCAATTCGCAATTCGATAATTTCGGATCAATTCGACCAAAGGTCTAAAGTTTTTCAGGAAGCCGCCGATATACATAATATAGACCAAGCGAACCAAAGATTCACTATGGACGTTATAGGAGTACGACTTGAGCTATAAGAAACAACACTCTAGATCAATGCCACAGATAATGGTTCAGGTAGCCGCATGGCTTCTTAGTGTGGGACTCCATCTATATAGCGCGGAATCAGCACAAGCCGCTTGTGCTGGAACAACATACACTTGGCAGGCCGATGCCGGTACCACGAGCTGGACCACCAACACCAACTGGGACCCCAACGGGCAACCTAACACCAATACCGAAAATGCCATTATCGTATCGGATTGGACGATTCCCCAATTTCCAAACTCCAATATTAGCGCAAGCTGTGTGGAGATCCAGTCGGGTCAGCTCACAGCCACGTCAAATGCTCGTCGCTGGACCATTGAAGGGGATTATTTCCGCAACTTGAACCCTGGGTCAATCATCGTACCCGGCGGTAGCCGGTGGACTATTCAAATGTATGGATCAGGGGCACAGACATTTGAAAATGTGGATCCTATACCTCGGCTAAAAATTGGAAACTCCACATCAGTTACATTCACGGACTCATTCACGATATTAGATCGCTTCACTTTTACAACAGGCGCAAACACGCTCTATGTGGATGCCGATGTGACTATTGACCCTGCAGCCACTTCTGTGACCATACCGGCCCTAACTACAGTGGTTGTGCGAGATGGCGGCACTCTTCGATTTCTCAGCGGCGTCACTGTAGATGGGGTGCTAAAAGTAGAAGGTGGCGGAAAAGTCATAATGGGCGACGGCACCACACTCAGTGTTTCATCTGGAGGTTTATTTCGGTTGGCAGGAGTTTCGGGAAACATTGCTCGTCTAGAAGCGGAAAATACGTCGAGTACGTATACCCTGAGTGTGGCTGGCGATGTAAACTTAAGTTATTTTTTGATTTCTAATACTGACGTTTCGGGGATGGACGTCACAGGAACGATTCAGGCTATAGCCAATGGCGATTTCCATTATATTGCAACAAATGGAGCGGCGGTCACCTTGGGGGCAGCGGCATCGGTTCCAAGTCTTTGGCAAACTGTGGGCTTTTACGAAGAAGGCGCTTCAGGCACTCAAATCAACATAGATGCTAGCAGCTACAACGTAGCGAACTTCACCGTAGAAAATTACTCTGGAATCGGCGGATCGGCCAACGAATCTGACACCAATAACCGAGTCGACTGGGGAGGCGAAGCTGCCGCCGGGTTACAGGTAGTTAATGCTTCAGGTGGAAGTGCGCCGCCAGCAACCATAGCCAAGGGATCTGCGGCCACTCATTTTGCCACTTTTGCGTTCTCAATGACGGCCACCGCCGCGACGGCAACGGAGATCACTTCAGTTAAATTCACTCTTGACGGAAGCAATGTGGCTGCTGATGTGAACTACATTCAAGTGTTTGAAGATACCAACTCTAACTGTTCCTACGATGGAGGAACAGACACTCAAATAGGTTCAAACCTCACACCAGCAGGATCGCCGGCAACGGCAACCATTACTATACCAGCCAGCACCATCTCTGTGATTGATACCAATCAAGTTTGTGTGCACGTGTTATTAGCGACAAGTAGTGCCGCCGCTACAGATGCCACAGTCGGGATAGCTATTTCGGGATCGGACGATGTGGTTAATAGTGAATCTTATGATTGGTCAGCCACAGGAGGCCCACCGGTTTCGGCAGGAACTTCCACAATTACTGGCTCTGCAATAAAAATCTGGAACGGTGGATATGGTCCAGCGCCCGGAGGTACATGGACTACGGCCAATAACTGGTCTCCTTCGGGGGTGCCAGATTCATCCACCGATTGTCAAATCGGTGCAGGCGGTTATTCCTACGCGCAGTTTCCCAATAACACCGCTCGGGATTGCTTAAACGTCACTCTCCCTAGTAGCGGTACGCTTTCATGGGCCAATCGCACGACTAATTTTCAGGTCAGTGGTTCTCTTTCTATTGGCTCCAGTTACAATTTTTTAAACGCCACAAATGGTACAATTACTATGAGTGGTTCAACCAATCAGAGTATTTCAGCGAGTACCACATTCCCTGGAAATTTCGCAGTAAATAGTAGTGGCGGCGAAGTCACCCTCGAGTCTGACTTCACTGTGAGCGGCGACTTCACACTCACAGCTGGAACTTTTAGGGTGGTGAGTGGAAACACACTAACAGTTGCTGGTGATATAAATGTGAATGGTGGAACTTTCATCGTCGACCCCAATGCAACGGTGGTTTTGGGCAATGGGTCTGCATTTACAGTAGGTGTTTCTGGCCAACTTGATCTGATTGGATCTTCAGCCTATCCAGCTACAGTCACCACAGCAAACACTTCTAATGCAATGACAGTAGTAATCAATGGAACTTTGCGAGCCCAATACTATCAATTCAGTCGGCTTGGAGCAGCAGGCGTAACCGTAAACTCGGGAGCCTCCATTGATGCGACCTACCATATGCAAAATGGAACATTCTCCTACCCAGTCGCTAATGGCACAACTCTTCTCACATTAAACCGGCAAGTACCCGGTAATGCATGGGATACCATGACTTTTGAGACGGGTGGATCATCAGCTACAAGCCCTATGGCAATTACAACGAGCACCTCAGCGGGCACGTTAACCGTGACCAGTTACTCAGGCGATTTGGCTGCAGATGCATATACCACTGATCCCACTTATGATGTGGTCTGGTCTACGCCAACCAACACCATCGACTTGACTCAAGAAGCGACCAGCCCAGGCAGCGTGAATCAGGGCGAAACTTACAACATGGGTCGATTTGGGTTTCAGCAATCACAAGCGGGCAGTTTTAACGACACCACAATCACTTATATACGAATAGGACTAACAGGCACCGGATCCGCAGCCGATGTGTCAGCAGTTCGTCTTTATGATGATACAGGCTGTTCGGGCAGCGGAGGCACGCTTATTGGAACTGACACCTTTTCAGGAAACCCGGCTCGCGTGGAGTTTTCAAGTCTGAGCGTTTCAGTGCCGGCCCACGCGACCACGCCGCCATTAAGATGTGTTTATGTGGAGTACGACATTGATGCGTTAGCCACGGCAGGTTTAACAGTGGGAGCTCAAATTGTGGACGCCACCCATGTGGTCAATTCAGAAGGATATGCTTTTAATGCATCCGCGGCACCACCGGTTACACTAGGATCAGCCCCAAGTATCAATGGAAATACCACAACCTGGACGGGAAGTGGCGGGACTGGATGGACTACGGCGGGATCATGGACCAATGGAGTTCCAAATTCATCTCTCAATTGTGTAATTAACAACACAGCCAACGACCCCATAATTTCTGGAGGTACAGCGACCTGTAAATCACTTAATATGGGTAACGGAATCCTAACGATGACGGGCGGAACTCTAGAGGTTTACGGATCATTTACCAACACAGGAACCTTCACTCAAGGTGGCAACTCATTGGTGTTACGCGATGACGGCGCCACGGCGACCAATCAGGACTTGCAAAGTTCATCCAGTTTGACAGGAGTCACATTCAATAAAACTGCCGGCGGCACGGTGCGAGTGAACAGCACGATTGTGGTATCCAGTGCTATTTCACTTGGAAGTGGAAATAACTTCACACTGGAAGTGGAATCTTCTGCCATATTAAGAGCCAGTGCTGGAATCACAGTGGATGGGGCCACACTCCAGGTAGACGAAGGTGGCACATTACAGCTAGGTTCTGGCCAGACCCTGACAGTTTCTGGTGGAACTCTTAAAACCACCGGCACAAACGATGCCTATCCACAAAGTACAACCAATAAAGCTGTTATTTCCAATGCCGGTTCGGGCACGTGGACTTTTTCAGCCACTTCTGGGGCACTTGATCTGGTGGGTTTCTTAATTGATGACTTAGACACAAATGGCCTTAACATCGGTGGTACGACATCGGTCACTCAAATTAACGGCGGACAGCTTCGAAATTTATCCACTTCATATGCATCGGTAAAAGGTATTCAGTTTAATACAACAGGAAGTTTGCCGTCGACAGTATCGAATTTTGGTTGGAATTGGGGCCCCGACAACGCTCCTCCGGCTACATCTGAGTCGTATCTTTTGGCAAGCTCTACAGGGTGTGCGTCACAGACAGTTTCATTTGATCAATGGTTTGGTGACTTCTTTGTAGATGTAGACGATCCAGTCACTTCTACCAAAGTGTCAGCCACAAATTGCACGATAAACATTGCAGCTGCGGCCTCTCCTGTGCAGTTGACAGCGTTTGATGCCGAAGGTTTTGACTCAGTGGTGCGTCTGGCGTGGTCAACGGGCTTAGAGTGGAGTCACCAAGGGTTTAATGTTCTCAGAAGCGACAACCCCGAAACAGGTTATGTGCAGATTAACAGTCAGCTCATCAGAAACAATGTGTTGTCCACAACAATTCATGGAGAATACGTGTTTGACGACCACGATGTGGTGAACGATCAGACCTACTATTACTTGATTGAGGATATCTCAACAAATAATGTGCGAACTCTCCACGGCCCGGTGTATGCACAGCCCAATGCGGGTGCCGGCGCACCGCCAGGAGTGGGAGTCGGAGTGATTTACACTTCGTCTAATGAAGCCGATTCAAGCTCGGGCAGTGATTCTGATAACTCATCAGAGTCAAAAGAAATCGCCCCCTATGTGGATTTATTGGCGGCCACCAATAGCGGAATGAGACTTCGAATCACCGTTCCCGAGTACTTAAAAACCATCAACCTTCTCAACCCGCTCTATGACGATGTGAATATTGCACACTACAGTTTATCCACTGAGGCGGGCAAGCCTGCGCTACCAGAGCGAACAATATTAGTGAAAATACCAAGCGTACAATCGGTTACTCATTCGGTTGTAAATAGCGTGTCGCGCTTAGACGCAAACGTGAAGGTAGCGCCAGCTCCCGAATGGGTCCCGGTGGTTAACAACTTGGTGCCCCAATGGAGTATTGATTCAGCGACTTATGCAGACAATCAGCGACTGCCTCTTTCGAATATCTCGTTGGGAGATTTATACACTGAAAATGGCACCACTTATCTTCCGATTAAGGTCCAACCCATCCGGTTTAACCCAGTGGCGAATGATGTTGATTTCACAAGTTCCATAACCCTTGACGTATTCTTCAACGGAGCTTCCAGCTGGGTTCCTCCCGTTGTGGCAGGGGTCGACCCATGGGCTGTCAGCGGCGCCATTAAAGTAGGATTCTCAAAAACGGGTATCTACGAAATCAGTTATGACGAGCTAGAAGTCTTAGGGTTAACAGGTCCGTTTGCGAACGCAAACGTCGACGAAATTCAAATGTATTTTATGGGTCAAGTTTTACCTATTGAAATAGTCAGTGGGGACGGTGTTTTTAATTCTGGCGATGTCATCCGATTTTTTGGCCCCTATAGAGAGCGAGTAGACAGCTCTGAGAACTATGTGTTTTTAGTGAATACACCGGGCGTGTCGGGGGCAAGGGTTTCCACGGCAGACGGAAATCCAACCTCATATCCACCGATCTCATCACCTAGCCACTTGGCCACAAAGAGAGTGGAACAAGACTTGTATGCCTATTTGAACGAGCCCTATGGGGAAGATATGGATCACATATTGTGGCATCGATTTTATGCGCCACCAGCTAATGCAGGGGATGAATTTTTTAGCGTAGATGTAGATCTGCCGAACCTTATTCAAACTGGAGACATTCAAGTGTCAGCCCTACTTAAAGGGTCACGCGGAGGACAGATTGTTTCTGGAAAGCACCACGTTCGATTGTGGATTAATAATATTGCAACACCCTATGATTTCGAGTTTTCTACAATTGAACCCGTGCTAGCCACCTTCAAAGTGGAATCCCACTATTTCGTCCCAGGCATCAACCGAATTCAATTAGAAGCCCTTGGCACTTATACAGGTTCTCAATACGACGTGATCGACATCGATTATTTAAAGCTTGATTACCCCCATGCCTGGGTGGCTGAGACTGATGTGGCTGAGTTTTCCGTATACGAGCCGCAATCAGTGGTTTCTCTAGGACATTTTGCTGATCCCAATTTGTTTGTCTATGACATTTCCACGCTTTCAGATATTCGCCGCATAGAAGGCGCCGACGTTCAATATCAAGTTTCAACTGAGAACACGGTATCGTTCAACACTGACTACGGCCGAAAATTCTTTGTTGCATCCTCGGCAGCAGTGCTGGAGCCGTCCTCGCTGTCCATGTCAAATGGCAGTGACCTGAAGCTCAATACTCACCAGGCAGATATACTTTTTATCGGAACTAACGAGTTGCTTTCTGCGGCTGAAAAACTCATTGAGCACAGAAGGTCACAAGGGTTTGCCGTCGCCAAGGCGTCCGTTGAAGACATCGCCAATGAATTTGGCATGGGATACGTGAATCCCCAGGCGATTAAGGATTTCATTGATCATGTTTATGCCAGTTGGATGTCGCCAGCTGTAAAGTATGTGGTGATCTTGGGCGACGGAACCGTGGACCCCAAAGGCCGTTTAGGCGGATCGGTTAAAAATATAGTGCCAATTAAGTTGGTGAAGGGGCTCTATTGGGACTATGCCAGTGATTTTTGGTACGTAAAAGACGACGTGACAGGGTATCCAAGGGCTGCCGTAGGGCGAATTCCCGCCACGAGTGCTGCAGAGATGCAGGTTTATGCAGATAAAGTTATTGCATTTGAAAGTGGAGACCGGGCACCAGCGGCCGATCAAAGCAACCGAATCGTTATTGTTTCAGACGAAGATCAATATGGTGGAGAGCATTTTGATGCCAAATCGGATCAGCTTGAGTCAACCATATTAAGTCTTCGCCCAGAGGCTGCTGTGACCAAAATCAGAAAGTCACAGCTCTCGTCAGCGCAGGCTAAAACAGAAATTTTAAACAGTTTTAGTGATGGTCCACTCGTAATGCACTATATAGGTCACGGAGCTGAAGATATGTGGTCCGACTCAAGTGTTTTCACAAATGCTGACGCAAATAACTTGAGCAATACCAATACACCTATTGTGGTGGCAATGAACTGCCTAAACGCCCATTATTATGATCCTAACCGAAGCTATCGAGGCCTAGGAGAAACTTTAATATTCAAAAAAGAGGGCGGCGCTGTCGCTTTTTGGGGATCCACTTCTCTCACTATACCAGAAGTACAAACGCCCATTCACAAGGCGTTCTATGAAACCCTGGTCACAGGTGAGCTCCGAGACATGGGGTCCATTATAAATATGGCCAAGGTTCATGGTGGTGGTAATCAGCAATCAAACGAAGTGGTCAACTCATGGTTGTTAATTGGTGATCCAGCGTTAAGACTTCCTTCTGCCAGTTTTCCAGCCCAAGTTGACCCCGCATCGCCGGTGGCGGAGAACGCGCCCCAAGCCTCTGGTGGTAAAGGTGGGGGTTGTCAGGTGTTTGCGGCTGACGGCCAATCATCGGGGTCTGGTTGGCCTTGGTTGGAACTGCTCTTTTTGATGATTCCAGTGGTTATCAATTTAACGCTTCGACGATTGAGAAAAGCTATTTCTTAGGACTTAGGTCGCAAGAATTCTTAATTCTGCCGTGTTAGCATAGTGATCATGGAAATGATTGTTAATAGGGTCAATGTGGCCTTTGATCAAAAATCGGTTCTAAAAAACATAGACGGAAATTTCAATCACGAACAGGTGGTGAATGTCTATGGCAATAACGGCATCGGAAAAACTACGCTTTTAAGGGTACTTTCCGGAATTCAAAAGCCCGACAGTGGCCAAGTTATCGTGAACGGGATAGACCTACATAAAAATATTGACAAATTTAAGGGGAATATACGATGGGTGCCCGCCACTGAGCGGGGCTTATTCATGTTGGTGACCGGCCTGGATAATGTAGAATTTTTCGCAGCCATCAATGAAATATCAAAACCCGAGCTGCAGCGACACATAGAAAATTGGTCTAGGCTACCCATTTTTTCTGAAGCCTTATCAAAAAGAGTGAACGAATGTTCTACGGCCATGCGGCAGTTGCTGCGGCTTTTTATTGCCGTTCTCGGTAGACCCTGGCTGATATTTCTCGATGAGCCGATGCGAAGTTTTGATGCCGGCACACAAGAATCAGTTTTGGTGATTTTAAATGAGTATCTGTCTACCAACGAATGTGTGGTGTTTTTATCAAGCCCCAAGCCTTTTTCGGATGAGAGAAACACTTTTCAAATTAAGGGACTTCCTTTATGAGCTTAACGAAAGCTTTTTGGATAGGAGCGAAAAGAGAGTTTTCGTATGGCTATCCCAACAAAAGACAGTTTGCCTTTCAATTTTTAGGTGATGTTATTATGCTGGGGATTATGTGGTTCACATCGCAAGCGTTTTCACCAACCTTTGTGGGCGAAGGCACTCTTTACCAGACTTATTTTGCTTTTGTTTTTAGTGGTTATATAAGTTTTCTGATCCCTTCAGCGCTGTTATTGAGATTCACCGATGCAGTCACGCAGTCTATTCAAGATGAAACTTTTTTTTCTATTGCTCACTCAAAAAAGGGGCCGGCCAAAGTCTATTCGATCTTGGGGTTTTCAGGTCTGCTATTTGATCTGGTAAGATTAATTACTTTATTGATTATTGCGCGATTGATGTTTGGATTCGACCTTTCAGTGATTCAAATGACATGGTGGTGGACTGTTCAATTGCTGGCAGTACCCTTATTTTGGGGCTTGGGATTATTGACCTGTGGTCTAGTAATGAACTTTGGAAGGGGTCAAGGGCTTATGTTGAGCATAACCAACGTTCTGGCCGTCTTAAGCGGCGTTTATTTTCCCGTTCAGGTTTTTGGAACTTCTATGGAGGCAATATTAGAAAAATTCTCACCGTTTACAGTGGTAATTAATTTGTCTCGGGCTTCTCTTTCGGGCTTTGCCGGTTCAGAGCACTTAACTTCGTTATTCATTCTAGGGTTTGGCGGCGGTATGGTTCTGGTAGGGGGTTTTTATTTTTTTCTATGGTCGTTTAGGCGCCGAAATCAAGTGATTCTCGATAAATTGGTGTACACACACTATGAGTAGGAGTTCACTTACCCTAAAAGAGTTGTTTTATCCAAGTTCTGAAGTTGGATTGGCACAACTGCTTCAAACTAATGAATGGGTGATCTCAGATCATCGCTTGGCAGGCTGGCTATATTCATATGGGCGAAAAAAATTTGGAGTCAATAGTGTTCAAACGCTTAAAACGGAGTGGCTCAATCAGTGGTTGAAAAATCAGATATTTTTGGAGAATTGGCTGAGCTTAAAAAATAGGTTCGCAAGTCGAGGTATCGAAACGGCACCGATTAAGGGCATAGCTATGCTTGAGAGTCTGTATGAGGACTCGGGAGCCCGTGCTATTTCTGATATCGACATATATGTTGAGGCGGAGCAACACCAAGCTGTTGATCGACTTTTAACAGAAAATGGTTGGGCACCGCAAGCGGATGAACTGAAGTGGCAATTCAACAGGCACAAAAAAACCTACACGAAAAACAAGAATGGTGTTGAAATTCCGCTGGAAGTTCACTTTGAAATCATGCCAAACTGTAACAGAAACCAAAAGGCAAAAATCAGTGTACTCGATATGGCAAAATTGAATTCTGCAGAGAATCTTGTTTATCTGAGTGGGCACTTGGCTTACCAACACACCTTCATTAAGTTATTTTGGTTACACGATATTCACTTGTTACTGTCAAAAGACACCCATGCCCTAACTCAGGCAAGATCAGTGAGTGAGGAAGTCGGGCTGGTTACAAGTCTAGATATAGTGTTACACGCCTGCGAGAAGTTCTTTAAAACAAATCTCCCTTTAGCGCCGCCACATTTGTGGTGGTCTGGACTAGTGAGTGAGTCATTTCTGGTGTCGCCTCGCCGATACCCGGCTCACTACTTCATGGTGAAGCACCTTGTTAAGGGTAGATTGAAAGAGGCGCTCTGGTATGATTTTTACTGGTTCTTATCGAAGGCCAAGGGGGGCATAGGTGAGCGAGTCCAATTCAAATAAAAAGCAAAAGAAAAAGTACAAAAAACCACAAGTGAAATCAGAAGACCTGATGACATTTGGAGCCTCGTGCAACGGTATGGCCACAGGTGGACGAAAATCCACAGCAGGGCCGCCAGACAATTGTAACGCGTCGAAATTACTTTCGTAACTGAAAGAAGTTTCCATGCAGAGTTCATTGAGCACAAGCGATTTTGAGGCAAAATTCGTCCTGGCGGAGGCTTTGGTCGGCGGAGCGGTATCGCCGCAAGAGAGCGGTGTAGATTTTTGCTGCGAAATCCATGGGCTTCCCTTTCAGTTTACTTGTTTTAGTGCGCAGGCCTATTCATTTTTAAAAGAACACATACCCAACCTTTGGAAGATGATTTCATTTGGAAACGACCTTTCATCTGTGTACCGCGTAAATTGGTATGAGCCAGGTCAGGTGGGATATCCAGAAAGCCTTGTTTGGGACAGTCAAGAAAGTCCAGATTTGCTTGAAAGGACGTTGCCCGGAAAAATTCAGGTGGTGGCACAAAGGGATTTTGTGGCAATGATAAAAGGCTCGTCTGAGATTGATCTCGTGACAGACCCTCAACAGCCGGATGGTTTTTTCAATTTTTTAAGGTGGTTTATACCGCCTAAATTATTCGTACAAAATAAAGTGTTGTTCCATTCAAGCGGTATTGTAGGAGAACAGAATGATGTGACCCTATTTATCGGGCCCTCTGGTGCAGGCAAAACCACGATCTCCACATTTTTCTCCGAAGCCAAGCGCCTGGGTGATGACATGAACATTCTTGATTTTTCTGATGGCGATTTGCGGGTGCAACCCAGTTTTATGGGCCAGAAGTTTTTTAACCCCAGTTTTTTTGGTCAGTCATTTCGTTTAAGAAATATTTATTGGCTGTCCCAGTCAAAAAACACGTTTGTTTCAGATATGGAAGAAGAGAATCGCCGCCCAAGGCTTCTAAGTTCATTTTCAAATTTGGCCTGGGATAATTTCAATGACCAAGATGAGAGCCGCCTATTTACCTTGTTGAACTATCTGACGAAAAACATAGAGTTTAAAGTCATGCACTTCAATCTTACCGGAGACGTTCAAAATGAAATTTGAAGAAAACTCGGTCCTACGCAGATCAAAAGTACCCTGGCAAGAACTTGATGGATCGGTGGTGCTACTGAATCCCGCAAGACGGCGGGCTCATGAGTTAAATGAGGTTGGATCGTGGATTTGGATGGCCTTAGAGAGTCCAACCACGCTTAAGCAATTGGCCGTTGAGTTTTGCTCTGAATTTGAAGTCGATGCTGAAGAATTCAAAAAAGATCTTGTGCCGTTTGTAGAAACACTTAGCGCTGAAGGGCTTGTTGAATGGCGGTAGCCAGTGAAAAAGGGAGCCTACTGGATCAGTGGTTAGCAAAAAGTGCCAAGGAGTTTATACCTCTACAGGCTTCTTTGGAGCTAACAAACAGGTGCAATGAACGCTGTCGTCATTGTTATATACCCTCGTTCAAAGACGACCCAGAGAGAATTTTAAGTCAAGACCAATGGTTTAGAATTCTTGATCAGCTGAGAGAGGCTGGCACTTTATACTTAATCCTGATGGGCGGCGAAGCCATGCTAAATCCACATTTTTGGTCTATCGCCGAGAGGGCCGGGAGTTTGGGGTTTCATCTGTCGATGATTACAAATGGCTTGTTAATCCGATCGGAAGGCGTAGCTCAAAGGTTAAAGGATGTGGGATTTTCCGCCTTAACCTTTAGTCTTTATAGCTTAGATCCAGAAATCCATGATGATCTCACCAGGGTTAAGGGTTCATGTGAAAAAACAAAGCGAGCCATTGAATTTTGTAAAGACGCCGGTATTGAATCCTATGTGAATTGTTTGCTTACGAGCAAAAATGCTCACACGGTTTTCGAGCTTTATGAATGGTGTGTGGAGCGAGGTCTTGATGCAAAAGTAGACCCTGTGGTGACATCAAAATTTGACGGCGACCTTGAGCCCACGTTGTTGCGCGCAACAAAAGATCAATTGAGGGAATTTTATTTGGAACGCGCCAGACGTTGGCCAAACAGTAAGCCAAAAGGCTTTGCCAATCAGTTTGAAGAATACGTATGTAACGCAGCCAAGGGAAAATGTGCCGTGACCGCCTACGGCGATCTATTGTCTTGCATTGAGGTGCGTGAGCCGTTGGGTAATTTAGCCAAGGATGACTTTCAAACACTTTGGAACTCAAAAATCGCCGAAAAATGGAGAAACATAAAGTTTCGTGATTTAGAAGACACACCCAACGGCAAAGCCTACAATCACTGTGACCATTGCCCCGGCATGTCTTGTAATGAAAAAGGTAAAGCCCACAGTCCCGTCGACTTTATTAATGAGTTAGCTGAAGTGAAAGCCAATCTTTAGGGGTAGCGTTGGATACCGTAATCCATGATAAAAGCATGTGGCCGCTGATTGAACCAGGTGATCACTTGGCTTTGGAGTTTTTTGAAAGCCCGCAACCCATCGAGAGTTTTTCTGAAGGTGAAATTTTGCTTTTACGAGATTCATCTGAGTGGATCGCTCACCGGGTTCATAACCGCAACGGTCAAAAAGTGACCAAAGGGGACCGCTCCCGTTTATTCGATGATCCTGAATTGTTGGCCTGGGGAAAAGTCACTGGAACTTGGCGAAGGGGGAAAAAATTTTACTGGGGTGAAAAACCACATGAGTTGAATAAAATTTTCGTCTATCTCTCAAAAATCCGGACACCCCGCCGTACCCGCGTTGCTCGTGGGCTATTAAACGGCCTGTTATACCTGAGCTACATGGCTTTTAGGTGGGTTGCGTTCGGCAAGCATCTATCGCAAAGCCTGAAGAGAGCTGGTTTTTTTCTTAAGTTACTGTTGTCGCCGCAAGACTTGAAACGGGTATCTGATAGCACGGTGAGGCAAAAATATAGTAGTGAAAGAGAGGTTTGGGCCAGTGAGACTCATAATTCAAGGGGGTTCGACCCGGGAGAGTACCAGGCTGTAGAGGACTGGAGGGTTAAGACAAAAAAGCCCTGTGCTAAGGTTATGGTCGTCGGTTGTGGTGCTGGTAGAGAATGTTGGGCATTTGAAAGTTTGGGCATGACGGTCACAGGTGTGGATATTTCCACGTCGATGATTGAAAGGGCCAAGGAATCGGCCAAAAAAATAAATAGCACCTGCCAATTTTTAGAGGGATCAGTGTTTAGTATTAGCCCAGACAGAAAGTTTGATCTGATTTACTTATCCAGCGGAATGATCAATCACATCTCGGGAAAAAAAAGGCGTATAGAGTTTTTGAAAGCCTGTGGGCAGCGCCTAGAAAAAGGGGGATGGTTGTTGCTCTCAGCCGAATACAAACCGGCAAAAAGAAGCGCTTTCGTCACCATCATGAGCGGTGTTTTAAAGTTGAAATTCGGCAAGCAAATTGAAGTCGGCGACACGTTTAGAGCGATTATTGAGACACATTCGAATTCTGAAGAGTTAGTTTTTTGGCACAGGTACTCATCAAAAGAAGATGTAGAGGTTGAGTTAAAAAATACGAGGGTTTTTGAATCTGGCCAAACAGCAGAGCCATTTTTCCTGTGGCAGAGTACGACCGAGGATTAGTTATTCTCTTTTTCTTGCTGTTTTTTAGCCCACTCTTCAGCTGTATAATAATTGTAGACTACCCGAAGTTCGTAGGAGACGTCACCGTCAACCAAGTTGGCTCGCCACTCATAATTGTTCCCAGCTAGATCCTTTTCTTTGTCGACGCCCGTTTTTGCAAAAGTATAGTCGTAGTTGTCATATTGCCCGGCAAAGAATTCGTCCGGCGTTATCGCCTGATTTTCTTGAAAGGCAATGGGGGCCATCTTGTAGATATCGCCGCGCTCAAAGCCGACATAACTTGATGTGAGAATCACGTCGGTGGCAGAGCGAACATCCATAAATGAGATAATTTCTTTTCCGCCAGAAAAACTAGAGCCCAGCTGAAAGTTGGCCATACAAACGCTGGAGGTAACGAACGGCTCATCAGTGCCTTTTCGACTATTTGGCTTTTGAACTACATGCACTTTTAAGTCAGACAAAGGGCCTTTTATGCTCTTGTTATGATAGAAAACCTCAGCTGATTTGAGTTCGTAGACTCCCGGCACAAACTGATCGGTGTTTGAGAGGTCAATTTTCTGATAGTCACTGGCCGTTTCATTGAGCTGGGGAAACGGCTTGTAATCAGAAGCCGACCGCTCGCTGCCTCGACAGGAATTGCCCTCGCGTTTTCGGCCATTGTTACCACAGCCCACCAACCCCAACAGGGTCAGGGAGAAAATCAAAATCGCACCAAACTTTGCCATAGTTATTTCCTTTTTCGGACAAGAAGGCCCAAAATAGGCGACGCGGCGCATTCCAGTCAAGGCTTATTTATAACTAGCTGAATTTATTGGGGTTGATAGAGCAAAAAGCTCTTCGTTTCGGGGTCAAACCGGTAGGCGTTGAGGTGCCCTGTGAGCTTTTGGTCAAAACTGGGGGCTACGATTTCTCGTACCCCATCGTCGTTAAGGTCAACCAAGGCCAGGTTTGTCGCCCGATCTTCGATATATATGTAGCCGTCTTTAGGGTCTGGCCAATTGATCCGTCCTAACAAAGGCCTGGCCCCGGTGTCAGAGGAACCATAGACTTCTAATAAAAGGCCATTGGCTGTTCTTATTTTTATCACTTTGACCGAGGAACCATCGTTAAACAAATCGCCGGTGACAGTGGCCAGGATCTTCCGGGTGTTTGGCGGATTCAGCCAACTATAGATGGCCTCACGCCACTCGCCATTGAGCACCACAGCGAGATTTGCAATCAATACTGCTGAAAACAAAAAACCAGTGATCAACGTCGACGGCTTAATTTTTTCTCTAATGTTCAACATAAAATAAATAATGCGCCATTTGCCCAAAAATCGCTAGTCCAGAATCCGCGCAATAAAGCTGATTTGTCGGCCCGCCTCTCCATGATCTCGTCGAAAGGAATGGAACTCTGCGGAGGAAAACGTGTCGGGTGCAAAACAAAAAATATTTGCCTTCGAAACGCCGTGAGTAACAAGTTGCGACTGAGCGATGATAGTTAGGTCAATAAAGCGTTTATCGCTGTGTTTCGGATGATCAAATACAACGGCACCCAAATTTTTTAGCGGTTTATAAATTTCTTGTATCTGGGTGGCCACATCAAGGCCAACTTCAAAACTGTTTGCGCCAATGTGCGGACCAATAAAGGCTTTTGTCGGTGATTGGAGCGAAGAATTAATAGATCGCAAAAAATCTATAGAGCGCGGGATAACTCCGTTAGCGATTCCACGCCACCCGGCATGAATAGCTACAACGTAGTCTCCACTAGAGAGCATCACGGGAATGCAGTCTGCAGTTTGAATGCAAGGGGCCGCCCCTCTCTCAAAAGAATAATGGGCATCCGCAGTGGGCGAGCCTTGAGAGACAGGCACTATCGCGTTGCCATGAACCTGCTTCAAAAAATAAAAATTCAACTTATGAAAATGTTGGCCCATCGCCTCTTTTTGTAGATGTCGGGTGCCAAAAAAAACAACTAATCCGTCGGCTTCGTGTTTGTATCCAATGGTTTTTTCTTCACACACGACGGGGCTAAACATCTAAGAAAATCCTAAAAGTTCTACGAGAGGCAAAAGGTCATCTGGCCAACTCGATCTAAACATGAGTTCTTCACCGGTTTGCGGGTGTGTAAAACCAAGCTCGGCCGCGTGCAGCCCGATTCTTTGCATTTGTTTGATCAATTTTCGAAGTTCAACCGATTTAAGATTTTTTGTTCGACTGTTAGATCCATAGATCTCATCACCAAGAATTGGATGGCCAAGTTCTGAAAGATGCACTCGAATCTGATGAGTCCGACCGGTTTCAAGCTGACATTGCAAGTGAGTGACTCCAGAGGCATGACTCCTAATTTGCCGAAAGTGAGTGATAGCCAATTTTCCGGAAGGAGTTTGCTCAGGGATTAGGCGCTCTGAGGCAAACTTTTTTCGATCGACGGGATGCCTTTTCAAATAAGTCTGCTGAGTCCCCTGTGCTTGTTTCACTGGGCCATAAACAAGCGCCCAATAAATTCGGTGTACAGTTTTTTGTCGAAACTGCGCAGATAGATGACTTTGAGTAAAGTCATTTTTAGCAACAACAAGCAAGCCGCTGGTGTCTTTATCCAGTCGATGCACAATTCCGGGTCGGTTTTCACTAAAACCCATCGAAAGGTCTTTGGCTTGATGGACAAGGGCATTGACCAGGGTGTCCTGATGGTGGCCGGCAGCCGGATGGACAACAAGTCCTGCTGGCTTATTCAATACCAAAAGGTCTTTGTCTTCAAATAGTACATCAAGTGGAAAATCATAAGGAAGCAGCTCTGATTTTTGGTCTACCGGTATTTTCACATCATAGATTTCATCGGAATGAACCACGTGTGAAGCCTTAGCAGCCCGGCCATTTAATCGCACCCATCCACATTGAATTAATTTAGCAGCACGCGATCGTGTGCCTACAAGCGGATGAGCGGAAAGGGCGCGATCGAGTCGCACTCCATCGTCTTCAGAAGCAACTTTAAATTTAAACGTATTAAACTGCAATTCAGTCAAGAGAGGCCTTTTTAAGTCGTTTCATGTAACTATTAGCCACCTTGTTTTCATCGAGGCCAACAAGTCGAGCCATTTGTACCACAAATCCGCGAACAAACACGCGGGCGGGCATGGCATGGTAGTCTTCACTTTCAACAGCGACCAAGTATGATTTGCTAATTCGAGTTTCTGAAGCCATCTGATCGAGTGTGATATTTTTGTATTGCCGAGCCTTTCGCAGTAAAGGACCAGAGTACTCTGCCGCGTTCATTAGAGTGTTTTCTAAATCAGTATCAATTTTGTAAACACCAAAACGAGTTTTTAAAAAACCTTCGGGCACCTTAGTGGATTCAACTTTTTTTGGTTCAGGCGATGCCGTGGCCGTAGGAGTCGGCTCTGCACCTTCAACAGGGGCCGGAAAGTCAGGAAGGTCATCGCCACTTATTGGGGCCATTACTTCTGGTGGGTTGTGCTTAGCCATGAGGTCTCGATCATACCGACTTCGTGAGGCCTGATTGCCAAGCACGGTGAACGCTTCTTCTATGAGGTTCATCAGCTCGCGGGCTTCTTCTTTAGTAAACATCGAATAGAGCGCGGTACTGTCTTGGTTATACGTCGCCTTAGCTCGCTTGTAGGCCGCATAAATTTCATGTTGGGGCGCTGTTGGTAACACCTCCAAGATGTCGTAAAGAGTCTGTTTCAATTTTCCAGCCATAGGATCGCTTATCCCGCCTTTTTAACATCAGATTCACTGACAATTCCACGAGCAATGGTCATTAGTTGAGCATACAGCCGGCTTTGCGGACTTTCCAGCACTACTGGCCGCCTCTTTCGGAGCGCCTGCCATACCGCATTATCATAGTCGAGATAACCTATGAAGCGTGTGGGCAATCCAAAGTATTTATGACTTACGCTTTTAATAGAGTGGCCAAGGCCTGCGTCTTTCGCAGTTCTTGTTTGATTCATGACTATTTTGAATTCAAGTTTTCTTAGTTGCTCGAAAAGCGCAAGAGCGGCTTCAGGGTCATGCTCTTCCAGCTGATTGAGCAAATCTACAGGATGCCGGATTTGATATTTATCTGCGTTGGCCTGAAGTTTTTGCAGCAGCAACGTCAAATCAAATTGCCGCTCAAATCGCTTAACTTTTCTCAAAAATGCCGCTTTCATGAAGCGATAGGCATTTTCTATGCTCGATGGCTCAGGATTGACCGCAATCAGTTGATGTTGGGCCATAAGAAAAAAATCAATAGTAGTATCATCAATGCCAGCGCTCAGGTCTAAGATAACAAAGTCGGCCTTGAGATTAAAAATGGCCGACATGAGCTGACTTTTCTTATCAATATTGAGTGACGTGAAGTTAAAATTTTTGTCTGCCATGGTAACGATTCGGAGATTGGGGATTTTCGTTGTTGTTAAAACATCTTCCAAATTCTTTGAGTCTGTGAGCAACAAATCGTCAAAGCCGCGATCGGGCAAATTTTCACCAATGCAAGTGTGAAGATTGGCGCTCCCCAAGTCTAAGTCCACAAGCACAGTGTTAAAACCCATGTTGGCTAAAAAAATTCCGAGATTTGAACTCAGAAAAGATTTACCCACACCACCTTTGCCGCCTCCAACGGCAATGATCTGCGAATAGGGGTCTCTTACCCCGCGCGTGATTTTTGGCTTTTGTAGCTTCAACAAACCGGACATGAACCTTGTGCCTTAAAATTATTAACTGTTTAAACTAAATTTCACGAATCGGTTTTAACAAACCGCTTCTTAGTTTCTCTTCGGCTTCAGAGCCGCGAATATAAAGAGGTTTTATGGATTTCCAGGACGAAAATTCATTTTTTAGTTGGGGATCAACGGCCATAAGACCTAAGTCGGTGGCTGAAGGCGTATCTTCCAGACCTTCATCTCGATCTAGCCAAGACTTAAGTGGGGCACTCAACCAATTTCCAAAAGTCTCATATCCGTTGCCTACACATGTATGTGATGACTTAATCCGTTCTTCCAATTGCTTAACGGTTATAGCTTCGGGTCCCCAAACTAATTTGTGAGTGGAGTGCGTTGAATCTACTGATTGGTAACAGCTTGCATACATGAGATTTCTAAAAGCATTTATTAAACACAATACAGGTTTATCTGGAAACTTAACCATAGCCGGCCTTGCGAGCACATCAAGCGAACTACATGAGTACACAGGTAAATCATTGGCATAACCTAAGGTTCGGACCAAATTAATTCCCACACGCAACCCAGTGAAGCTACCAGGGCCCTGGCCCACGGCGAGGTGAGTGATGCCAGAAAGCTCTAAGCCAGCTTTGCTTAAACATTCATCAAGCTTTACCGTGATGACTTCACTATGGCTTTTTGACTTAGACCACTGTGTCGAAGCCAGAACTCGAGCACCAGATGAGCTTGTAGACTCTATAATAGCCAGACTTCCCAGTTGCGAACTGGTTTCTACAGAGAGAAGAAACATAATCTACCAAATAGAGTTAAAATAATTCGAAATATCGTTAAATAAAGCAAAAATCATTAAAAACAGTAAGAGCACGAGGCCCACTTGTTGAGCGATTTCCATCTTTCGCATACTCATAGGGGCGCCCCGCAGAGCCTCGATCGTGAAAAACAAAAGATGACCTCCGTCCAAAACAGGAACCGGTAATAGATTAAGTAAAAACAGGTTAATAGAAATCAACGCCATTGTTTGAATAAATCGGTCTATTCCCATTTCAAAAGATTGGCTAGCCACTCGGCCGATGGTGATAAAACCACCAATATTCTTAGATGAAACTTCGTTCTGAACAAGCTTTGCAATTCCGAGGGTAATTCTTTGTGTCCACTCCCAGGTTTTAACAAATCCCAGTTTAACAGAATCAACAAAACCGTATCGATTGATCGCTTTCGACGAAACCGTGTATTCTACAGAGCTCATGATCCCTAGGGTATAACGGCGCTCAAGTGCCCCTTGACGACCAGGGGCATCTGTCAGCTCTGGCGCGACGGACAAAGTCTTAATGCCCTCTCGGCGCTGAACCTTTAGTTCGATGGGGGGGTGAGATTCGTCGAATGAAGAAACCACTTTGACCAAGTCAGAAAAATCAGAGAGAAGTTTGCCATTGGCCATCACCAATCGGTCACCATGCTGAAGCCCAGCCGATTCAGCCGGCGAGCCGGATTTGGGCCGAAAAATCACTAGGGATGTGGTTTCAAACCCGAGCTGTTGGGATAATTGATCTGGGCTCATAGGTTCAAAATCTGGCACCACGATTTTACGTTTAGAGTGAGAATCCCCTTGGGTGATCTCTTGAGTTTCAATTTCTATGGGTCCCCGTGGTCCGCGAAGCCACCGCTCTAGTTGAGTATCGATATCTCGATAGGTCTTAACCTCAACTCCATTAATTGATGAAATCTGCTCCACTGGCATCATGCCTGCGCGGGCCGCCGGGCTTAGAGGGTCAAGAACGCTGACCCGACTGGATTGTGAGAGAACCGACAGCCCCTCTATGTCACCGACCTCAGAACGCAGGGCTAGCAATGAATTTGTAGGCGTTAGCACGGGAGTGGCCACCACTGTCACGGCTTCGTTCTTTCGATCAAGAACAAATGACAGCGGCTTGCCGGCACTGTCTGAAATTGTATCGCTCACTTGCACCCAGGTGGCCATAGTTTTGTCATTGATCTGCAGAATGTTATCGCCGGAGCGGAAGCCCGCAGTATATGCAGCTGTATTTGAATCGATGTCGCCAAGTTTGGTACCGGCGACCTGCTCGCCAATTAAACCGAGCGCAAAAAACAAAAAGATGGCAAAAAACAAATTCATTAAAGGCCCAGCTAAGACAATAGCTATTCGAGCCCCTACAGATTGATGCAAGAAAGAATAGGGTTTTTCGTTATCAGGAATTTCAACAGAGGGATCGTCACCAAACATTTTGACATAGCCACCAAGTGGCATAATTGAAATACAGTAATTGGTATCGCCCTTTTTGTACTGAAATATTTTTTTGCCAAAACCAAGGCTGAACACTTCAACGCGCACGCCATTCCATCGCGCCACAAGGAAATGTCCCAATTCATGTACAAAGATTAATAGCCCCAGCAAAATAAAAAAGGGGCCAATGGCTGAAAATCCTGACTGCAAAAATCCGACTAAAAAATCCATAAAAAAATGTTACCAAAAACGCGCTTAAGGGACCAGGTTTTAATCCGCATTTGCTATGTTAGACGTCCTATATCATATTTAAAAGGAGGTCAGAATAGACCATGGCCGCATAGATTGTAGGGGCGGCCAAAATGACTCCATCCAAGCGGTCCAGCACGCCGCCGTGGCCAGGCATAATTTTCCCTGAATCTTTCACATTGGCGATACGTTTAATCAACGAGATCAACAAGTCGCCGCTTTGCCCAAAAAATGCAGCCACAGCCGCCATTACCACAAGAAACCAAATCGCCAGATGGGGCAACACCATCTGGGCCAACAATACGCTGGCCACAATAGATCCTGCTACACCTGAAACGGACCCGGCCAGGGTTTTACCCGGAGACACTTCTGGCATGAGTTTGGTCTTCCCGAAAGCTTTGCCACCAAAATAGGCGGCAATGTCTCCCGCAAAAACGATTCCGAGCAAGAGGGCAAACCAGCGTTCTCCCTGAGGAGTGGCGAGTATTTTAACAGCCGCAGCGGCGAAAGTGCCGAAATAAACCAGTCCGAACAAGCCGATGGTTAAAAACCGCCACACCGATATGTTTTCCACACCCTTTCGGTCTATCCACATGGCACCGCTCAAATAAAGGCTGGCTGCAAAGCCCAAGATTAAAAAAGAACTGTGTTTTGCAACCACAACGCTGGCCGTAGCCGATGCACATAAAAGCACAAACCATACATTGTAGCCGCGTGGCAGTTTTAAAGGGGCAAGGGCAATCTGCGAATACTCATATATGCCAACAAGGACAATCATCCCAGCAAGTACAGTAAGGCCCAATCGACCGGCATAAAAGTAACTAGCAAGAATGAGTATGAGGGCGGCAAACGCAGAGATTATTCGTGTTTTCAAACCAGACATGGAGACAATTCTCTGCCTTCTTCGGAAGATTGAGAATCATTTTCTGTGATTTGTTGCGAGGTGCGTCCAAATCGTCGTTCACGGTGGCAGTAGTATTCTATAGCCGAATCAAGGTCTGTACTGTTGAAATCCGGCCAAAGTTTATCGCAGAGATAGATTTCGCTATAAGCAGCCTGCCACAAAAAGAAATTGGATATGCGACTTTCTCCGCTTGTTCGAATAATCAAATCAGGGTCGGGCAAGAATGAAGATTCTAGCGTTTGAGATATGAGGTCTTCAGTAATGTCCTCAGGTCGAAGGGAGCCTGAAGCCGAAAGCGCGGCCAGTTTTTCCACAGCTTTTCTGATTTCCTGACGTCCGCCGTAGCTAACAGCAAAAACCAAATTCATGCCCGTATTGTTTTTAGTCGCCTCTTGAACTCGGGCAATAGTTTCTTGCACAAAAGTGGGGAGGCAAGCAATTTGCCCGATACAACGAAAACGAATGTTGTCCTTTGCAAGAGCGTCGATTTCCCGGTTCAGCTGGCGCACCAGCAGCCGCATAAGAAAATTCACTTCATCATCTGGGCGAGACCAATTTTCGGTGCTGAACGTAAATAGGGTGAGATGGGGCACCCCAATTTTTGCCGCATGCTCGATGATTTTTTTAGCTACACGTGCACCGCGAATGTGACCAAACACACGATTATGGTGACGCCGACCAGCCCATCGGCCGTTGCCATCCATAATAATTGCAATGTGCTTTGGTTCAAGCAAGGCAAAGTCCTCAGTGATACGAACTAAAGGGTCATTAGATCTTTTTCTTTATCAACGCCAATTTGATCGACCTGTTTAATGTAATCATCAGTGAGCTTCTGAATCTCATCAGTACCCTTTTTCTGGTCGTCTTCGCTGATCTCTTTATCTTTTTGGGCTTTTTTAATAGCCTCGTTGGCATCTCGGCGAGCCATTCGGACGGCCACTCGGGCGTCCTCAACGATCTTTTTAATGGTCTTTACAAGATCTTTACGTCGCTCTTCCGTAAGGTCTGGAAGCTTCAGTCGAATCACTTTGCCATCATTTTGAGGAGTCATGCCCACATCACTGCGGATGATGGACCCTTCAATATCTTTTAAAAGATTTGTTTCCCATGGGGCGATCAAAAATGACTTAGCATCAGGGCAAGAGATGGACGCCACTTGGTTTAATGGCGTGGGGTTTCCGTAATAATCAACTCGTATGCTATCAAGCATAGAAACCTGAGCCCGCCCGGTTCGAACTTTTTTTAGCTCGCCAGACAACGCCGCCATGGCTTTTTCCATTCTGTCTTTCGTCGATGTTTTAATAGCGTCAATCATACCACTCCCTCTCCGGACTAATTGACCTTAGTGCCTATGGGTTCACCTTGAATCACGCGCGCGATATTGCCACGTACGTTCAAGTTAAATGTTAAAATAGGTAGCTTGTTGTCCATGCAAAGGCTAATCGCTGTTGAATCCATAACTTGAAGGCCTCTGTTGAGCACGTCGATATACGAAAGCTGTTCAAAGAATACGGCATCTTCGTATTTCGCAGGATCCTTGTCATAAATCCCATCGACCTTTGTGGCCTTCATAATAATGTCGGCATTGATCTCCATGGCTCGAAGGGCCGCAGCGGTATCAGTTGTGAAGTAAGGATTGCCTGTGCCGGCAGCAAAGATCACCACGCGACCCTTTTCAAGATGGCGAATGGCTTTTCTTCGAATATAGGGCTCCGAGATCTCAGCCATTTCAATGGCCGACTGAACACGAGTATCAAGCCCGTGTTTTTCGAAGATATCTTGTACAGCAAGTGCATTGATACATGTGGCAAGCATTCCCATATAGTCAGAGCTGGCGCGATCCATGCCCTTGGCGGAAGCCGCGACGCCTCGAAAAATATTGCCACCACCTATGACGATACCCAGTTGAACTCCCATGTCGTAAGCTTCTTTTACGTCAATGGCGATGTTGTCTAAAACCTCAGTGTCAATGCCCGAGCCACTTTTTCCGGCAAGGGCTTCTCCACTTAACTTGAGCAATACTCGTTCGTATATGGGCTTTTTCTTTGCCAACTTAATTATCCTTGAATCTGCTTAGCGACTTCTGCTGCGAAATCCTCTTGTTTCTTCTCAAGACCTTCACCCAATTCGTAGCGAACAAAGCGGCGGATGACGATGTTCTCGCCAATTTTAGCGATGGTTTCTTTTAAGAATTCACCCACGGTTTTGTCTGGGTTTTTAATGAATTTTTGATCGAGTAAGCAGATCTCCGCAGCCCACTTTTGAAGTTGGCCAGCTATAATCTTGTCCAAAAACTCAGCCTTTTTTCCTTCTTCTAAGGCGCGGGCCTTAAGGATGCGGGCTTCATTTTCTCGAGCAGATTCCGGAATTTCTTCAATGTGAACATATTGAGGAGCCATGGCCGCAATGTGTAGGGCGATGTCTTTAGTGAAGCTTTGAAATTCTTCGTTACGGGCCACAAAGTCGGTTTCGGAGTTAACTTCTAAAAGAACCCCAATTCGTCCCTCTCCGTGGATATAAGCGTGCACAAGACCTTCGGCAGTTATACGGCCAGATTTTTTGCCCGCCTTGGTGATCCCTTTAGTTCTTAACCATTCCACAGCTTTGTCGAAGTCACCGTTACTCTCTTCCAGTGCTTTTTTGCAGTCGAGCATTCCGGCACTTGTTTTTTCGCGAAGTTCTTTAACCATTGAGGCGCTGATAGTCATTGTCTTGCCCTTTCATTGATTCGTCAGCCAATTTCAGCGGCCCAATTGAGGGCCGCAAATTCATTGAATATTTTAACAGTCAGAAAAAAACTAAACCTTAGGCTTCAGTAGACTCTTCAGTAGTGTCTTCCGGAGTGGCGTCAGCATCGTCAGTTTTAGACTCTAGTTCCATTGCGATTTCCACTTCTTCAGCAGTACCGGCGGCAACTAGTTTACGGCCCTTAGAAACTTTCACAACGGCAGGTCCACCATCTGCAGACGCCTTCGCAGTGACTTTCTCTTCAGCGGATTTGGCTTTTTCTGAGGCGGCTTGTTCTTGGGCTCGTCGGTCAGATTCGGCTTTTTGGAGCTCTCTATACTGGTCGGCACCCTCAAGGTAGGATTCAGCCATTAAGTTAGCAAAAAGCTTAATAGAGCGAATAGCATCGTCATTACCAGGAATAGGGTAATCTACGGTTTCTGGATCGACGTTGGTGTCAGCGATAGCCACAACGGGAATACCCAAACGGCGAGCTTCAGCTACGGCAATGTGTTCTTTATTGATATCAACAACAAAAAGACAAGCCGGGTTATCTTTCATGTCACGAATGCCATCAAGGTAAGAGCTAAGACGTTCGTAGTCTTTTTCGATACGAGCGCGTTCTTTCTTAGAGAAAAATTCCAACTCACCTTTTTCACGCATTTGATCAATCTTTTTTAATCGAGAAACGCTTGATTGGATGGTTTGAAAGTTAGTGAGCATTCCGCCAAGCCATCTCTTGGTGACGTAATACTGACCACACTTGCTGGCGGCTTCTTGGATAGGATCAGTGGCTTGTTTTTTGGTTCCAACAAAGATCATTCGACCGCCGCGCGCGGCAATGGTTTTTACAAAGTCGGCGGCTTGCTGAGCACGGCCTACTGACTTTTGTAGATCGATGATGTGAATGCCCCCGCGAGCCGTATAAACATAGGGCTTCATTTTGGGATTCCAGCGTTGTGTTTGATGTCCAAAGTGCACGCCCGCATCGAGCATGTCTTTCATGGTAATGGTCGCCATATTGTACCTCTCTGGTTAGACCGCCCCAACCACATCAATAGACCCTTATTGGGCACCAGGAGAGTGTGGAGGGTGTGTAATTAATGGGCGTACCCTTAACACGAAGCCTCAGGGTGTGCAAGTGGCACATCCTGAGCCGGAGCGGCCACTTCGGACTGGGCCCCGATGGCCTTTAGAAACGAAATGGCGCTATTTAGTCGGCCACTGAGTCCGGGTTGCGTGTCCACCAAGTGACTGATGGCGTAGAGGTTCTCAAAATCAGCCAACTGGCCGGGATTTTTGAAGTTCACATCCAAATGGCCGTGGCTGTGCGGGTGGACCGTAATTTTTTCCCAGTTGAGGTGGTCCAAGGCTTCGCCATAGGCCCGTTTGATTTGCCGTTTCATGTGCCGAATGACGCCACCGACATATTCGTCGTCTTCAGTTAGATCTGAAGCGCAAAGAGTCATCCACTGGGACTTCTGTAGGCCATCGGATGTGGGATCAAAAAAGCGACCCACAATGGGTTCGGCATCGTCTTTGGTGCCCATTAGAAAATGAAAGGCCCGATTCTCTGATTGGGGAATGCTGTGAACATACTCCAGGGTGATTGCTGTCCACGCTCGAGCTTTGGCTAATTTTTGCCGGCCTTTAAAATTATGATCCATTGGAATGAGTTCAGATAAATCTTTTGGTGACTGTGTGAACACAAAATTTTTGGCAGACACGGTTGTGGCACCGTTTACAACGAGATTTTCAATAGATTTACCTTTCGCAGTTATCGCAGTGACCTCAGCAGGACTCATTCGATCACCGGCGTAGGCCGCATTAATGGTCTCCCACCAAGACTGAGGGGAGTCAGAAGTGACAAGGCACTGACTGTTGTTAAAATAACTGATTTCATCAGAGGTCTGAAATTTCCGACCGCCAAAGCCGAGGAAGGCCTTAAATTGGCCACCATCAAACGTCACCGGTGAAAGTTCGACGGTCCGAGGAGCCTGACCGACGTTGAATTGTTCGCTCAACCATTGCACCAATTCAAAATTTTCAGGCGATGCACTTAGAAAATCCAATTCCGCCTTTAATTCTTCAGAACCGCTAGTGGCGCCGGTGTAGATGTTGCCACTTTCTAATACTAATACTTCAAAGCCAGCGCGGTTTAATGATGAGGCCAACAAAATGCCGCAAAATCCTGATCCAACAATTACATAGTCATAAGTTTTATTTTTTGCCATGGCCCTACGATCGCTCAAAATAGACAAAATTATCAAGACAATTTTTTAAGCAGAAAAACCAGAAATTGCAGCCCGCGCCGAGCCATTCGGCGCAAACCGGGTCTGTGGGCTAATTTTTGCGCCACTGATGGCGAAAATCGATAATAATAAAAAGTAAAGCGTCGGCCCCATGGATGTTGTTTTAAAACCCGATCCCTAAATTGTCTCAAATAAATCACCTCTGGAGCATGGGGATAGCCAAAGACGGCCGTCGCCACAAAACATCGTGGCCGGTTTTTTCGACTTTGTTTTAAAAATAACTTAACAATATCTGGATGCTTTGCCGAGCGAGAAAAGATTTCGGCTTTTCTGACCACATCTGGATAAATGGGGCTATAGGGAGCAAATAGAGCCAGCTTTCGTGCAGCGTCTTCCATTCTTGAAGAGTACGCGGGGCTCGTGTCGTAAATACGCAGTAAGTCCAAATACACGGATGTCACAACGGTGAGTTCTTTTGAGCGATCCGATTTACCAAAAACATCGGGGTTGAGCTTGCCTTTTTGTAACTCATGGGTGATCTCTAGAACGCGAAGGTATTTTTCATAGGTGATTGCTGCATCTGAAAAGGCTTTTACCTCCATCAACTGTCGAGCTCTTCTGACCAGACCCACGCGACTTTTCCACATCATTTGCCGATTTTTTGCTTTGGCTTGTTCTTCCATGCGTAGGGCGACGCCCTTAGAAACCATGCTTGAGAGGCTTTTGTAGCAATTATGACAAACTTCGGCAGGCACTTCACCAGTTTGTCCTTCTGAAGTTGTCTGTAATGCCAAACGCATGCCCGCATCAATATGTAGGATATCACTGGTGGCCATGCCACAGCGGGGACACTTGATCTTTTGTTGAGCCGGTCCAGCCATATAAACAGTATTCCGTAAAAGTCTAAAATTTATTAGACCACAATTTAGGCGTGTTCATCAATCCAGCCTTTAGCCTTACTGGGCGATCCAAATTTAAAGCATATTTAGTGGGTCTATATCCACTTGGATCTTGACGCCGGTTCCAGCCCACTTTGTAGTGGCCACAAGCTGCCGGCAGTACTGGTTAATTACGTGGGCATTGGGCCCTTTTAAAAGAAGTAAATATCGAAATTTACCCCTGAGCTTGGCTATTGGCGAGGGGGTGGGGCCGAGCACCGAAACATCGTCATATTCGGGCATGATTTCTTTAAGGTGCATGGCTCGCCTCTGCAAAGTGTCAGAAGCTCTTTCTACCCGGTCGTGATGCATGCCTTGAATTCGCAAAGAGGCCAGCCGACCAAATGGGGGGTAGTGCAGCTCTTGGCGCAATTGGAGTTCGTGTTCGGCAAAACCTTCGTAATCATTTTGTTGGGTAAAAGTGATACTCACGTGTTCAGGATTATAGGTTTGTATGACCACTTGTCCGATTTTTTCTCCGTGCCTTCCGGAGCGTCCTGCGACTTGTGTGAGCAGCTGAAAACTTCTTTCTGAGGTACGAAAATCAGGAAGATTAAAGCCCACATCGGCCATCACCATACCGACAAGGCGGAGAAACGGAAAATCCAGTCCTTTTGCAATCATCTGAGTGCCGATTAGAAACTGAATTTGACCGGTTTCCATTCGCAAAATGAGATCTTCTAAATCTTCACGATTTTGAATCTCGTCTCGATCGGCCCGCGCAACCACGGCATCGGGAAAGAGTTTTTGAATATCCGACTCCACAAGCTCAGTGCCTAGGCCGAGGGGAGTCACATCACCTTCATGACATTGCGGGCAAACGTCACCCAAACGGTCCGTGTAGTTGCAGTAGTGACAAACCAAGTCCCGCTTGCCGTGCAAGGTCAGGCTAATGGCACAATTTGGGCACTCATAAACATATCCACAGCTTGAGCATTGAGTGGTCTGAGCTACGCCACGCCGATTAAGAAAAAGCGCCGTTTGTTCGCCTTGCTCATAGGTGTGTTTCATTTTTTCAAAGAGCTCTTCACTGAGCCAAAACGGAAGGTCACTTTCTTTAATCGTCGTATTTTCGTTTTTTTCTCGCTTCTGATCTCGACGCTTTTGTCGCATATCTACCACAGTAATCTCGGGCATTTTTCGTTCAGAAACTCTATTTTTCATCTGGTGGAGTTTATATTTTCCAAGTTGAGCATTGTGCCACGATTCAAGGCTTGGCGTTGCAGACCCCAATACAATGGGGCAGTCGTGTATTTTAGCAAGCATCACGGCAGCATCGCGGGCGTGGTATTTGAGCTTTTCTTCTTGTTTAAAGCTGGGTTCGTGCTCTTCATCGATGACAATCAACCCCAGGTTGTCGAGGGGGCAAAACATGGCCGAGCGAGCCCCCACTAATATTTTTTTATTGCCTTCAACAACTTCCCACCATTGGTTGGTCTTTTCACGGCTGGTTAAATGCGAATGAATGACTGCAACCTGATCTGGAAACCTCGCCGAGAATCGAGCAATCAATTGGGGTGTCAATGAAATTTCAGGCACCAACACCAAGGCCTGCTGGCCTTGTTGAAGTACGTCTTCAATCAAGTGTAAATATACCTCAGTCTTACCTGAGCCAGTGACTCCGTGGAGAAGGTGCACATTAAAACCCTGTTCGGAAGAAATATTCTGATAGCAAGATTTTTGTCCCTCCGTAAGATCAGGTGGTGATGAAGTCTCTACTTGTGGCACCACGGGCGATTTTTTTGAGGCCCTCTCTTTTTCTAGACGTTTAAGCGGTGGAAAGGCCGAGTTAATCACCTGGCCAATCGGGTGGAGATAATATTTTGAAAGCCACTGAGCCCATCTAATAAACCGATCAGGAAGGGCCGGGCGCGAAGGGTCGGTGGTTTCAATGGGCTTGAGTTCGTACTCACCCGAGGGTTTTGAAAATCCCAAGACCACCGCTTTCACTTTTCTTGAGCCCAGAGGCACAATAACAGACGTACCTCTAGCGCAAGGGGGGTTGTCTCGATTTTTGTAAGTGAGGGGCTCCATCAACGGTGCATCCACTGCGACTTCTATGCCCTCATTTGATGGAGTAAATGGAGTGTCCAACGATAGCCTCAGTGATCAACGAAATCTGTTATAAAAATCTTGAACCAACGTGTCCTCTGGCCACTGAGCGGCCAGCTGCGAGCGGTTCTTGCTGTCGTCGAGAATTCTGGGGTTAAGTTCACCCTTGGCCGTTTTCGAGTAACCCAAAGGCTTTACATCAGTGACCCGAATACGGGCTTGGTGACCTGGCCAGGACATTTCTCTAATACTGGGAAGCCAAAAATCGTTGGTATGACGAACATAATTTGACGCTGTCACTTCAAGTTGCGAGGGCAGTCGTAGTTTCGTTACCACAAATTTATCTTGTTCGATCCAAAGGCCTGGCAAATTTTCTGTCGCGTTGGCTGGAGTGGGTGTGCCGATTCCATAGGCCACTGTTCCGCCTACGCGAGCCAGACGAACAAAGTCCTGTGGGTCGTGCTTAATCTCTTCAATGCTTCGCAGGCGACCGGGGCGCTCAAGGGCCGAGGCTGGGATCATGTTGTGGGCTTTCATGATGGGTTTAATATTTTTAGAAAAGCGAAACTGAAAATAGGGTTCATGCCAATCACTGGAGGGACGAACCGCCTTCTTTTGCCCCGATTTATCAACAAAGTACCGAGCCGTGCCGTCATAAATAAACGTAAGCTGGATGGCACCAGCCAACTTGCCTCGACCGGTCACATCAAGGCGCATGGAGTTTTCGCTTTCTACGGTCCATGTTTCGTGTAGGGTCAGCGGCTCGGCTTCGCCAAGCAAAATGACATCTTGATTGATGCGGTAAATCCCACGACCATGATTTTCAGCCGTTCGAGACATGATATGCCAGAACTTAGGTACATAGGCATAGGTCGCTACAGGAACAAAAAACAACATCCAAATAATTCCGCCAATCAATGATTTCACAATTCGGCTCCTAAAGTTGAGAACAAAGCGATTTTAAATAATTTCGAACAGGTTCAGCCAAATCATCTCGAGTTAAAGCTAACTCGAGATTGGCTTGCAGGTAACCGAGCTTATCGCCGGCATCAAAACGTTGAGCGTGAAAAAGTGTTGCCAGCAGTCCTTGCTTTTTCGCAAGCTCGGTCATGCCGTCAGTGAGTTGAATTTCGCCGTTTTTACCGGGCCGAGTGTTTTTCAAGTAGTCAAAAATCTCTTTGGTAAAAACATAGCGACCCGGTAAGGCCAAACGGCTTGGTGCATCAGCAACAGTCGGTTTTTCAACCACTGATAAAACCTTGTGCCGATGATCAGATATTTGTTCGCACTCAATGATCCCGTATTTATGAACCTGGTCGGCAGCCACTTCCATAACTGCCACTACAGATTGCTGAGTCTCTTCATAAACATCGGTGAGTTGTTGGGTGCACTCTGGGTGCCCTTCTTTTCGAATCATCAGCTCGTCACCCAGCAATACAGCAAAGGGTTCGTCACCAATGACCGGTCGGCCTGTATACACGGCATGTCCCAAACCCAGTGCTTGTTTCTGGCGAATGCTAACAATGTTTGCCATATTTTTGATGCTCGCAATAGTCTCAAGCAGGTCGGTCTTACCTGCTTTTTCCAAGGTATCTTCAAGTTCATAAGAACGATCAAAAAAATCTTCGATGGCTGTTTTGCCGCGACCAGCGACGATCACAATGTCTTCAATCCCAGATCGGACGGCTTCTTCGACGATATACAAAAGTATCGGACGATCCACGATAGGAAGCATTTCTTTAGGAACAGTCTTAGTTGCGGGTAAAAAACGGGTGCCCAAACCGGCCGCAGGAATAAGGGCTTTTTTCACTTTTTTCATAACCACAAAAGATCATACAGGTTGAGCTACGTCTAGTCACGACAGTGGGAATAGTGGGGTTTGATGCTCAGCGTGTCGAAGTGCCGGGACGGAGGCGGGCCTGGTGCGCGGGCGGACTCAAACACCCGCTTCGCGGAACTCGCCGGCCACACACCAGGCCCGCCTCCGCCCCAGCACTTCGACACGCTGAGTATCAAAGTTCTTTCACTTTTCAAAAAAATATCAGCGGGTCGTCAAGTTAATGCTGTATGGGCACGAAGGGTACAAGTGGCTTAGGAATGATCTTAATGTTTCTCCGATTACATGAGGCAATGACCTCATGATCTTGGAAAGCGTTAGTTACCAAGAAGGATAAATCTGAAATTCCAAAAGCTTCGATTACGTCCAGGCCCGTCACCTCTGTATTTGCGATATGATAATCAACTAAAAACAATGCATTTTTGGGAAATCCCTGCGCTAGAAATCTTCTAAAGTCGTCTAGTCTATTAAAATTTAATAGAGTCCATTCCTCATTAGGTCCAACCAAGTCTTTTAATCGGGAGTTCCAGGCGTCGTGAACCGACGGGTCATCGTCAAAAACTACCAGAGAAGAGAAGCCCTTTAGGTCAATACTAGTGCCCATCCAAGTTGGCTTTTTAGCGCAGGGCAATTTTATCGATACTTTGGCCCCCGAATTCACATTATTGGAAAATGATATTGAACCACCATGTGAGTTTACGATTCTACAAGCATTATAGACACCCAGGCCGGAACCAGACTCCGTCGGGTCGCCGCCCTTACCCCACGATATTTCTCTTTTGCCCAACAAATCCAAGATTTCTTCTGAAAAACCTAGTCCGTTATCAAAAACACAGACCTCAAGTTGTGATGAACTTGAGGGCTTCAGCTCTACCCAGACCCTTCCTTCATCATGACCTTTCTTTTTCACAGATTCGAGCGCGTTATTTATTAGATTAGACATCAAACTTTTAAATTCAGACTCACCAACTGTGGCAACTAGAAAATATGCGTCGTTAGAGATGTTAAGCGAAATAAGGCTACTATTATTTGTCCCAATCTCCATTTGCTTTTCCCTGAAAATATCCATCAACAAGCAAGATACAATGTGGGGTGCATAGGGTGCGGCCCCCTTAACAGCTTCTTTGTTTGGTTTTTTATGTTGCCTCAAAAGGTCAGTGGCTATTTCATGGATTCTTTTATTTGCTGATTTAATCAGATTTCGGCGTTCTTCAGGGATTGCGTCAATATCTTTCAGTCCGATTTCTAGAGCCATCAAAGGCGATCGGATGTCATGGGCGACCTTCTTGGCCAATTCATACAACAATTGGGCTTTTTGTGAATCTAACAGTTTTATCTGTGAGCGTTCTAGCGATTCTGTCATTTTGTCAAAATTCTCGGCAAGGTCCGACACTTCATCATTGCCCTTCATCTCTAGCCTTAACCCCAGGTTGCCCGAATCAAGAATCTCTTTAACTTTGCTGTTTATAACATTTATATTTTCAACTAGCTTCATTGAAAGTTGTCTTGAAAAAATCAGGCTGAGCAAAAAGCTCAAGCCCAAAAGAGAGCCAAAAATAACGTTGAGATTTTTCATCGAAGCATTCATTTCCGACTTGTCGATTTTCGCCCGCAGAATGTAATAATATTCCCCGTCTCGAGTTAAACCGGATTTTTTACACTGACAGCAGTAGGGTTGACTTGAGTCGACCCTTGTAAAAAACAAGAAGTGGTTGTTATCTTCAATAGGGCTATCAAAGCGGAAGTTCGCAGGACTCTCGATGGATTTTTGATATTCTCGCCCTTCCTTGCCAAAAAAACCAAGATTGGTACCATTGGGAGAGTAGAGGCCAAGCTCCAATACATTACTGTCTTTAGACAAAGCTCGGGTCATAGTCTCGCCTATGAAGTCAGCCTTTACGGCAACTTCGATTAGGCGCGATCGATCCTGGTTTGGGATAATTAGAAATTTATACGGATTTGGCTCTGGAATTGGTGGAATAATGGGAACGCGCTGAAAGCTATCAGTACCAGCCAATAATCCTCTGTACCCGTCACAAAAAGAAAACAGATTAGGGATCAGCGCAGGATCTTCATTTGTGGATCGGATAAACTGCCCCTGACGATCTATGATGAACAGGTGGGTGATGTTTAAGTCGTAGGTCAGAGACTTAAGGGCTTCCGTGGAAAGTATGCCGTTGTCAGAGTCAACGATCTTAACGACTTTCGCGGCATTCATCATTAAAATATCTGTTGTTCTCTCAAGTTGTTTCAGGGTATCGCCAAGGACATTGGTGAGGACACTGTATCGGCTTACGAATCTAGTTTTTGTCCAATGTAAGGAATAATAGTATAGTACCCCGACAATCCCAGTGGTAATGACGACTGTTGTGACAAAAATTGAAAGAAATATCTTCTTTGAAAAATTACACCGAACCATTTTTATTTTATTTAATAAACCGTTGAATGACATCTGGAATAAAATCAAATCTCTCGCGAGCAGCATCGGCTTCGATTAGTTCCATGTCTTTAAATTCAAATCCTGGTGAGACGGTGGTGCCCATGAGTGCGTATCTTCCCGAATCATATTTTAGCCGGGTTGCCTGCCAAACCCCAGCAGGGACAATCACTTGAGGGGTTTCGCCAAGCTCGATTTGATTACCCAAGGTTTTAATCTCATGGTGTCCGTCGGGATAAATCAAAATCATTTCGGCAGGGTCTCCAGAATAAAAATGAAATATTTCATCTTGGGGTAATCTATGTAGGGAAGAGAAACTATCTGGGGTGACCAAATAGTAAATAGCAGTGCTAACATTTCTCGTCTCTTGAGGCCCGCCGGAGGTAAGGGGCGTGTCAACAGAAAGACTGCTCCGATATGTTTCCCGAAAATAACCACCTTCGCCCGGTAATGGCTGTAACTTAAGTTGTTCAATGATGGTTTCAGAATCATTTTTCATCTTTCTCTCCTTAAAAGCTGCAAGTACAGATTTGCATTTACTAAATAAATTTTTCGACTGGCCGGCAAAAGTTTGCATTGAAAAACCAACAAGGAAAAACAAAATCGATATTTGAGCAAAGGTCGAGGATAGGTTATTGATCTTCACGATAAAGCCGTCCTTCAGGTGCGGGAGATAAGAATTACATGGTTGTAAACTTAGGCGGGCGTTTTCCGCCAGCACAAGTGATAAAAAGCGTTCCTCAGGAGAATCAGGCAAATATTGTGCCAGGACTGGAGCTAAAGGGTACCTTTGGGCGAAGTGTCCCCACAACGAATCAAAGTCAAACCCCCATAATCTTAAAGCAAATTTTAACTGATAGACCGTGTTCCCGTCTTTTATGTCGTCAAAAACTACCATCCACTCGACTTGGATATACAACTTCGACGGTCCACTTTGAATCGACATACGGGATGATCGGGCCATCGTTTCGCACGATCTTTAGGCGGCGGCCATCTTCGAGGAGTATCCATTGGCCGTGCAGAGATTGGTTGATGTTTTCGGCCCAATGTCTTCGGAGCCCGGTTGTTACTGTGCGAAAGAGGCGCTTTGGAAAAACGGTGACGTCTTCTGAGAAGACCAAAAATCTTTCTAAAAAATCGTTTTCGTGATCGGGTAGAGCGTCGCGTTCAACCACGACAATTTGAACCCCCGATTTTTCAAGGGTGGCCAAAAATATTTTATGGGGTTTTATGTCTGAAACAGAGAAATGCTCAAAGCGAATGTGAAAGGCCGACCGCAACTCAGACTCAAACTCAGTCATCAAGGTTCTAAAGGCAAGTGATTCAGATAGCTCACTTTGACACTTAAGGGCTTGAAAACGAGATTCAATGTATGAATCTCTAGCTAAAGCCGAGTCACTAAAAGAAAAGCAAAACAAAATAAAGATTGCGAACACAATTACACTTCGAAACAATTCCCCGCCCCCAAAATGTCGCTCATTGCATCCCGCGATTTTGTGAATAGGTCAAGGCTCTCTATTCATAAATCCACAGAAAACAGATAATCAATTCTATTCGTAATTTCAGGCAGGCTCATGCGTCGGATCTCGACTAAGGGAAACAAGGTTACGGAGATGGCAACAATCTCGCAACATTTACCCCCGCCTAATGGCCAGCCGCAGAGAAAAGTCGGCGAATTTTCAAGATTTCCGACAAAATGCCTCAAAATAAACCAAAATCTGCCGATAGGTCTAGGGACGACCTACGGGGGAGAATATGCACAGGGATTTCCTTTGGCGAAATAACCAGGGCCGGGTGCGGCCATTTACAGCCAGTTTTTTACTGGTGGTGTTTAGCGTGCTTGTTTTGGTTTTTCAAAACTGTGATCCGCAGCTGGTTCAAGATGGAAATTCATTTGGCAAGAACATTAAGTTTGCGTTCAATTCCACGGTTGATCATCTTGCCTATATGTCCTGCGATGGACTCTCTCAAAATAAGCTAGATAAATATTATACTTTTCGAGTCAAGGCCGTGGGTAATAACTCAGGCGTACAGCTAAAGCCTCAGTTTTTTGAAGATGCTAAGTTTTATAGTGAAGATGAAATTCCAGATCTTTTAGCGGCGAGCCCCGCCAATGATGGTGCCGAATTGCAATTGGCCGTGCGCAGTGTTTACGATATGCAAGAATTAAAAGCCACAAGTCTAACTGACGGTGAAGACATCGACAACCTCATCGCACCACTCACGAAAAGCCCTGTCATTGAAACTCTTTTGGATGGAGCTTTTCACAGAGAGTTTACCGGCTTTAACGATGCCGGAGGCGCCAGGTCCGTCGACGGCAGATTGAGCTTTATAAAAAGTCACGCCGATGTAACAGACCTCCGAGCGGCCCTAGATGATTCCACAAGCAATGCTCAATATCTATTAGCTCTCACGTACAAAGATGCCACATTGGGCAAAGCCGCGGCCAAACAACCCGAGTCTGAAGAGGGGGAGTCCAATGCAGGCCTTGCTTATGGAACGGGTTACAAAGTGCGGTTTTCTTCAAGCTATGGATCAAATCGGCGCATGCATTATGTACGAGAGATCAATCTTGAAAATGGACAAAGTGCCTCGACGAGCTGGCAATGTAAGCAATATTTAATGGTTCGTTCGAATGACACGGGCAACTTTAGTGAAGGCGAAGACGACGGCGATGTGGCCGCTCGCAATATGTTGCCCAGTGGATTTCAGATTGGCGAGTACGAAGTGAACAGTTCTATGGTCGAAGCAGTAAAGGCGCCGCAAGATGGAAACAGCTGTTACGGTGGGCTGTTAGATACAATCGCTGTGAATTACACCAACTCTTGTAATGAGCAAAGCAACTGTCCCCATTATTTTAGCGTCTGCTGGCGGCAGTAAACTATCCTCGCCCTGTGGTTTTCCTAATTTCAGCCAAAAACTTTTCAATAGTTGGTTTTTTCGAATAGGGAAAGGGCTTTGTGTATTTTAATGGATCAACAAATTGGCCCCGTTTTTTCACCGCAAAATGCAAATGAGGCTTTGTGCAGTAACCCGTGCAGCCAATAAAACCCAAAAGCTCACCGGCTCGTACAAATTTGCCTCTGTAGATGTTTTCAGAAATATAGCTCATGTGATTGTAGTAGCTTTCAAGGCCATTGCCGTGATCCACCACGACAAATCGTCCTGCGGCCCGGTTTCTGCCAAAGCGTAAAACCTGACCCTCTTGCGCGGCCAACACGTCTTCACCCTCAGGCAGCTCAAAGTCTACGCCCATGTGAGGCTTCTTTCGGTGCTTAATCGGGTGGAAACGGCGAGATTGAAATACCGATGAGATGCGCACATAGTTTACCGGGGCATAGAGGGGGCGTTGCTCATTTGTTGATAAAGATATGGATGGATCGGCAAAGGCGCCGCCTTGGGCAAAAGGAACAAAATACCGTTTAACGACTTTTCCGTTCACTTCCAGTTCGGCATAAGTGATTTCACCGTATTTTACAAAATGCTCGCCATCATATTTTTCTTCCACAGTGAGGGCAAAGTGAGCCCCTCGCTGCAAACTTTTAGGATTATGGTGAAACATAAATGCATCCATAAATCGATAGGCGACGAGCTTGTCAGGGACTTGCTCAGAGATGCTTGAAATCAGTGAGCCACGCACGCGACCTTCTTTTGAGATAATTTTCGTGTTAAAAACCTGCATTTCCAGAGATGAACCGGCTAAATTTTTTGGTTCTTTCCAAAACAAGTAGGCTTGATCTTGCTGCCGATCATAAACTTTTATCTCAGTGCGTTTAGATTTTGGCCAAGTGGTGACGCGATACTTATCGCCGGGCGCTAGCGGATAGTTTCGAGGCAGAATATTTTGCTGAAGAACGGTCCGAACTTGTTGTTCATTGAAGTTTTGGTTTTTAAGAATCGAATATAGCGTCTGCCCTGGCTTTACGGTATACATTCGGTCATTGGTTGGCGAGGATATTTTTGCAAAAGCAGTGAAGGGGCCTACAATCATGAAGAACAAAAGCGAGAGGGTGGCGACAATAATACGTGGCATAATAGGCATCCTACCTAGGTTAATTGCGGCAATCGCGGTGATGTTATGCCTTGAGCTTACACCGAATTTGGCTTTCGCCCAATATTTTAAGTCGGCCGTGTACTTTGGAATGGGTGGTGCCAGTGTGGCCGGTACGGAAGACGCTGTGGCCATGTTTTCAAATCCAGCAAGTCTTCCCCATGCAGAGTTATTTGAAAGTGGTTTATTTTATGCCGATCAAAAAAATGCCGAGGGTCTGGGGCGCAGTTATTACGGCCTAAGTCTTGTAGATAACAGCGAAGAGGTTGCACTGCCGGGTGGGCTCGGTGTGTTTAAGGGGCGCAGTTATCGCCCTGGGCTTCCAGTGCTTGATGAGACCTATGTGCATGTGGCAGCAGGCGGGTTTTTTTATCCCCATTGGTCCGTGGGATTAGGTGTTATTTATTTAAACCAAGCATCAGAAGATGGGGCCGAAAAATACGAACAATGGAATGGGACATTCGGAATACTATTTAACCCTCATCCCGATTTCGGTGTGGGGCTAGCCTATGCTCATTTTGTGAAGCCCTCCGATCAAGTGGAGATCTCGGCCCGCCTTCGACCAAAGGCCGCCCTTGGCGCCCATTATTTATTTTCTAAATATTTTCAGCTCGCCGGTGATATTAACTATTTCCCTGAGGCCAATTCTGATGATCCATGGGGCTACTCTCTGGGAATGGACTCAAGGGCAGGGAAATACATGGTTTTTCGCACTGGTTTTGAGCGGGATCCGAGCTTGGATCAAAGCCGATGGGCCCTCGGGGTGGGTTTTTCAGGGCCCCGCCTAAAAATCGACTACGCCTACTCCCGGCCCACTGAGGGAGATAATAGTGCGCTGCACCACGTTGACTTGCGATTGCCCTTTTGGTAGTTCATGGTGCTTTTCGTTAGGAGAAACTAGCCATGGCATCACCCACAAAGAAAACTCGTTTGGTGCGGGAAAAGAAAGAACACAAGCGCGGCAGAGTACGCAAAGCCGAAAACAACAACAAGGGCACAACTAAAAGTTGGTCTGCACTTTTTGGCGAAAGCGAAAAGTAGTTTAACTAGTCTTGTTGTTTCTTTTTGGTATCGGCCGAAGCCGTTCGCAGGCGAGCAGGAATCACTTGCTCACTTCCCTTTAAAGAAAAGTTCACGTTGTGAACCGTGTGACCTTGCTGTCCAGGGTAAAACCGCCATCGTGCGATAGACTGGGCCGCTTCTTGATCTAATCTACGATCGCCGGAGCTATTTAAAACCTTAAGATTGGTCACAGATCCATTGGGCGTGACGTAGTACAAAAGCTTTACTTGGCCTTCTTTTCTCTCAAGCCGCGCTTGCATGGGATAGCTTGGGGGCTTGTTACCAGGAATGGGATTTAAATCTCGAACATCACGCGTTCCCGAGGGCAATCCATAGGCCTGCTGAGAAGAGGCACTTCCATTTTTACCTAAGCCCCATCCTTTGCCGCTTCGTTGAGCCAGTGGACTTGTTCGCGGAGCTACGGCCTGTCGTTGCTCTAGAGGGCTGGTTCTTGGCGGGAGCGCTTGGCGGGCCACGGCTTTTGGTTTTGGAGCAGGAAGGGGTTGAGCTTTTACAGGCGTAGGGGCTACGGCTTTTTCTGCAACAGGAATTACTGTCTCGGGTTTTTCGCCCAAATCCGTGATGTCTTCGAACTTTTCTGATTCATCGGCGAGGATTTCGTTTTCAAGTTCTTTCATGTCGGCCACTTGTTGGTCGTCTTCGTCGCTCGTTGTGCCTGTGCTCTTTTCTTGGGTTTCTTCGTCAACGACGACCTTTTCAATATCGGCATCAGAGTTTTCAGAAACCAAACTCTCATCCACCGTGGCCACCGCTTCGGGGAGGGCTTTTTCAGTTTCAACGATGGGCTCTTCTTTGACTGTTTTTTGTGGAAGCACTTTTGCTATTTTTGGCTTTTCTTGTTTTTTTACAGGGGTCGACACCTTTGTCGATTTAATTTTTGGCGGAGGCAAGGTCACGGGCGACGAGTCAGCGACGGCTTGAGTGTTGGCCACAGGCTCCGGTAGTGATTCGGCTTTAACTACTTCTGTTGTTGATGGGGCGTCACTTTTTTGATCACCACCCACAATACCCACATCGACAGTTTCAATCTGTTCTCCAAGGGGAGCTGAAAATTCAATAAATTCACCTTCAATGTTACCCAGGGGTTGGGCCACAGGTTTTGTGTCTTGCTTGTGATAAGCAATCACCCCAATAGCGGTGCCTACGTGGGCCACCACAGAAAAGACCAAAGCCATCAGTCGTCTCGTGCTTAATTGTCGATGATTTCTCCCCATATTAACTCCCTAGAAAAAAGTGGGCTTCCTAGGGATTTACCTGTTCAAGATTCGTTCCGAATAATGGGCGAAATTGGGCCTTTTGGGCGCTCAACCTTTGAAAATTATTCCTAACTGTCTAGCTATTGTGGTGGCCCAACAACAACCGCGTCGCAAAATTTACATTTTGGCCACGGCTACAGGGACAGCTTCCCCTACCGGAGATGCTGAAATCGAGAGTCCGTCATCTCCCGCAGGAGCGTCTCCTCTTTTGCGCTTAAACCGGGAATTTCAAAGAGCAGATGTTGATGTTTTTTTACCTTCTCGAGCAATTGATCGAGAAAATGGTGGATGGCCTTTTCTTTGAGCCCAAAGCGCAAACCAAAATCGACGAAATGCTGCCGCTTTAAGTTGTCATCTCTGCCATCAAGTTTTATGGCCATCTTGCGATCCTTGTATAAATAGGTGCAGATCAAATCATAAGCCGGAGTGAGCTGAATGCGACCCGTGTCCGGATTGGTCTGCAGGCTAATATTCTTAGCGTGCAAGTCGCCATTTCCAATTAAATATGAAAAGACATAAAGCTGAATTGCTTTTGACGTTTCAATTGCCGGTGCGGTAGCGAGTTCATGTAACCCCGTGCAAATTTCTTGAAAGCTCAAGCGATACTTGTCCGCGGGATAACGATCTAAAAACTGGCAAGCATCTTCTTGATGAACCTTCTGTATGATATTGTTCTCCGCGACAACGCGGTCAAACCTTTCTATTAATAGGCCGCCGTTGCCGTTTTTGTCGTAAACAATCTTTGCGCTATTGACCTCGATGCCGCACTTTTTTGCCAGCCGGAGGCACTGATACTCATTAAAAATCAAATTAGGCTTGTCTTTAGGATTGAGCTTTAGAATATAAGATTTATTCTCTTTGGCTGCGCGTACGGGAAAGCTAATCATCGACGCAGAGAGTTTTTCCTGTACACCGGCAATCGCTTCATCACCTGTTTCATAAAGTCCTGCCTTGATATTTTGTTGGAAGAACTCATAGAAATCGATCTGACTTACCTTTGGAATTTCAACCGCATTTCGGTTTTTGATCCCTGAAGCCACAGTGTAGACATCACCTATGACTCTGGTTCCCGATGCCGCCAGAAGGGTAAAGAGATCGTCTTCTGAAGTTTTTAACTCGCTGACCAGAGCCTTAAACCGAAGCCCCTCAGGTAGCAGGCCTGCAAAAAATGGCGGCAGGTTTACTCCATGGTGTGTATAGGGCCGCTCCTGTTTTTTGATCTTATAGGTTAGGGTTTGGTATTTAGGATTCTTGAAGAAACTAGGGTCGAAAGTTAACTCACAGCCCCGTTGAGTTCGACGCAGAATTCCCGCAAACAACTCTCCACGAAAAATCTTGAGCTCCACGACGTCTTTTAGTTCCGTCACTCGCTGACCCCCGCCTTTCCATAGCGAAGGTGAAGCTCAAGCCCGAGGGTCTTTAACACCAACAAGACTTTGTCCATGCGCACCGTGATCTTTCCAGACTCAAGCTGACTTAAAAAATTCAAACTCACCCCTGCCAGGTGGGCTAACTCGGTTTGGGAAAGATTTTGCGACTTTCTCTCCTCACGGACCCTGCCAGCCAAGGTCCGAAATGCTTGCTCCTGTGCCTTCATAAATATTCCTATGATCATGTGAATTTACCTCTTCAAGCTACCTGATTTGCCACTAGACATCAACTTTTTCCTATTTTCGTGCGAAAAATACGACATTTGACTAACTTGGGGTTGAACAGGACCATGAATTCCCATGATCGAAGGAACTGAGGGGTGGGGTATCAGTAGGACCATGCACCAAGATGTCTCCAGGCATAAGGACTCTAATTTGCTTCGGTAGAGGACGTTATACTGAAAACACAATAATGGCATCTAGCCCAGGTTCACGCTTTCAATGATTTGCCCATTGGCAATGGCCTTTGAAATCTTCAAATGATCCGGGTGGCCCACAACACGGGCCACTTCGGTCATGGGCTTGGGAGCGAAGTCTCTTAAACGCCGCTTTGAGCTCATCACGCGACTATGTTTTTCGGTGATTTCAGCGTCAGAAAGTTGCCCATCGGCCAAGGCTTTTTGAACAGCTTCCATGGCTATTGGGGGACTGTCGGGCTCGTTGCAGTAAAGAAGAATATCGCATCCCGCCTTTAAGGCTTGAACCGGTATTTTGGCCTTATCGTATTTGTTGGCCAGAGCTTTCATATCGAGGTCATCAGAAATAACAATGCCTCTGTAGCGCAGATCATCGCGCAAAATCTTTTTAAGAAATTTCTCAGAAAGTGTGGCCGGCCACTCAGCATCGACTTTTGGAAACATCAAGTGACCAGTCATCATCATTTCAAGACGGGCCCGCATGGCTTTTTTAAAGGGCACAAATTCGCGATTCTGCAAAGTAGACTCGTCAATATCTATAACGGGAAGGTCTTCATGAGAGTCCACTGAAGTGTCACCATGACCGGGAAAGTGTTTTGCACAAGGGATGATACCACTTTTGATGTACCCGCGAACCAGGGCAGAGGCAATTTTCGCCACAATTTCTGGATCGCTTCCTACAGCGCGATCGCCAATCACTGCATTGTCAGGATTAGAAAGCACATCTATGCAGGGTGCAAAGTCGACATTTATGCCCACACTGCGAAGTTCATTGCCCATGGCAAAAGCAAAGTTAAAGGCCATTGACGGAGAATCCAAAGCGCCCAATTTAGCAAGCGGTGGCCACTGAGTGAAAGGCGCTTTAAGACGGGCTACGCGTCCGCCCTCCATGTCCACAGCGATAAAAAGGGGAGCCTTGTCAGCCATGCGGGATTTTAAGCCGTTCAACTGTGTGCAGAGTTTGTGAAGTTGCTGGGGAGATTCGCAATTGCGAGCAAACAGAGTCACGCCACCGATATTGTTGTTAACAATAAAAGTTTCTTCGTCTTTTGTGAGTTCTGGCCCAGAAATACCAATTGATATGAGTTGTCCGACTTTACTATTCAATTAACACCACCCTGCTTACGTCCGTTTAGTGATAGGTCTTACTATTACAACATGAACCGAATTTTGTCGCAATCACCCCGTCTTAGTTCTCGACGCAGGTGAGGGACTGGCCCATGGGCCAGGTCTCGGTGAGCTTTATTTTGATTTCTCAGGCTTGCTTTTTATAGAAGCCCCTTTTCGATCGCCGGATTGTTTATTTTCAGCCAGGGCATGCACCTGACCGGAGGGCAAATTACCAAAAAGCGTTTTGATGTTTTTTTCCGAAAACGGAAACTTCGCAACGGCTTCATTGCGTGAGGCCACAAGCTGGGTTGCCACTTGTTGTGCCGGTGACTCAGTAGCAAGAACATGCCCGCGAGGGGTCATAAAGCTCACAAACTTTTGACCAGCAAAGGAGTTTAATATCTTGTAGGTGGACTGGCCCATATAGGCCTGTTCTTTTTCAATGAGGGCCTCACCCTTTTGCACTTCAGCACTCTCTTCTGCGACGGCTGAGAAATCATATTTTTTGCCGGGTGAGACGCCATTTTTTAGCATCAAGTAAGCTTGAAAAGTCGACAAGAAAGTTCCGTTGGGGAGTTCTTTTTGGACGTTGTTTTTCAATTTACCATCGTCAATGACGGCAGACATTTGATTACCCGCAAACTTGGCATCAATGGCTTTGATTTGATTATCAACTTGGCTTGTGTACTGATAAGAAACGGGCTTAAAACTTGTTGTGGATCTAGCTTTGAGGCTTTCAACAAATTGCCGGCCGGAGTTGTTTCCGCGAATATAGTAGGTCGACACAAATTGCTTATTTTTCTCATCTAGTTCATATCGTTGAATCACATATCCGGCGTGCACACCAGCCACGAGAATTTTTGAATAACCCTCAAATAGGACCTTAGCCTGGGCATTTACCGGAGACTGGAAAAGGGCGAGGAATACTGTAAGAGATAGAAAAAACCTGTTAAAATAGATTGTCCAGACCATTGTCGTGCCCTCCTGGCAACGTAAGGTTGGCGGATGTTTTCAGTTTGGTAGAAACTGACTGCAACTGTCAATGGATGGGCCCGACATTGAAGAAAGCTTCGGACGAAAGTGCCGCAAATAAAGGGTTTTGGGGGAAGACATAGAGCCAACACAGCCAGCACAACAGACGAACCAAATAATGCCGACGTTAAAAACAGAATCAACGTTGCCACTTGCTCGTATTCGCAACGAACAAGGGCAGATGGCTATTTTCGTGGCCATGATTTTTCAAGTTTTATTTGTGCTATTTGCCATGTCGATCAACGTCGCCCTTGTTGTACATGATAAAATCAACTTGCAAAATGCTGTTGATCTAGCGGCTTATTATGGAGCGCAAAAGCAGGCCGAGATTTTAAACGCCATAGCTCATCAAAACTATCAAATCCGCCAGGCGTGGAAGCTTCTGGCTTGGCGATATCGCGTATTGGGGACGATGGGATTAAGTAGTGGATCAGGTCTTCATCCCACTCGAGTTCCTGGTGTGCAAGGGGACGACTCCCAAGTGTTTTGGGAAATACCTGAACTTTGCGTGAGCTATCGCGATGTGTGGATAGATGGCGCTGCTGGAAATACGGAAAACCTTTGTCAAAAAAGGCAGGTAAATATTCCGGCAATTCCCTTTGTACCAATTCGAGCGCCTTTCAACGGATTCAACGCGGCACTATCTCAGATCTCGCAAAGTCTGCGTAACTCCTATAAGACCAGTTGCGAATTTCACGGCGCCAGAAACTGGGAGTTTGCAGCTACAATATTGCACGCGTTTCGGTTGGATCAGGCCAATCGCCGAGAAGTTTTATACGCGCTAGCGAGAAACCTCACTGCTCGAAATCAGTTAGTGGACATTCAAGGCGAGCCTGTTAGTAAAGGCGTCGAGAACACACTTAAAAAAAACCTCACCCATGGAAATGCCACGGGAGGCTTAGAGTTTGAATTTTACAACTCCCTTCAGGGAGTGGCCGAAGAAAGAGTGTTTCCGAAGATCGTCGTGTATCCCGAAATTGCCTATATGGATATTTCCCCCACGGCCGCGGATCAATGCAACACAGTTACGAATTTCATTCCTAATGGAAACGCGCAATCAGGTGCGGGAGGTCTACCGATGCGGGGATCGGCCCGAAACCTGGTTTTAAATCGTGCTGGCCAACTCAACGATGCCACTCGTATGTGGTATCCGCCGGAGAACCCTTATGCCCTAGTTACGGGGGTAGAGAAAAATCCCTGGGTAATGGCCTATGTGGGTGTGAAGGCGACAACCCGGCCGCGCCAATTGTTTTTTCCCATCGGCGATGGAGTGACCCTGACAGCGCGAGCCTTTGCTAAACCCTTCGGTGGCCGCATCGGACCCTGGTACGGGAGCACTTGGGCGCCGGGGGCGCCGGCCTCTTCGGGGGCACCCATCGACAGTCTATTGCCGCCTCGATTTATACCCGGTGTGACTTCAGACTACTCTACAACAAACCCGGCCCGCTTTCCTAACTATTCAAAATATCCAGGCGATGTGGTAGGACTCAGCTCCGTGTTGGCCCAAGACGGTTTGTTTTATCAAACCGGTATTATGGGCGGAACCAGTTTAGATTTTTTTGTGAACATTCAAGATCCCGGTCCCGCCTCGAAATTTGGAAACGATTTTCTAGCTTGGAGTCCGCAATCTGGTTGGCCGGCCGTGCGTGACTATGAAATTGCGGCCATTGCACCAGATTTATTTGATATCACCTACTATTCCATCGAGCCGGATTACACGGGTAACTATTACAACTATTTCATAGACCCAAAAGTATCGGCCAACTTGTTTGTAGAACCGCGAGTGCCACAGTTTTTTGTACGACCGGATCTTGGCAGTCGAGACGACGTTATGACAATGAATGTGCGTATGCAGATCGAGCGCGCCCGCGCCATTGGCGCTAACACTAATGTGGCAAAACAAAGCCTCCAACGGGATGAGGCATTTTACTTTGCGCAAGATATATCCCACCTTCTCACCGGATGGGTGCCAAATGATGAGTTTGGAGAATACGTGCAATTTCCAGAGCATCGATTTGGTAAATGTGATGTAACCATGCGCGATGTGCAGCCCTCCACACCGGGCATGTGTCCCCAAGCGGGTGGTCGGGTGGGGTATTCTGTGAAGCTCGTTTCGCGAGAATTTTTCGATGTGGATCAAAACCTGGGCAACAGCGTGGCGGCTAAAATTCTTAACCCACCTCCTAAGGGGTGGTAGTTTTTTTAAAATGCCTCGATCTCGTTAGAGATAAGTTGCAATGCACACGAAAAATAATAGCAAAACTTAATTGACCCTTTTGAGTATAAAAGCCATAGGCTAATTAGGCGGTGTCGCAAAAGCGACCCGCCTAATTAGCTCGAACTGTAGTGTTAAAATCAGAATGCCTATTATTAACCGCAAAGAGATAGACCATTTAAAACTATGAACTTAAAACAAGCAAAAACCGCACTCGCCCCAATGACTAACCTGCAAAGCCAAAAAAGTGGAGAGTTAGGCGACGACGAATACAACTGGCTCGTATCCAGGGCGAAAGCCGGCTTTGATGTGGTGATCAGTTGTGCCTCGCACGTGTCAAAAAGCGGCCAGGGTTGGCTCGGCGAACTGGCCTGTTACGAAGATCGATTTGTGCCGGGCCTTAAAAAGTTAGCAAAAGGCCTGCATCAGTATGACTGCTTGGGTATAGTTCAAGTTTTTCACGCGGGATATTTTGCAGATCAAGAATTAGTGCGCCCCAGATTGTCGGCATCAGAGGTAAGGCTTGTGGATCATATTCCTGCAGCCAAAGCCATGAGTGAAGCTGAAATTGAACAGGTGATTGATGATTTTGTAAAAGCCGCGCAAAGAATCGAGAAAGCAGGTTGGGATGGCGTAGAGATCCACGCCGCTAATGGATACCTATTTAGTCAGTTTCTAGGAAAACGATCAAATACGAGAACGGACAAATGGGGTGGCTCATTAGAAAATCGATTTCGATTGTTAAATGAAACAATAAAAAGGGTAAAGGCGAACACAAAAGACAATTTTATAGTGGGAGTCCGCCTATCACCGCAAGACAGCGAAAGTCGTCCCGTCGGCATAGAATTTAATGAAACGCTCGAGCTGATAACTAAACTTGAAGATTTGAATGTGAGTTACATCCACCTGTCAGCCTGGGATGTGTTCAAAAAAGACAATGACGGAGAGTACATGGTTTCAAAAGTTAAAAAAGCCATTGAAAATAAAACACCTCTTATGGCTGCCGGAGAAATTTGGACTCAAGCTCAAGCCCAAAAAGCCCACGAGCTGGGTATTGATATCGTGGCCATAGGTAAAGCCGCCATTACAACCCCAGACTGGCCCATTCGAGTCTACAAAAACGGAGACAACCCCGAGTTCACACCAGTGACTGAGGCTCACTTGAAGAGCGCCCATCTGGGGACAGATTTTATAAAATATATGAGCCGGTGGCCTGGGTTTTTGAAATAGAAACTTTGTATCATTAATCTGATGGTCGGAATAGTCAGGAATGGTTTTGAGTACTGGCCAGGCACGACGCGGAGTGCGAGTGGATAATCCAGTTACCCGTTGCTTGCTGATGCGCATCTCGATAGGATTCTTGCAAAAAGTTGAAGGTCCAACGGGTTCTACTCAGAAGGCCTAAAAAATTAATCTGACCTAGCTAGATTGGTGCTTGCTTGAAAACATCTTGGTTGTATTCAGTCCCTATTTGCCTTTATTTTTTTTCGCTGCCATTTTTTATTCCTCTTATTGAGATGTTCTCGTGGCTGAGTTTTCTGTTTGCCGTAGGGCTTTACATAAAAGAGGCATGGCAAACTAAAAAATGCCCCAGTTTAGAAATTGGGCCTGACGCGTGGGTATGGGCTTTCTGGGTGGCAATGATTTTGGGGGCTCTTTTTACGGAAGGCCTTCAGTTTTCAGAAAAAACCTACATCATTGGCGAAGGCCGATGGGTTTTGTTGCTGTATTCCACAGTTTTTTTATTGTCGCAAGTGAGCTGGAACCAAGAGCGAATGGTCAAAGTCTTTGGATCGCTGTTGCTTTTAGTGGCCCTGACGGCGTTAGGACAAACATTCACCGGAGTGAATCCATTTACAGATATTAAAATGATTGAAGTTCAGTCAGGTGGTGTTTCGTTTTTCAGGGCACCAGGAATGTATGACAATACCATGACCTATTCTTATTCTATGGCGCAGTGGTTTTGCTTTTTGTTTGCCATTTTGGTGACTTCACCAATTAAAAATCAACGGCTTAGAGCTTTTGTGTGGGTAGTTAGCGGAGTGCTCGGAATCAGTTTACTTTTGACCTTCACTCGCGGCGTTTGGGTATCGCTTTTTGGCGCGTTAGTGGTCATGGCCTTTTTGGCAAAAAAGAAATTGGCTTACACGATTATAGCGGTCACACTTGTCGTGGTTCCAACATTGATAGCAACGGTTCCGGCCTTCCATACAAAAATTGTTGGAGCTGTAGACAAATCAAATCTAGATAGAGTCAAGTTGTGGCGAGCCAATTGGTTGATGTTTACAGAAAACCCAGTGCTCGGAGTGGGTCATCGTAGAAACGAAAAAGTGGTTAAAGAATACTACGAAAAACTCGACATTACTGACGGCATTGTTGGTCACGCTCACAATACGTATTTGCAGATTTTGTCGGGTATGGGGCTAGCAGGGTTTATTGCCTATATAGGTATGTCGGTAAGTTTTCTTTTGGTCGCTTGGCGGCTTTGGTTATCATCAAAGCACGATGTGGGATGGGTCCGAACCATTGCCGTAGGGGCCATCGGGGCTCAGATTTCTTTACATCTCGGCGGATTGACGGAATCTAATTTTATTGACGGCGAAGTTAATCACACCTTTATCTTTGGAGTCGCCATGGTTTTGGCGTTAGCAAAAACGCCACTTAAACAGAAAACTTGGGGCTCTGATCATATTGGTTGAAGCTTTGAAGCTCCAGATCTTTATTGCTGACAATAAAAGACGAAACAGGCCACTTGATTGCCAGTTGGGAGTCGTCCCAGCGGATGCCGCCCTCGCCGTCAGCGCTATACAAAGCGTCTACTTTATATGAAACGTCGGCCGGAGTTTTACTGGTCACACAAAAGCCATGGGCAAAGCCCGCCGGGATAAGTAGACATTGGGGTATGCTGGCAGAGAGTGTGACACCCACATGCTGACCGTAAGTTTTTGATCCCTTTCGAATATCCACAGCAACGTCATAGATTTCACCGCTTGTGCAACTGACAAGTTTAGTTTGAGGCAATTCAAATTGATAGTGAAGTCCTCGAATTACGCCAGGGATCGAATTTGAAAAGTTATCCTGTACCCAGGTTAAATTGACGCCTAGATCAGAAAACTTTTTTTCATTAAATCGCTCAACAAAAAAACCACGAGAATCATGAAAGGTATCTAAAGTAATGAGTTTCACATCAGGTATTTCTAGGCTTTCAATTTTCATAGATTTTCTCCAAAACGCTTTGCAAAGATTTGTGCCAACTGGGCAGTTTAACTTTAAACTGCTGCTCTAACTTGTCGTTGTTCAAAACGGAATTTAAAGGACGTGTGGCCGCAGTAGGATATTCATCAGTAGTAGTCGGTTCGATATTTTTCACAATCGATGGAAACCCAATTTGTTTGGCACTAGCGAAAATGTCAGTGGCAAATTCATACCATGTGCAGTGATCAGACCCTGTCATATTATAAATCCCAGAGGGAAAGCTCGCCATACCCAGGGCCCTATCAATTGCTCTAGTTGTGGCCACGGCGATGTCACGGGCCGAGGTGGGACATCCGGTCTGATCATTAACGATTTTAAGAGACTCTCTTTCGGCACCCAGTCGCAGCATTGTTTTCACAAAATTATGTCCGTACTCAGAATAGACCCAGGAGGTGCGAAAAATTAGATGTTTTCCAAGGGCTTTCTCAATGCGTCTTTCACCCTCAAATTTGGTTTTCCCGTAAACATTGACGGGGTCTGGGAAGTCATCTTCACGGTAGGCACCACTCTTTTTGCCCGAAAACACATAATCAGTGCTGTAATGAACCATGGGTATGCCATGACTTGCACAGAAGTCCGCAATTAGGCCTGGCGCAATGGCGTTAATTTGTTGGGCCAATTCTTTTTCTGATTCTGCTCGATCTACAGCGGTATAGGCGGCAGCATTAATGACCATAGCGGGTTGGGTCGACTGAAGGGTATTAAGGATTGTGTCGGGCTTGGTAAAATCAGCCATCGCAGAAGAGGCGCCTACGGCCTGCGAGCCAAGAAGATCACACAAGTGTTGGCCCACCTGGCCGGTACTACCAAAAATTAATATGGGACGACGATTAGATAGAGCCATATTTTACAATTCGCCTTAAGTAATCACCATAAGACGAGCGCGGATAATTTTCAGCAAGCTCAGTAAATTGATCTTGAGTAATAAATCCCTTAATCAAGGCCACCTCCTCAACACAGGCGACCTTTAGACCCTGACGTTTTTCAATCGTTTGAACAAAAGTAGAAGATGTCAGAAGGCTGTCGTGAGTGCCCACATCAAGCCAAGCTGTACCACGTCCCATTTTAGTTACATTTAGTTCGCCTTTTTCTAAATAAGCTTTGTTAACGTCAGTGATCTCAAGTTCGCCTCGCCCCGAAGGAGTGAGGTGACTTGCAATATCAACCACCTTGTTGTCGTAGAAATAAAGCCCGGTGACGGCCCAGTTAGACTTTGGGTTTTTCGGTTTTTCTTCAATGCTCATTACCTTGTTGGTGGCATCAAACTCCACCACTCCAAAGTCTTCGGGGTTAGTGACATTGTAGGCAAAAACCCGGGCACCAGATTTCAATTTAGAGGCCTCTGATAGCTGATCAGAGAGTTTGTGCCCATAAAAGAGGTTGTCACCCAAGATAAGTGCCACAGGGTCACTGCCGATAAAATCAGCTCCAATAATAAAGGCTTCGGCGATTCCTTTTGGCTCAGGTTGTACGGCGTACTGGATGTTCAGCCCCCAAGTGCTGCCATCTTGTAATAGGCTTTGAATCATTGGCACGTCTCTAGGAGTGCTGATCACAAGAATATCTTTAATTCCAGCCAACATTAAAATCGACAAAGGGTAATAAATTGCAGGCTTATCATAAACGGGCAATAGCTGTTTACTGATGGCATGAGTTGTAGGGTAGAGTCGTGTGCCAGATCCACCAGCTAAGAGAATACCTTTCATCGGGATGTTTCCTTTATTGTCTTTAGCCACTCGCCGTTATCCAAATACCACGAAATGGTTTGTGTTAGGCCATCTTCAAAGTTGCGATATTTCCGAGTAAAACCCAATTGTTTCTCAGCTTTTGAATCATCAATGGCGTAGCGCCAATCGTGTCCTGCGCGATCTGTGACAAAACCAATTTGGTCTTCATAGGATTTGCCATCAGAACGAGCCTTTAGTTCATCTAGGGTGTGGCAAATTCGCTTCACCACATCAAGGTTCTTTCTTTCCGAATTGCCGCCGAAGCAATAGGTTTCACCCACTTCGCCTTTTTGCAATGCGAGCCACACACCTTGGCAATGATCTTCTACGTGAATCCAGTCTCGAACATTCTCGCCCTTTCCATAAACGGGCAGAGTCTCGCCATTCAAGGCGCAAGTGATCATTCTGGGGATGAGTTTTTCTGGAAACTGTCTTGGTCCGTAGTTGTTAGAACAATTTGTTACCAAGGTAGGTAGGCCGTAGGTGTGGTGCCATGCTCGAACCAGGTGATCGCCAGCTGCCTTCGAAGCCGAGTACGGAGAGCTCGGTTTATAAGGGGTCGTTTCTGTGAACTTACCCACATCACCCAATTCGCCAAACACTTCATCTGTGGAAACTTGTAAATACCTAAATTGAGATTGGTCGCTGTCATTTAAGTTTTGCCAATAAGCGCGGGCAGCTTCAAGTAAGGCAAAAACTCCAGTGATATTAGTGTCAATAAAAGGCCGGGGCCCTGATATTGAATTATCTACATGAGACTCAGCTGCAAAATTCACCAACGCCCGGGCTTTATGCTTGGTGAACAAATCAAATACGGCCTGTTGGTTACAAATATCTATTTTTTCAAACTGAAAAAGGGGATTGTTTTGATGGTTTTTCAAATTCTCTAATCGTCCAGCATAGGTGAGCGAGTCAATGACAACCACAGAGAGGCCCTTGTTCATTAACAGATCTACGAACGAGCTGCCTATAAATCCAGCTCCCCCAGTGACGATAATTGTGTTTTGTTCTTCAGGCATAATTGACACCCTATTTACGTAGTTTTTTTAAGATGGTACCACTGTGACCAGGGCAAGTTAAATTGAAACCCTCAAAAGACGAGGGCGGCATGGATGACCCTCCTCTTGGCCAAAATTATCCTTTCAACTTAACTCTCTAGAATGTATAAGGCGTAAATAGCGAGAGGGCGGTATTTGATGCGGGGCAGCCTCCGAACCTCTCGCAATTAGACCTACCATGATGAGGCATGAGTTGACGCCAAAGATCACCCTATCCATCGTTACCCACAACAACTCAGGGGTTGTGATGGAAACCCTAAACAGTCTTCTAAAATATCGGCCAGGAAATCTCACAGACATCTATGTGATTGATAACAATTCAACCGATGGCACTGTGGCTGCACTCAAAGGACTATCGGCTAAAGGCCTGCATATTATCGAAAGCCCAACAAATCTAGGATTTGGTGCTGCGCATAATTTGGCCATCAAGCAAGTAGAGAGTGTTTATCACATCATTTGTAATCCAGATATTCGGGTGGACTCTGATGTATTTAATGGTTTGGCAAACATAGCTGAAAGTGATCCGCAAGTGGGGATTTTAGTGACCCAGATGCGGGGTATCGACGGCGAACTTCAGTCTTCCAATCAGCAGCTACCCACAGTTTTGGATCTGTTTCTGCGACGTTTTTGGCCAAAATCCCTTAAATGGATGGTCAGAAAGCGGCTGGATTGGTATGAAATGAAGCACTTAGGCTACGACGTGAGCTACGGTGTGCAGAGTGTGTGCGGAGCGTTTATTTTTTGCCGAACGAGCGCACTTAAAGAAATTGGCGGCTTTGATGAGCGGTTTTTCTTGTACTTCGAAGACAAAGATTTAGGAATTCGCATGCGCCAGGCAGGATATAAGACTTTGTATGTCCCCGACGTGCAAGTGACTCATCTTTGGCAGCGGGCCGCCTATAAAAATAAAAAAATGTTACAGATACATTTGGTAAACGCCGCTAGGTATTTTAACAAATGGGGTTGGAAACTTTATTGATGGGATATAAAAAGATTGGTCTTGAAAAGTTTGATTATTTTTCAAGCGAAACCTATTTTTCGAACCGATTGCAATTTTTAGAAAAATTCTTGGGACAAGGCGACCAGGCAAAAGAGTCAAGCGCCTCAAACAGATTTTTGTATTTATTAACAGAGTCTAAAATTTCGGGAGAAGCGAAAATCGTAGTTTTATTCCTGTTATTTTGCGGTCGTTATCCCCGAATGGACGAAGTTAAATCATTGGAGCTGTTGGCGCTTCAGAACGATTTTTCAAGTTTAATATTGCACTTTATGAATTTGAACGAGGCGAGGACCTTAGTCTCAAATGGTTTTCCTTTGGTGCTTGCTGATATCAGTGATGACAAGATCTTAATGGACGTCACTCATACTTTTAGTTACCCATACAATAGTGGTATACAGCGGGTGGTACGAAAGCTGAGTGAATATTTAAGGGCGCCGGAGCCAAAAGTTTGTTTTGTTAAGTTTGGTTTTGTGGATCGTCGACTCTATTGCATGTCCGAGCAAGAGGTCGATCAACTTATTAGCTGGCAAAATCCAAAAGTAGAAGTCAAATTTAGAAATTGGTTATCTCGAAACAAATACCTTCGTATGGCTAAATTGATGATTAAAAAGTCAGAGCCATTATCTAGAATAGCCTTTCGAATATCATTTTGGCTTCAAAGTCGTGAATACACTTCCCGCAAGAAACAATCCTCTGGTGCAGTGAAGGTCAACACAATGGAAGTGCCATTTGTTTGGGGCAAGAAATTTTTAGTGCCAGAAGTAATAACAGACAAGTCACGTGTGGAAACCTTAAATTGTCTGTTCGCCCATTTTAATGTGGATTCCTCGATGATTGTTTACGATTTAATTCCTGTGTATCGTCCAGAATTTTGCGAGTTAATCAGTCGCGAGTTCGTCACGTATTTGAGCTTGTTACGATATGCAAATAAGGTTTCTTGCATAAGCACCCATGTAAAGTCTCAACTCGAGAGTTTTATTTCTAACATTAATTATGCCCACCACAGGAAACCAGTCATAGAGGCTCATTACCTGGGGGCTGATTTTTCGAAAGATATTGTCCATTCTGAATTAGTTGAGTCTCAAAAACCTTTGGTTTGTTGCGTTGGTTCGATTGACCCAAGAAAAAATCAAAGGGCAATCATGCGGGCTAGCGTTATGGCAATGGATGAAGGATGTCATTTTCGCCTATTGTTCGTTGGGAATCCTGGCGGAGAAAATGACGACTTTTTGCAAGAGATGGCTCAGCTCAAGCAGCGAGGATATGATATAGATATCAAATATTCAGCTTCAGATGAGGAGCTCAATGAAATTTATCGGGCATCAAAGTTTTCTATCTTTTGTTCCTTGGCAGAAGGATTTGGATTGCCCATAGTAGAATCTATTTACCACGGGAAGCCATGTTTAGCAGGGGACCGTGACAGCATGAAAGAGATCGGTGAAATTCTGGGTGGTTGTACCTTTGCGGATCCCGAATCAATTACAGATATTGCCAAAGAAATAAAACGCCTTTTTGAAGACCAAGATCTCTATAAAAGACTCTGCGAAGAGGCAGAGGTCGCAAAGTGGCCGACCTGGCAGCAGTATTCAAGTGAGGTTTTTGATTTTTTCTCGCGAAGTCAGTTTGTATCAAAACAGATGCCATTGAATAAGCAGACAAGTGCAGAGCTGAGGTAGGTAGACTCGTGGCCAGTAGAGTATTTGGTTGTTAAATATGAAGTCTTGGGCAGATAAGCTTTTTCGGGACACTTATAGCTACCGCCATGTAGTTTACAGTATCGTGAGGTCTACCCTCAAACAGAGATACCGTCGTTCAATATTGGGCTTTATGTGGACGGTTTTGGCGCCACTGTTGCACTACCTAGTGATCGGAGTTGTGTTCTCCGCTGCGAACAAAATACAAATGCAGAATTATTTTGTCTTTATGTTCACGGGTGCGGTGTATTTCAATGTAATTTCTGGGGTCACGGTCAATTCGACCATGGCATTTATTGGCAATGAGCATTTCATTAAGAAAATATACCTGCCAAAGTTAATTTATCCGCTGAACGTGGTATCAATCGAGTTAGTTAATTTTCTTTTAAGCTTTGTGGCGCTAGTGTTGTTAGGAATTTTGTTTGGTCGCCTTCATTTTTCGCCCGCATTGTTTTTCTTGCCCCTGCCCATAGTTATTTCATTTGGATTTTTTTTGGGAGTGTCCACTTTGGTTGGGATTATGAGCGTTTATTTTCGAGACCTAATGCATATCATCCCCACAGTAATGCAGGCAGCATTCTTTTTGACGCCAATTCTGTATCCTATTGAGCTGTTGCCCACTCAACTTCAATTTATAGTGAAGCTGAATCCTTTTTACTATTTTGTGAACTGTTTTCGAGATCCGATTATGTATCAGAGGCTGCCAAGCGCCTTTGATATGGCCGTGTTGACGGGTGCGTCAGTGGTGAGTTTGATTTTGGGAATGTACTTCCTTTATAAATACGACAACAAAATCGTATTTAAACTTTAAGAAGGTCATTGTGTCATCAGTCGGTCCACATTTTCAAATAGCACTCAAGAATGTCGGTCTGGTTTATGACTTGTATTATGACAAGACCAACAACCTTAAAGAGAGACTGATCAATGCGATTTTGAAAAGGAAGTATGTTTCCGAAAAAGTCGGCAAGTTGCATGCGCTAAAGGGAATAGATCTTGAGATTCATGAAGGCGAGCGGCTAGGCATCATCGGCCTAAATGGTGCGGGTAAAAGTACTCTTTTGAAAGTGATATCTGGAATACTAAAACCATCAGAAGGAACGATTTCAGTTTCTGGTCGACTGCAGCCCCTTATTGAAATAGCTGCGGGCTTTGACCCAGAAGCGACGGGCAGAGAAAACATTTACCTAAATGGCTATATGCTGGGGTTCTCAAAGGAACAGATCACATCTAAAGAAAAAGAGATTATAGATTTTACGGACTTGGGCCACTTTATTGACGTACCCGTAAAGTATTACTCTTCGGGCATGTCTGTAAGGCTAGCGTTTACTATCGCGACGACAATTGACCCAGAAATATTAGTTTTCGATGAAATGCTTGCGGCGGGTGATGTAGATTTTATGCGCAAAGCACGGGCAAGAATGGATGATTTGATTATGGAAGCAAAGATTCTAATTCTTGTCAGTCACGACGTTGGGATGATTCAAAAGCTAACTAACCGAGTGATTGTGTTAAAAGACGGATGCATTGTATTTGACGGTAAAACTCGAGAGGGAATCGACTACTATTTTGACAGGGTGGCGCTGGGTGATTCAACAAATGTTGGCGATGAAAAAAAGAAGCCCAAACTCGTTCTTGAGAAATCAGGTTTGAAATTTAATAGTCTTGCGGTTCTTTCTGAAGAAAATAGTGTTTCGGTAATACCGCCCAGAGCTGGCGTCAGTTTTGAAATGGAGTTTTCAAACTCCGATGAGTTTAGTGAAGTGTTCGTTAATTTTCTTGTATTGGACAAAACAGAGAACGTATCAATTCACTTGCGGAATGATTTTCAGGGCGTAGATTTTGACGACGTCATGCCCGGGCAGTATAGCGTTCGGGTTTCTCTTGATCAGTTCCCCCTGAAATCAGGGAAGTATCAGGTGTATTCACGGCTGGTGGGAGTAGCCCGGGATGGCGGTCAGGTAATCATTGATTCTCCGAAGTTGGCCCTAGAGGTTTCGGGAGAAGAAAAGTATGATCAATTTTTAGAGCAATCGTGGAAGATAGAATCGGTGGCAAAATAATGTTTAAATGGGAAGTGCTTACGAACAGATTCTTTCGCAAAGATGAATCATTGAAAGAGCCTCGGAGATGGTTTGGTCAATTTGATCCGCCCCTTGATCAGGTTTTATACAATCGCTACTTTTTTAGATATAACCGAGCGGGTACGTATATTGAATGTGGAGCCTTCGATGGGATTATCGATTCTACATGCTATTTTTTTGAAAATACGTTGAAGTGGAATGGTTTAAATATAGAAGCATACCCAGATTTGTTTAAGCGGCTTGCTGAGAATAGACCAAATTCTAAAAATGTATTTGGTGCGCTCTCGAGCTCGACTGGGCGCTCGAGGTTTACTCATGCTGTGCATCCTGTTCATGGTAATAATTTTGGCAATGGCTCTCTAGCGCACACGGATGTTCACATGGCGTCGCTTAAACAACAAAATTGTGAATTGATTGAAGTAGAAGTTCCCACGACCACTTATCAAGATTTGATTAAAAAATATGGCCTAAAAAAGATTGATTTGTTTGTTCTAGATGTTGAAGGACATGAGGTTTCAATTCTCGAAACATTGACTATTAACGATGTGTTGCCTTTGGTTTTTTGTATAGAAACAGGACATGTCGATAGCAGGGCGGTAACGAATATCTTAGAGCCTTTGGGCTACCGTTATGACGGGGGAAGCTACGTCAATTCGTTTTTTCTCCATGAGAAATATAACTATTTTGGTGACTAAGGGGATTTGTATATGCCACTTCGGCGACCTCGGATGTATTGGGCCTGTACCCATGTGACCTTGAGGATGACAGAAGTGCCGTTGCTTTTAGAAGCCGGATTCGAGGTGGTGCCTGAAGAGGTCAACATTGAAGCCCTCAATTACAAGGAATCTCTAGATTATGATAATCCAAGTTCGCCGTTTTATCCAAATTGGGAAGATGGCTGTACACTAGGTATTTCAGAGCGAATATTTGCGAGGCGGTCGCGGCTCAGTCAAAGAAGAGGCGTTTTTTCAGAAGAGGAACAGTTATTTTTTAATGCTAATTTCGATGTCATCTACTTAGCCACAGACTTATCAACGGCAATTACCATAGCAAGTTGGTTCAAGGGCACGGTTATTTATAGGTATTTTGGCACGTTTGGAAATCTTAGGCCTCTATCAGAAATTCTAGAGCCCTTTGATGACCTGCCGCCCAATCTTTTGTTTGTGCCTATATTTCAAACCCTATTGGAATTACCGGGAGTAGAGCGATTTTCGAGAACCATCACTTTGCACGGCACCGTAGACTCCGAAAATTTTAAGAACCAATGGTCTATCACAAGTACGGCGGACAGTGTATCTACTGTGATCGGCAATATCGGTGTTTTTGACGATGCGACCAGAGAAGCTCAAACATTAAGTGAATCTCAAGTTGCTAGGAATCTTAAAATCTTTGGAAAGAACCAGCTTGGTGAAGTGCCTGACTCAATTAGATTAAAAACAATGATTGTTGGGATGTTGCCCAGAGATGAATTCATGCGTCAGTGGTTGAAGTCGAGACTGTTTATTTACTGGCATCGCAGTAACTATCATATGCACTATACACCACTTGAGGCGATTTGTGCGGGGATGCCTATCCTTTTTAGCGAAGAGAATCCGCTTTTTCGTGAAAACCTATCGCTAGGGTTGTCGCGTGAAGATTTAAATGAATTGGGTGCGTGTGTTGATATTGAGGAGCTTGAAGAGCGAGTTAAAATTTTGTTGGAGGACTCAGACAAAGTGTTGGGCCTCGCACGGGCTCAAAAAAAGTTATTGACGCCGTTTTCACGTTCAAATGTTTTAGAGGAGGCGAGCGCCCTATTGAAAAATGTAAATGTTTCTCGAACGGATAGCGGCAAAAGCATTTCCCCGGCAATGGCCGCCAAAGCACTCGTTCCTTGCGCGGCCGTAGCAGAAGATTTTTACAAATTGAGATCCGGAATTGCAGAGAAAAAAGGGGTCGAATTATACCTCGCTGATTTCGCCGCATCGGCTAACTTTGAGTTAAGGGGCCCAAAACCTTTTGAGAAAATCTTGGGCGAAAAGCACCCCCAAGTGGCCCTCGATCCAGGGGAAGATTATCTGCGGATAATAATGGGGCGACCGGGGGAAAGTTTGGCTGTTAGTGGACTATTTCAATTAAAATGCACCGTATTTTCTCTTCGTCGGGGCGTTTTAGAAGTGATTGTTGAACAGTGGAAGAACAACAAAATTATCGATCATACAGCATACTACCCGCGCTATGGGGGTGCTTTTAATAGCGTAGAGTCCTTTGATCTAAATATTCCAGAAAATGTTGATGCCCTAGGGATACACATAAAGAATTTGGGGCAGTACAGGGTTTTCGTAAAGAAACTGAAATTTAATAAATCTTAAAGGATTTGGCTTTAGCGCCCATCAAAAGATTGCTGTCGGCTACCGATTTCAGTGCCACAGTGCCGGCTGCAATTTTCACTCGTCTGCCGACCGAGATTCCGGGGACGATCGTCGAGTGTGTTCCCATAAAGCTTTCAGATCCAAGCTGTGCAAAGCCATTCAGAGTGGCGTAGGGCGAGAGCACGGAAAATTCACCAACGTGGGCGTCGTGAGCCACAGATGCATAAAAGTTGATCAATGCGAAATCATCGACTTGAGCATTAGGGCTAACAAGCGCGAAGGGGCAAACTACAACGCCTTCCCCGAGGCTGGCTGTAGGAGACACTACGGCCGAATTGTGGACAAAAGTGTAAAACTTGGCACCGCGACTCTTGAGAAAATTTGCTACATTTACTCGAACATCCATATGGCCAATTGCTAGTACAAAGCGATCATTATCCGTGGGTACATATTCTTTTTCTGACCCGAGTATGGGCTCTTCAATATCAAAACCCTCTAAATCTTTTGGATTTGGCGAGAGAAATCCTTTGATTCGCAAGTCAGAGGGAAGACCGTCTTTGAGCCATGCATAGACTTCGCGAGCGAAACCACCGGCTCCAACAATTACAATATCAGTTGTGGCCACTTGCGCTTTGTCCTCTCATCTTCTTAAATCGACCGCCATGAAAGCTGTGGTCCTCGAGAATTATTTTCTGAGGTATTTTATAGGCAGGCAGTTTATCTTTCAAAAACTTCTTCATGCGCACTCGAAATTCTTTTTGTGTCTCCTCACTGTTGAGGCGAACTCGGGCCGTCACTATGTGACCCATAATTGCATGGGGTTCACCAGCAACAGCCACGTCCAACACGCCATCCATTTCTTGAAGCGCGCCCTCAACCTCCGCCGGGTACACCTTTTCACCACCGATATTTATAATTTCAGATTTTCTGCCTAGAAATCGAAAGAAATCACCTTTTACTTCTACAACATCGCCTGTTTTAAACCAACCGTCTTCAGTGAAAGGACTTGGGGCATTTAAGTATCCCATCATAGCTGCTTTAGCTTTGATTTCAAGCATCCCATCTCGGATCCGGGTTTCATAGCCCTCACCACCAATTTTTACCCATAGAGAATCAGAAGACTCTGATTTAGATCGCAGAATTCCCACTTCGGATAGGCCATATGTTTGTTGCATAGTCACTTGAGGAAAGGCAGCGCGAAACCGAGTGAGTGTAGACTCTGGCATCATTTCCGTACCATATGTCACCAACTCTAAGCTTGAAAAATCTTTGTCCTTATAACTTTCGCTCAAAAGCAGAAGATTCAAAAAAGTCGGCGAAGTCGGAAGTATTTCGGCTTTGTATTTTTCAATGGCGGCGCATACGTGTTCTGGCGTGCGATCACTGACTGTAATTGCACAGCCGCCATTAGATAGCGAATACATTATAGTATTAAAACCTCCGATGTGATCGAACAAAAGAAAAGTGAGGATGCGCTTAGATTTGCGAGGCACCTTAAATTTTTCAAGAAGTGGTACAAGGTCATGTACGGCAGCCTTACTCTTGCCGGTAGAGCCTGAAGAAAATAAGATGAGTCCTGGATGGTTCCGACCCTGAAGCTCCTGGAGTAGTTGGTGGTCGACTTTGTGACCGGTCCCTTGAAAGGAAACATCATCATTTGCTTTAATCTCAACCACATATTCCACGTTTGCAATTTCGCGAAACTCGTCTCGTTTGTCTTTTACGGAATCGGTTAACGGGACAATGACGTTTCGATTATCAATAAGGGCCAGCAGCATGGCTACACTGCTTGGCGAAAAATCAGCCTCCAATGAAACTATGCTGCCAGGGCGAATATTGTGGTTGGCGAGGCTACTTTGATGAGACCTAATTAAATCAAGCAGGTCCCCGTAACTGTAGGCTCTATCTTGCCACACGAGTGCATCATTCTTAAGGTTTGATTCAAATTGATTTAGCAGGAAGGTAATCAAGATACTCCACCTAGGTAAATTTTTTGTCCAGTTATAAAGCTGCTACGGTCGCTTAGAAAGAAGTCGATAACGTTGATAACATCATCAACGGTGCCCATTCTTTGGATAGATTGTTTCAAAAGAAGATCATTGATTTTTTCTTTGGGCACAGCACGAATGAGGTCGGTGTCAATTGGTGTCGGCCCAATGGCATTCACTGTAATCCCAAAGCTACCAAGTTCTTTGGCTAAGATTTCTGTTAGAGTTCCAACAGCAGCCTTTGACGATGCATAAACGGATTCGCCATCGAGTTGTAGGGGGACAGCAACGGTTGTAAAATTAACGATGCGACCTACTTTATTGCGTCTCATAAGTTTTGCGGCTTCTCGACAAAATAAGAAGGTACCAACGAAGTTTGTGCTCAGCACCTTTTCAACTGTTGAAAGTGGCGTTAACAGGCTATGGTTCATCGATGCTATTCCAGCATTGTTTATTAAATTATCGAGTCGCCCAAACTCCTTGCGAATGAAAGTAAAAATTCCAGAAACAGCTTTTTCGTCGGCGACATCCGCAAGAATATGTTTATAGTTTGGCAATTCGAAATCAATTGGCGATCGGCTGCATCCAACAACCATGTGACCTTGTTTTACAAAATGCTCAGCCAACGTGCGGCCAATGCCTTTTCTGGTTCCGGTTATTAATGTGACTTTGTTTTGAGTCATGATGCAGAGGCGTTAATCAGTTGAAGAATGTAGTTTGAAAGCGAGTCTACGTTTTTGAACGGACTTTTTGTTTGCGACATGGCTTTCTCATCAGCCAACGAAACAGAAACATCGTATTTTTCAGAAAGAAGATTTTCAATTTCAACTATTAGTGAAACAAGCCCTAGAGAATCAATTTTTGAATCTTTTCCGAAAAGTGGCAATTCTGGGCTGAGCTGTAGATCTTCACCATTAGCGTCATTATATTCTTCAATGGCGGGACCAATTATTTGTTCAATAATTTCTGCTTGATTCACAATTTTCCTCCGAGTTCTTTTTTTGTCGGCCTTACTAACGGCCGATATGGTATTTCAAGCGATCAGTAACAAACTGCATGTCTTCGCGCGAAAGGTGGGCATGGGTAGGTAGGCTTATGCCACGTGCTGCAAGTTTTTCAGCCACAGGAAACTTTCCTGGGGTGTCTTGGTAAGGGGGCATGACATGCATAGGGTAAAACACGGGCCGAGTTTCAATCCCATCGGCAGCCATCAGCTCCATGACTTTATCTCGACTCTGGGTCACTTTGTCGGTCAGGGTTACCGAAAACATCCAAAAGCTATGCACGCTATTGCCATCTTGACCTTGGGGCACAACAAAATCTTGCAAATCACCCAAGAGTTCTGAATACGCCAAAGCCACTTCTTTACGCTTTTGTAGGTGCCAGTCGATTTTTTCTAATTGTGCAACTCCAACTGCAGCCTGCATATTCGTCATTCGATAGTTGTATCCGATGACAGGAAACCAATATCGTCTATTTGGATCCATGCCTTGACCTCTGTAAAGGCGCATTTTTTCGGCCAAGGCCGCGCTACCCGTTGAGATCATGCCGCCTTCGCCAGTGGTCAGCGTTTTGTTTCCAAAAAAGCTAAATGTGGCACAATCGCCGAGACTACCTACAGGCTTCCCTTTATATGAAGCGCCAAGGGCCTCAGCGGCATCTTCTAGTACGAATAATCCATGTCTCTTAGCTATTTCATTAATGGGATCCATGTCGCATGGCTGACCATAAAGATGGACCACCATTATTCCTTTTGTCCGAGGTGTGATTTTAGATTCAATTTCTTTAGGGTCCATGTTCCAAGTTACGGGGTCGCTATCTACGAATACCGGTGTGGCTTGGCAATATTTTATGGCGTTGGCGCTAGCAATGTAAGTCAACGTCGGGCCAATAATTTCGTCTCCGGGTCCGACGTCAAAAGCCTTTAGTGCGAGGTGCAGCGCTACTGTGCCATTAGCACAGGTCAAAGCATGCTTGGTTTCAACTGCATGGCTGAATTTCTCTTCAAATTCGCCAACAAACTTCCCAACAGAAGAAATCCAACCGGTTTCGATACACTCATTGAGGTACTTCTTTTCATTTCCGACAAAGCTAGGGATTGCAATAGGAATATTTCTCATAAATTCTCTTATTATTACCTGGAAAAATTCAACATTTTGATTACCCTAGCGATATTTTCAAGTCAAAATCAATATAGGTTGGGTTTACCCGTAGGCAGGCGTACTGAAGTGCCTTAGCCAGGCGCGTTGTCTCAATGGGGTGCCGCAACAAAGAGTGTTGACAGGTTCACATTGGGCGGTGACAACCGGGCAAATTGTAAAGGCGGGTATGGGCATTCGTGTTATAGGCATTTGGGCGGCATTTGAGCATGAAGTCTCGTTCGAGCGAGAAGGGATATCAAAGTATATCCTCTACCTTTCAAAGGCCCTTTTGGAAATCACTGATATAGAAATTGAGTTTTGGTGTTACGATTTTAATCGCCAGGGTCTCACCAAGATGCTCGCAGAAGCGATGGCTGCTCCGGAAAATCGGGGGCGGATCCACATACGGACACCAGAAATCGTAGCTTCTAATTTGGCAGAATCACAAGAAGCGGACAACGCTACAGAGGTTGAGCAAGCCACGCGGCCCCGAAATAAAATACAAAGGTATTATCGCCATTTTTTCAAGTATCTGTTTGAGCGAGCTGTAGGGTCAAGGAGTCGAATTCAATGGTTGGCGGTGAAGACGCTGTTTACGCTAAATCGGGTCGGCTTTTTTGTTCTAGCTCATCTTCGGGGCAAAAAAAAATTGCTCGTTTTTGTACTAGCAGCGGCAGTATTGCTAAATATTGTGTTTGGATTTTGGATTATGGTGGCGTCGATCATGCCAATGCTATTATTGGTATCACTCGGGAGAAAGCTTGCCCATTTTTTGTATATGAACAAATTTGGCGATCCGACTCTTGCCCATTTGGCAAAAGAGTTTTCTCGGGCAGAAGTTTTTTTGATTCCCTATATCGGCATAGGCAATTCAGTCCACCTACGGTTCCCTAAAGTGATGGCCCTCCATGATCTTTCGGCATTTCAGTACATCAGAAAGTTCTTAGAAAGTGGATTCCCGTTTGAGGTCATTTCGGAACAAAATATGATTACCTATGCTGTTGCAAACAGGTTGGCCAAGCAGGGGTGCTATTTTGTAAGCAACAGTGAATATGTAATGAAAACTCATGGGCTGGGAAACATCCCATCCCTTCGCCCCTCAGCGGCGGATTTTGTATATTTGCCGGTTAATGTTGCCGGAGCAACTAATGTAGAACCGGAGACATTATTTAAGCGGCATGGAATAACTAGAAAGTTCATCTTTTTTCCAAGCCAGATTCGACCCTATAAAAACACTTTGAATCTGTTAAAAGCTTTTGAGCGGGTCGTGGAAGGCGGCCAAGACTTGGAGCTCGTATTGACAGCATCAAATTGGAAGGGTGATCCCAACGTGGCGGCACATATTGAGCAGTCAAGTATTCAAAATCATTTGATATTGACAGGTAATGTTTCGGAAGAAGACCTATTTGCTTTGCACAAGCATGCGGAATTAACGGTCGTCCCCACACTTTTTGAGGGCGGTTTGCCATGGCCGGCGCTCGAAGCTTGGCACATGGGTACTCCAGTGGCTATGTCAGCAATCCCACAAGTGCTTGAAAGAATGCGATTTGTCGGGGTAGAGCCCCTCGAGTCGGGTGTCGCGCTGTTTGACCCATTGGATGTTACAGATATGGCGGAAAAAATTCTTTCGGTGTTAAAAGACCCCAAAGCCGCCTTTTCTAGCCAGCAGGATTTAGCCTCTCGCCTGGGGCAATACACATGGAAAGATGCTGCGCGAAAATATGAGAGCATTTTTGACAATCTAGCTGCAAGGGCCCATTAGCCGTAAGTTTAGGGTGCCTGGAGTAATGCAAGGCGGCGATACGGGCATTTGAATAGCGGCCGGCATTTCTATATAGTTTGGCGATTTTTAAATACCTGATGACGGAGAACGAAAATGGGAAAACGGGCATTTGTCACCGGCGTAACCGGTCAAGACGGGGCGTACTTATCACAACTGTTGCTGGATAATGGTTACGAAGTGGCAGGATTGGTTCGAAGACAGAGCACCCCTAATCGTGAGCGATTAGATTGGTTAGGCATCACTGACAAGATTAACTATTTTGATGGAGACTTAACTGACCTATCTTCATTGACACGAGCGATTCGTGATTTTCAACCTGATGAGGTTTACAACTTAGCCGCTCAATCATTCGTAGGAACATCTTTTGAGCAACCCGTGTTGACGGCAAACGCAACAGGCCTTGGGGCACTCAATATGCTTGAGGCCATTCGGTTAAACAAATCAAATGCCCGCTACTATCAGGCTTCCACATCTGAAATGTTTGGTATGATCCAAGAAGAAAAGCAGGGTGAAAACACGCCGTTTTACCCGCGCTCTCCATATGGTGTGGCTAAGCTCTATGCTCACTGGATGACCATTAACTACCGTGAAAGTTACGGAATGTTTAACTGCAGCGGGATTTTGTTCAACCATGAATCCCCACTTAGGGGCGTTGAGTTTGTAACCCGCAAGGTCACTGATGCTGCGGCCAGAATTAAACTGGGCCTTCAAGAAAAGCTCTACCTCGGCAATATGGATGCTAAGCGCGACTGGGGCCATGCTCGTGACTATGTTAAAGCAATGTGGCTGATGTTGCAGCAAGATGAGCCAGATGATTATGTGGTGGCAACAGGCCGAACCACGACAGTTCGCGATATGTGCCGAATTGCATTTGACCATCTAGGTCTTAATTATGAAGATTTCGTAGAAATTGATCCTCGCTTTTATCGCCCGTCGGAAGTGGATATTCTTTTGGGTAACCCAGCAAAGGCCAAAGAAAAATTGGGCTGGGAGGCAACAACAACCTTAGAAGAGCTAATCACTGAGATGGTTGATGCTGACATCAAGCGGATAAAGAGCACTAACGTATTGTAATAGAAAGTTTGCCTAAATGAAGGTCATGGTCACTGGTGCTTCTGGTTTTGTGGGCGCACATTTGCTTCATCGCTTGGGTGAGATGCCAGGTGTGAGCGTGGTCGCCATGGCCCATGATGTGGCAGACTCAAAATCTTCGGCCGCCCTTAAGTGGCTCAGTTTAGACATTACAAACAAAGGCCAGGTTCGCTCAGCCGTTTCAGAATATAAACCCAATGTTATTTTTCATTTAGCAGCCCAGTCTCATGTGCCAACTTCATTTGCACATCCCGAGGCCACGTTTCAGGTGAATATTTTTGGCACGCTTAACGTCTTAGAGGCCGTTAAATCAGAGGCTCCTGAATGCACAGTGATCAACGTGGGAAGCGCCGCCATCTACGGAAAAACATTTAAGTCCGGTAAGAGTATCGACGAAGACGGAGCACTTGAGCCCTTAAATCCCTATGGTGTGAGCAAGGCCGCATCAGATTTATTGGCGGGCCAGTATGCGGCGAGCAGCTCAGTTAAGACCATACGCCTTCGGCCACTGAACCATATTGGCCCAGGGCAAAGTGTAGACTTTGTGGTGCCATCTTTTGTGACGCAGCTTCTTGAGATCAAAAAATCAGGGGGCAAAGGCATTTTGAAGGTGGGCGATTTATCTCCAGAACGTGATTTTTTAGATGTCCGGGACGTGGTGGATGCCTATGTAACTATCATGACCAAGCGGGATCAGATTGCCTCAGGTGAAGTGTTTAATATTTGTTCTGGGCAGAGCTTTAAAATCGAAACCGTTTTAAAGACGCTCATTGATTTGATTGGTGTAGATGTTGAAGTCGTTGTTGACCCCGATCGCCTACGGCCGGTGGATATGCCCATAGTCAGTTGTTCAAGCGATAAATTAAGAGAACAACTGCACTGGACACCCCGCTACTCGCTTGAACAAAGTCTTAAAGATATTATCGAGTCTATGGAAGGCCACCGTGGCCAGGGTCAATGACCACATAATTCGTCTGGGGTTCGGTCTTAGTCGTTTCATTAGGCCGGCCTATAATTTTTTACCAAGCTCATTGCGGTCACGAATTTCGGGATTAGTTCGAGAAAGGTCCGTGGCCACGTTAAAGAGCCATGATTTGGCAAAGCTTCAGGACCCCGCTTTGGCTCAAGGGAAAATTGGGGTCAATCTTATTGGTTTTCCTTTTTCGACCTCGGGCCTTGGCAATCTACTTAAAAGGGCCCACCAAGCCATGGCCGCATCGGCCCTGCCCCACGGTGTAGTTGATATACAAAAAACCTCGTTTCAAGCTCAACACGAAAAAGACGCATCACTCCCGATACTTTCTAGTCCCGAATTTAAAGGCAATATTTTTTGTCTCAACGGTGATGGTCTTTTGACCACGCTATCAGGGGTGCCAGAAGATTTTTGGCAGAAGCGATTCAACATTCAATACGCCGCTTGGGAGTTACCAAGTTACCCAATCCCCTGGCGAATAGCAGATCGATTTATCCACGAGTACTGGGCCATATCAGAGTACACGGCAGAGTCTATTCGTCGAACGTCTTCAGTCCCGTGTTTAAATATGGGCATACCTGTAGCTGTGGATATTCAGGGCAAATATGAGAGGTCGACTTTTAATTTGCCGGAGCACTCATTTTTGTTTTTAACGGCCTTTGATATGAATTCGGTGACGTACCGAAAAAACCCGGATGGGGCCATTGCGGCTTTTCAAAAAGCGTTTCCTCAGTCTAAAAAAGACGACGTGGGGCTTGTGGTAAAAGTATCTCGAATTCGAGGGCGAAACGAACAAGATAAAATGTTTCGAAATCTAACGACTCTGGCAAACAAAGACCCGCGCATCAAAATTATCGACCAGGTATTATCTCGCGATCAAATGAATGGTCTCATGAATTTGTGCGATGGATTTTTGTCGTTGCATCGATCAGAAGGATTTGGTCTAGGAATGGCCGAAGCCATGTGTTTAGGTAAAACAGTGGTGGCCACGGGATACTCGGGCAATATGGGTTTTATGCGAGAAGATAATTCTTATTTGGTGCAGTTTAAAGAGGTACCTGTTGTTGAGGGTGGCTATCCCTATTGGCAGGGGCAAACCTGGGCTGAGCCCGATGAAGAGTCTGCAGTGGCAAGTCTGCGGTTGGCCTTTTTGTCAGAAAATAAAGAGATGGGCGAAAGAGCCAAGAAATTTATCGAAGAAGAGTTTAGCATAGAGGCCTTTGCAAAAAAATACCGGCAGCGGTTATCAGATCTAAATATTATTTAAAAGCTGAGGAGAAAATTGTGGCATTAAAGTTTGGCACCAGCGGTGTTCGAGGTTTGGCGGTAGAGCTTACGGACCTTGAAGTGACAAAGTTCGTTCAGTCATTTCTCAAACACGCAGTGGCAGTAATGAACTCTACTGATGGTGAGCAACGTTTGTTTTTAGCCGATGATTACAGAGAGAGTAGCCCTCGAATTACCAAAGCCGTGATCTATGCCGCTCAAAAGTGTGGCTGGAAAGTTGATTACGTGGGGCACCTGCCCACTCCCGCCTTGGCTCTTTGTGGAATCAAAAACAAATCCTGTGCGATCATGGTCACCGGAAGTCATATACCTGCTGATCGAAACGGCCTGAAATTTTACCTTCCCGGAGGAGAAATTCTAAAAGCCGATGAAGAAAGCATTATTAATATTTACGAGGCTAACGATGTGGTGATGGAAGACTTCACTGAGGCCGGCATGCTAAGGGCCGGGCTTGAGGGCCCCTTAAGCCAGGTGTACGAAAATGAAAACCCTGAGGGGTTTAGCCAGTACGTTCATCGATACACAGATTTTTTTGGTGTCGAGAGTTTGGCGGGGCAAAAAGTTATTCTTTATGAGCACTCGGCTGTGGGTCGCAAAGTAATAGGTGAGATTCTGGAAAATCTAGGTGCCACAGTTGTTCGTAAGGGTTTTTCTGATCAGTTTATTCCCGTTGACACGGAGGCGTTGACCGATCTTGAGCGACTTAAGGAATGGATTTTGGCAGAAGGGGCTGATGCACTTGTAAGCACAGACGGTGATTCTGATCGACCATTTGTGTTAGACGAAAAGGGCGATGTTCTGCGTGGTGATGAACTAGGCCCATTGGTGGCTTCAGCACTTGGAATTCAAGCCATTGCTTTACCTGTGAGCTGCAATTCAGCAGTAAGTGAAATGAATCAATTTAAAGAGATCGAGTGGACAAAAATTGGATCGCCATTTGTCATATCAGGTATGGAAGAAATAGCCGCTCGGGGTTTTCAAGGAGCCATTGCCGGATACGAAGCCAATGGGGGCTTTTTATTGGGCACAAAACTAGAGCAAACAGGAAAGATCCTTGAATCCTTGCCCACGCGCGATGCCGTTTTGCCTATTGTTGTAGCGCTAAAGTCCTGTAAAGATCGAGGCCTGACACTCTCGCAACTTCGCAACACATTGCCACAAAGAGCCACCCACAGTGCCTCTATAAAGGGCATTCCCACTGAAATAAGTGAGAAGCTTTCCAATCAAATTTTTTCTAACCCTGAAACATTCTGCGATGAGTTCATGGGATTTGTCGGTTCAAAGCTAGCAAAACTAGATACAACAGACGGGTCAAAGCTGATTTTTAAAAATAGTGAGGTCGTTTTTTTTAGGCCCTCCGGCAACGCCCCAGAGCTAAGATGTTACACCGAAGCTGTAGAGCCCACTCGAGCCAAGGACCTCAGTGAACGGGCGATGATATTTTTAAACGAATATTTAAACTCGTAATTTGGGGCGTAAATACGAACTCGAGGGGATGGGGCCTTGGCACTACCCGCGGTCCGGCGGCGGGCTCTCCCAAAGGGGAGCAAGATTTGACGACGGGCATCAACGATAGAAAGCGCACCGGTACTCCTAATTGTGGGATTTTCGTGTTATCAACCGGCCTTTAGAAATGGACTTAAGCAATAGGGAAGTGAATATGATTCCAGTAATTCTCTCAGGTGGCAGTGGCACACGGTTGTGGCCAGTATCTCGAGCCTCTTACCCCAAACAGTTTTGCGAATTCTACGACCAATCTTTTTTAGAAAACTCAATTGAGCGTCTTAAGCCATTCGGATCACCTCACATCGTAACCGTTTCGTCCATGGAGGCCCTCACTGCCCGAACGCTTAAAGCCATGGGCTTGCCCCAGACAAATGCTATTTATGAACCTATGGGGCAAAACACGGCGCCAGCTGTAGCCCTCATGTGCCATGTTTTAAATATGAACGGCGAAGGCGACGAAGTGGTTGGAATGTTCCCTGCCGATCACCTTATCACCGACCAACGCGCTTTTGGGATCGTATTAAATTTGGGTCATGAAGTGGCTAAACAAGGTGAGATTGTGACCTTGGGCATTGCCCCCAGGTATGCAGCCACGGGCTATGGGTACATCGAAGTAAAAGATGACGTCGTGGCCACGGCAGAGAATCCAAAGGGTGGTGTTTTTTCAGCGCGATTGGTTCGGGGTTTTCATGAAAAGCCAGGACAAAGTCGGGCCGAAGAGTTTCGGTCCTCTGGTCGCCACTACTGGAATGCCGGAATGTTTTTATTTAAGGTGAACGTAATGATCGACTTGTTTAAAAAACATATGCCTGAAATGTGGCAGAGTATTGAGAGGATCGAAAAAGACTTAAGCAACGCTAAGCAAATTTATTCGAACCTTGAAAACATCAGTCTTGATTACGGGATCATGGAAAAACTAGACAAGCAGGTGTGCATCCCATGCGAAATTGGCTGGAGCGATGTGGGTTCGTGGGATGAAATTGCCCGTTTGGCCGATGAAGTGCCATCACTAAAATCAGATGTGAATGCTAAAGTCTTTAACCAAGACGCCTATTCAAACTACGTGTTTTCTGCAAAAAACAAAGTGATTGGCCTGGTGGGTGTTAATAATCTCATAGTGGTCGATACTCCGGATGCGTTGTTGATTTCAAATAAAGGACAAAGCGAAAAGGTCAAAGATTTGGTGGGCAAAATTAAAGAGGTGGGCCATCCTGAAGCTACGGATCACCCTTTTGAAACCCGGCCATGGGGTGGTTTTGAAACCCTTGCAGATAACAAGGACTTTAAGACAAAAAGAATCACCGTAGATCCGGGGGCTCAGCTGTCTTATCAGTCTCACAACAAGCGGGCAGAACATTGGATTGTGATTTCTGGCGAGGCCGAAGTGGTGTTAAATGACGAGGTCATACCTCGCGGGCCGGGGGAGCATATTTATATTCCCGTAAATGCCAAGCACCGTGTTCGAAACAACGGCACGGCGCCCTTGGTTTTTGTTGAAGTTCAAACCGGCAGTTACTTCGGTGAAGATGACATCATTAGGTATGAAGATGACTACAACAGAGCCTAAATCGAATGAGTGATTTTCGAGATCAGTTTTACCGCGATTATGTGGGTTTTAAGTTGTGGGATAGTGACGAGGGTCGCAAGTCGCCAGAGATTTTTGAACTGGAATTTAAAAATCTATTGTCAGGCGGATCAGCCAAGGTTTTAGAAATCGGCTTTGGCACGGGTGAGTTTTTAGATTGGGCCAAAGCTCGCGGTCACAGCGTGTGTGGGATTGAATTAATACCCGAGCTTGTGGACCAAGCCCGTGCGCGAGGGCATGAGGCGTATAAGATTAATATTCAAGAACTACAGCAATCCGAATGGGCCTCAAAAAAGTTTGACCTTATCGTATTGTTCGACGTGCTAGAGCATTTATATGTTGATGAAATTGTCCAGTGTTTAAAGACCTGCAAACAGCTGTTGGCCCCTCGAGGCCAAGTTTTTATTCGAGTGCCTAATGGTTTATCGCCTTTTGGTGTGGCCCAGTTTAATAAAGACATAACCCACGTGACCCTACTGACACCAGAGCGACTCGATCAAGTGGGACGTCTCTGTGGTCTTCGCGTGACAGCTTCGTACAACGCCGCAAGAGTGGTGAAGTCCAGTGGCAAGCCACCATGGCTGAAACGGGCACTGTATGCTTTAAGAGATATTTACGAAATTTTTATGGGAGCGCTGTATTACAGTGGGCGCTTCCCCTTAGATCCAAACCTCGTAGTGATTCTTAAAGAGAGTGATGTCGAAATCAGTAAATAAGAGCATTTTCTATTCACTAGCAGCCCACGGCGCACCGGCGGTGTTGGCCCTCGCGATTATACCTATCTTGGTTCGACAGTATGGGATTGAGCGGTTTGGCCTTCTTACATTGTTTTGGGTTTTTATAAGTTATCTTAATTTTTTAGATCTAGGCATAGCCCGAACGCTCACAAAGACATTGGCTACGGAAGACCAACATATCTCTAGCCCGGCACTGGCGGTTTTAAAGGCTGGGTTGATATTTGTGGTTGCACTAAGTGCTGTAGGTGCATTTACAGTTTTGGGTCTTAAAGGTTTAATGCTCGAAAAATATTTGACCATCAGCCCCAGTCTTTTTGATGAAGCCAGTCAATGTGTCATAGGTATAGCGTTAACAGTGCCAGCGCTTTTACTATTTTCTTATTACAAAAGTATCGTAGAGGGTATGCGCGGGTTCAATGTGGCCAACACCATGCAGTTTTGGGTCAGCAGCGCCAATTATTTAGCACCTTTTGTGGCATTGATCGTGTCAAAACGTTTGGACATAGCCATTTTGGTTTTGTTGGTTTTAAGGTGGAGCCTCGTTGTTTATGGTTTCATTAAGGTGCGCCACTACCTAAAAAAGAATTGGTTTGCCGTAACAGTAGACTCAAAGGCGATAAAAACACTCTACTCAGCCGGAATTTGGTTTTCTTTGATTACTGTTATTAATCCCCTATTGGTTTTTTTAGATCGTTTTTTGGTGGCTTCTTTTGTGCCAATGGATCAAATGGCATTTTATACGGCACCATTTGAAGTGGTCACCCGATTTTGGATCATTCCCATGGCGGTGACAAGAATACTGTTTCCTGTGTTCTCGTCGTATGGGGGCGAGTGGTCCCCCAAGGTCAAAAGGCATTTTCTATCTGGACTACTGTGGATAGCAATGGCTCTGTTGCCACTGGTAGCTATACTGTTTGTGTGGGGAGAAGAAATTTTTAGACTCTGGCTCGGAAAAGAGTTCGAGGGTCAAAGTGTTTTAATAATGAAGATCCTATTGGTAGGAATAGTTTTTAATTGTTTCAACTGGGTCTCGTTCACATTTATCCAATCATCAAAACACATAAAATGGACCGTACTGATCCCCATATTAGAACTAATTTTATTCGTCGCCATGTTCTACCCCCTAGTAAACGCCTTTGGCGTAGAAGGCGCCGCCATAGCCTGGTCGGGCCGCCTAGTGATCGACGCAATAATCTTTGGCCTTTTGGTGGTGGTGATAACAAAATCGCACGGAAAGGCCGACCAATAATGATCGAAAATCTAAGGGTTGCGTATCCATATTTTACATCAATAACCGCATTTGATCCCCAGAATATACAAACAAATGCCGAAGCGAACTTGGCTAGAAATCTATATAGTCGCCTTATCGAATTCGACGCAGAAGGAAACGTTCAGCCAAGTCTGGCATCAAGCGTGTTTGTTGACGGTGGGGTTATTACTCTAAGTATTCGAAACCATTTGCACACAGTCGATGGGTTGAGAATTTCGGCAGAAGATGTCGTAAATACACTTATGATGATTGTCAAAAAAGACTCGACGACTCACGGAAGCCTTAAGGAGCTGCTGGGTATTACACGAAATGACGACTTAAGTACGTTTATTTGGTCAAAGGGCGATAACGTATTTATGCGGCCTTTGGAACCAAGCAACGTAGTGTTCATCGTGCCACTCCTGGCAAGTACTGATTATTCGATTTTGCCAAAAAAGTCGCTTGTCCAATTAAGTGACAGCAAAATTGCTGATTTTAGAAATACGTCCGGCATTTACTTTGTTGAGCGAGATTCATCAGACGGCAAGTTGGTTCTCAGAATTAACCCCAATCACTTCGATTATTCTGTCTCAGCACCCCAAAGTATCGAACTGGTGCCGGCTTATCGCAACAAAGCGCTAGACTTGTTTGTCGCCGGTGAAGTCGATTTTATTACAACTATAAATAGCAGCAGCACGAGCGAGATATCAGAAATACAAAAAAAAATACCTGGAGCCCGTACCCGGGAAACTTTGGGTATTAGGCTGTTGTCGCTGAGAACCACTGAGATCGCAC